>NZ_JAUPWM010000187.1:0-401 GCF_032436795.1 Streptomyces sp. P9(2023)
CGGTCGCGGTCAGGGTCTGACCCCAGAACGTGGCGCCGAGCTCGGTCCCGTTGTAGTCATCGATGGCGGTCGGCTCCGGCAGGAAAAGCAGCGTGTCGTCAGGGATGACGCGCCCGCTCTTCGTGCGCCGGTCGTAGATGATGATGTCGGGCAGGCCGGCTGAGGACACGATGCCGCGAACATCCTGCTCCATCGGGCGGCGGAACGCCCCAGCAGCGGTCTGGCCCTGCATGACCTTAAGGCCGGACAGGGCGCGGAACACGCGGCGCGGCATGACGATCGCGCCGGGTTCGGTGCCGTTGCGGGTGGAGTACAGGTCCATCCACGTCTCGAGTTGGGTCAGTCCGTCCGTTGTGTCGGTCGACCAGAGGCTGTTCGCGGTGATGGTCAGGTCGGCGTCT
>NZ_JAUPWM010000188.1:0-400 GCF_032436795.1 Streptomyces sp. P9(2023)
CATACCTGCTGACTACTGAGGGGATGTCGAAGCACGGAACCGCGAGGAACGCCTTGGGTAGATCGGGGAAGAGGCTTACCCCAGACGGCATTTTCCGCATCGCGGAATCGCGGGAGGAGGCGGTGCGCCTCCTGGTGGAGCACGGATACATCCTCCCCAATGTGCCGCTCGGGAGAGGCGGCGCTGCCGGGTACGGACAATTCGGTCGCGGCGGCAAGAGGGTCGCAGCACGGAATGCGGTCGAGCAGGCAAATGCGGCCGGAGTCAGGGCTGGCGACAGGTACACGATGACTGCGGCGGAGCGTCGCATGCACGACGCCAAGGTGAGGCTGAATGCGGCTCGCAAGAGCGGCGATTCCTCCGAGATCGCCGACGCGGAGAAGGCATATCAGCGTTGGTT
>NZ_JAUPWM010000189.1:0-399 GCF_032436795.1 Streptomyces sp. P9(2023)
CGAGACAGCGATCCCGCGAGCAGCGCCGGACAGCAGCGCCGACACCTCAGCGCTGGTCAGCGCGATGTCGACGGTGCCGCCCTGTGCCACTGTCCCGGCGGCGCGAGGCTGAGTTGTCAGCGCGGGAGGTGACGATGGTCGCGTCGCAGCACCGTGCAGCGCCAGCCACACGGTCCGCGCCGCCGACATGCCCGCACCGGTCGCCCGATACAGACGCACCGACCCGGACACCGCCACGCCACCCCGCGCGAGCGCCTGCCCGTAGAACCAGTAGCCGGTGTTGTCGGCGGACTGGCCGGACGTGGAGTGCCCCTGATAGGCGCGATACCCTGCCGTTCCGTCCGTCCGCCACGACCCCGAGCGGGCCGTCGACGCCTGCACCGCGGCGGCGGTCACCGT
>NZ_JAUPWM010000075.1:0-3641 GCF_032436795.1 Streptomyces sp. P9(2023)
TTTTCCCTTCGGTCTTTCGTGTTTCCAGCTTAGCAGATCCGTTTTCCGTTTCTGCCACCCGCTGGAGCGGGCTGCCGGGCTGTTCTTCGCTTTCGCGTTTCCCTTTCCGGCGATTCCGACTTTATCAGATTCATTCCGGCCGACCTAATCGGTGGCTTTCGTGATTCGAATAAGGAATCGGGGTGACTCCGTGGAAATCAACTTCCCGACCGGAGTGAGAGAGATACTAGCGCGCCACCATCGAACTTGTCCAGTCCGAGGCAACCGTTTGAATCTACCTCCCCACTCGAACCGTGTCAACAGTTTTTTGTGGGCGAAGAGGAGACTAGCAGGTCAGCGGGGGCGTACGCACATCAGGCGGCGGTGGGCAGCTCGGCGCTGCGGTCCTCGTCGGCGAGGTCGCCCGTTTCACCCGCACGGGCCGCACGGCCGCCCAGGACGTAGACGTAGGCGAGGAACGCCAGCTCGGCGGCGATGCCGATGGTGATGCGGGCCCAGGTCGGGAGGCCGGACGGGGTGACGAAACCTTCGATCAGGCCGGAGAGGAAGAGGACCAGGGCGAGGCCGATCGCCATGCTCACGGCCGCGCGGCCCTGTGTGGCCAGGGCAGCTCTGCGGGTCGTCGGGCCTGGGTCGATGACGGTCCAGCCGAGCTTGAGGCCGGTGCCGGCGGCGACGAAGACCGCGGTGAGTTCGAGGAGGCCGTGCGGGAGGAGCAGGCCCAGCATGATGTCGAGACGGCCGGCGGAGGACATCAGCCCGATGGCGACGCCGAGGTTCAGCATGTTGAGGAAGAGGATCCAGAGCACCGGGATGCCCAGGAACGCGCCGAGGACCAGGCACATGGCGGCGGCCTGCGCGTTGCTCGTCCAGACCTGGGCCGCGAAGGAGGCCGCGGGGTGGCTCGAGTAGTACGTCTCGTACTGGCCACCCGGGCGGGTCATCTCGCGGAGCTCCGCCGGGGCGCCGATCGCGGACTGCACCTCGGGGTGTGTGCCGATCCACCAGCCGATGATCACGGCGAGGAGGGTGGAGAGGACTGCCGTCGGGATCCACCAGTGGCGTGACCGGTAGACGGCGGCGGGGAAGCCGGCCGTCAGGAAGCCGACGGCGTCGCGCCAGGAGGAGCGGCGGGTGCCGGTGACCGTGGCGCGGGCGCGGGCGACGAGTTGGGTGAGCCGGGCCGTGAGCATGGGGTCCGGGGCGCTGGACTGGATCAGGGAGAGGTGGGTGGCCGTCCGCTGGTAGAGGGCCACGAGCTCGTCCGCCTCGGCGCCTGTGAGCTTGCCGCCGCGACGCAGGAGGTGGTCGAGGCGGTCCCACTCGGCGCGGTGGGCGGTGACGTAGACGTCGAGGTCCATGATCGGCTGCTGCTCCAGGGCACTGGGTGCGGACGGTCCGTACTACTGCGGCGCGCTGCGGGTCAGCTTGGCAGACTGTCGTACCGGGGGCCGGAGTAGGTCGGAGAAGGGTGGGCGCCGTGAGTGGCGTGGTGACGGGGGACGCTGTCGTCCTGGGGTTGCGGCCGGCGCGGCTGCCCAGCCGGGCTTTGGCGCTCTTTCTCGATCTGTTGGTCGTCTGGGCTGTCTATCTGTTGGTGTCGGTCGGGTTGGCCATGGCGACGGCTTCCTTGGACGAGGCCGCGCAGATGGCTGTGTCGATCGCTTCGTTCCTGCTGGTGTTGGTGGGGGCGCCCATCGCTGTGGAGACGCTTTCGCACGGGCGCTCGCTGGGGAAGCTGGCCTGCGGGCTGCGGGTGGTGCGGGACGACGGCGGACCGATCCGGTTCCGGCACGCGCTGGTGCGCGGGGCGATGGGGGTCGTGGAGATCCTGATGACGTTCGGGGTCGTCGCCTGTATCGCCTCGCTCGTGTCCGAGCGGGGGAGGCGGATCGGTGACGTCTTCGCCGGGACGCTTGTCGTACGGGAGCGGGTGCCGGCGGCGCGGAACGCGATGGTGCCTCCTCCCCCGCCGTGGCTGGTGGGGCGCTTCTCCGGGCTGGACCTCTCCGCCGTGCCGGACGGGCTGTGGCTGGAGATACGGCAGTACCTGACGCGGATGGGGCAGCTGGACCAGGAGGTGGGGCGCCGGATCGCCGAGCGGCTCGCCGATGAGCTGGTCAGCCGGACCGGGACTCCGCCGCCTGCCGGTGTACCGGCGGCCGCGTATCTGGCGGGGGTCGTCGGCGAGCGGCAGGCCCGTGACGCGCGGCGGGCCTTCGCCCCGTCCGCCGGTGCGGGTGCTGCGGCGGTTCCGCTGGTGGGTCCGGGTGCGGCGGCGGATTCCGGGGCGGGCGGCTCTGGGCGCGTCCCCGTTGTGCCGGTCGCGTCTGAGGCGGAGCCCGGGCGTTCTACCGGGTTCGCACCGCCCGCTTAGCGTCGGGCTTCGAGCGGTGCGCGGCGGGCGTCAGGGGAAGACGTTCGGCGGGGTGTCGAGGGACTCGAGTTCGATGCCGGGGGCGGAGAGGACCACGTCGCCGGCGATGTGAACCGTGTGCTGTTCGCCTGTGTCGAGGGCGTTGACCTGGTACTCGTCCACGGTCAGAGGGCCGTTGTCAGTGGCGTGCGCTTCACTGTTCACCAGGGCCCAGGACTGGTCGATCGTGAGGGGGGCGAGCACGGGATCCGTGAAGGCGACGAGCCGGATGCGGGTCGCGGGGGAACCGGGGGTGAGACGCAGGAGTCGCGTGATCGCGACGAGGAACGCCGGGGACGTGCCGGTGAAGGCGTGAGCGCGCACATTGCCTTCGGTGGCGTGGGTTCCGGTGGGGTCCGTGCGGACCCAGGTGACGCCGTCGAGGGCGGCGCCGCGGACCTGCCAGCTCGCGGCGTGGAGTTCGAGTCGGATGGGGCGGCCGAGTTCGTCGATGGCCAGGTCGACGGAGCCCGCGTGGTCGCCGGAGGGGGTGGTGATCTGGGAGACGTAGCGCCAGCCGGAGGGGCCGGGCGCGCAGTTGAAGTGTTCTTCGCCGAGGGGGGTGTGATCGTGCGGATCATGGAGCGAATAGCGGCCGCGGGGCATGGGTCCTCGGGGTGCTTCGTGGGGCGGTAGGCCCGGGTGCGGGCCGGTCGGACGAGGCAGGCCCCCGGCACGGGGGTGCGGGGGCCTGCCAGATTCCTCTACGGGTGCGGGTGACGGGCGTGCGTCAGTGCACGGGCGCCGTCCGGGCCGGCATCAGTAGCCGGTACCGGCATCAGTAGCGGTAGTGGTCCGGCTTGTACGGGCCCTCGACATCGACGCCGATGTAGGCGGCCTGCTCGGGGCGGAGGGTCGTCAGCTTGACGCCGAGGGCGTCGAGGTGGAGGCGGGCGACCTTCTCGTCCAGGTGCTTCGGCAGCACGTACACGTCGGTCGGGTACTCCTCCGGCTTGGTGAAGAGCTCGATCTGGGCCAGGGTCTGGTCCGCGAAGGAGTTCGACATGACGAAGGAGGGGTGGCCGGTCGCGTTGCCGAGGTTGAGCAGGCGGCCCTCGGACAGGAGGATGACGACCTTGCCGTCGGGGTAGGTCCAGGTGTGGACCTGGGGCTTGACCTCGTCCTTCACGATGTCGGGGGTGGCGGCGAGGCCGGCCATGTCGATCTCGTTGTCGAAGTGACCGATGTTCCCGACGATCGCCTGGTGCTTCATCCTGGCGATGTC
>NZ_JAUPWM010000190.1:0-397 GCF_032436795.1 Streptomyces sp. P9(2023)
CTTTATACACTAATCTATATAAATTAGCATCTATCTCGACAGCACCGTCGGGCGGTACGAGAATGTCTGCTGGATAGTCCTGAGGCCACTTTCTATCATCCATAATATCTAGTCATACTGCATATTGAAGTTTGAGCATAGTTTAAACAACACAAGTTGCATACTCAATTGATTTGACATAGATATTGTTTTAACAATGAGTTACTTCAAATAACGACTAAAATTCAAATGAGATGGTGTTGATTTACTGTTGCTCCAACCACCCCATAAACCATCCGGCCCATTTATCAATATCCGCAGGATCTACACAGCCTTTGTGTTTACATGGAGGATGTGAGATTCCCTTGAAGTTACCATCTCCACAAATTAGAGAGATATAATCACGCGGCCAAGCAAG
>NZ_JAUPWM010000076.1:0-3241 GCF_032436795.1 Streptomyces sp. P9(2023)
GCCTGCCAGCCGCCTGGGGCGGCGGCTCTGGCCACGCGGCGGAGCCGCACATCAGGCACAGCCTCCGGACTGTTGGCCTGAGTGTCACCGCGCGGAGCTACCCTGCGAGGCATGACCAGTCCCGCCGCCTCACCCGCGTACCGCAGGCTCACCGTCGAGGAGCGCCGGGTGCAGCTCCTCGCCGCCGCCCTGACGCTCTTCGCGCACCGGGCGCCCGACGAGGTCTCCCTCGACGACGTCGCCGAGGCGGCGGGCGTGTCGCGGCCGCTCGTCTACCGCTACTTCCCCGGCGGCAAGCAGCAGCTCTACGAGGCGGCCCTGCGCTCCTCCGCCGACGCGCTGGAGCGCTGCTTCGCCGAGCCGCCGGTCGGCCCGCCGACCGAGCGGCTCGCCCGGGTCCTGGACCGCTATCTGACCTTCGTGGACGAGCACGACGCAGGTTTCAGCGCCCTCCTCCAGGGCGGCAGCGTCGCCGAGACCTCCCGTACGACGGCGATCGTGGACGAGGTGCGGCGGGCGGCGGCGGAGCAGATCCTCGTCCACCTGGGGGTGGCCGAGCCCGGCCCCCGGCTGCGGATGATGGTCCGCACCTGGATCGCGGCGGTGGAGGCGGCCTCGCTGATCTGGCTGGACGAGGAGAAGCGGCCGTCGGCCGGCGAGCTGCGGGACTGGCTGGTCGACCATCTGATCGCGCTGCTCGCGGCGACGGCCGCGACCGACGAGGAGACGGCGGGGGTCGTCAAGCGGATGCTCGCACAGGAGACCCCCGAGGGGCCGGTCGGGACGCTGGCGCGGCGGGTGACGCCCGTGGTGAGCGAGGCCGCGCACCTCATATGAGACCGGCGTAGACGAGACTGGTCCCGTGAGAAGCGAGAACACGCCCTTCCGCGGCGGCCCCCTGGACGGCGAGATCCTGCCCGTCCTCGTCGGACCGACCGGCCATCCGCCGAAGTGGTACGAAGTCCCGGTCCCGGACACGGACGGCGGCCCGCCGGCCGTCCACACCTACCGCCGCGAACCGGCCGGCCACTCCAAGCGGCTCGGGCTGCCGCGCGGCTGGGTGTACGAGTACGTCCCCGAGGGCCGCGAGCGGTTCGTGCCGAAGTGGCCCTGGACCAATCCGAACGGGTGAGCCGATTGGGCCGATTCGCCCCTTTGTGAGCTCATCCGACCGCACAGCCCCGCCATCATCGCGGTGGAGGTGATGACGTGTCAGGAAGGCTGCTGCGCACGGTCTGCACGGGGGTGCTCGCCGCGACGACGGCGCTGGCGGGGGTCCCGACGGCGACGGCGGACGACCCGGCGGACCCACAGGTGGAGGCACCGGTGGAGGCGCCCGTAGCCCCGGCGGTGGAAGCGTCGGAGGAGGCGCCCGTAGACCCGGCGGTGGAAGCGTCGGAGGAGGCGTCGGAGGAGGTCCCCGAGGAGGCTCCGGCGGACCCGCCCGTGGGGTCGCCCGCCGGGGACGCCGCCGAACTCCCGCCCCCCGGCGGGGACTCGGTCGTCGCGCTCCTCACCCGGCTCCAGACCTTGTACCGGCAGGCTGAGCAGGCGACCGAGGCGCACAACGCCACCGACGAGGCGCTGCGGCTCCAGACCGCCGACACCAAGAAGGTCGGCGAGGCCCTCACCCGCGCCCGCGAGCGCCTCGCCCAGGGACGGAACGCGGCCGGCCGGCTCGCCAGGGAGCAGTACCAGGGGCGGGCGGCGGCCTCGGCGTTCTCCCCGTACCTGCGGCTGCTGCTCTCCGACGACCCCCGGCACGCCCTGGACCAGGGCCACCTGATGGACCGTGCGGCCCGCGACCGGGCCACCGCCGTCACCCGGCTCACGGCGGCGGAGAAGAAGGCCGGCGAGCTGGCGACCGCCTCCCGCAAGGCCCTGGACCGGCAGCGGACGCTGACCACGCGACAGAAGAAGCAGCGCGACGACGTGCAGCAGCGGCTCAAGGACGTGCAGAAGCTGCTCGCCTCGCTCCCGCCCGACCAGCTCACCCGGCTGACCGAACTGGAGCGGACCCAGACGGCCGGCGCCCAGCGCGAGCTGCTCGACACCGGCGTCCTGGACGGCGACCGGACCCCGTCCCGGGCGGGCGGCGAGGCGCTGCGGTACGCGGTGCGGCAGATCGGCAAGCCGTACGTGTGGGGCGCCGAGGGCCCGGAGTCGTACGACTGCTCGGGGCTGACCTCCCAGGCCTGGGCGAGCGCGGGCCGGGAGATCCCGCGCACCAGCCAGGAACAGTGGCGCACCCTCCCGAGGGTGCCGCTGCGCGAGCTGCGCCCGGGCGACCTGGTGGTCTACTTCCCCGAGGCCACCCATGTGGCGATCTATCTCGGCCACGGCCTGGTCGTCCAGGCCCCCCGCCCGGGCACCAAGGTCAAGGTGTCCCCGATCGCCGCCAACCCCCTCCTGGGCGCGGTCCGCCCCGACCCGACGGCCGTCGCCCTGACGACGTACACGCCGCCCGAGCTTCCGGCGGGGGCCACGGACGGCGCGGACGAGGGGTTCGATCAGGGCGGGGCCTGAGCACCCTTCACCCGGCGACGACCGACGCACCGAAGCAGACAGAACGGAGGAAGGCGTTCCGATTCGTGGCATCAAGTGGCGTTCCGGAAAGATCAGTTGATGCGAATACTTATGCGATCATGACAATGATTTCCGGGCCACGGGCCGGAACCTTCTTGATTGCAGAGGACCATGAAGTTCAACCCGATCGTCCGCGCCCGCCGCGGCCTGCTCGTTCTTGCAGCATCCCTCGGCCTCGTCTTCGGCGTCTCGGCCGCTCCGGCCCAGGCCGCGCCGTCCATCTGGTACGTGGGCACCGTCGAGATCCGCGCGGAGCACTCTGGCCAGTGTCTTGAGGTGGCGAACTGGAGCACGGCGAACGGCGCGGCCGTCCGCCAGTGGCCCTGCACCGGTGGCGCCAACCAGAAATGGCACCGCTACTCCCAGGAGGATGACCCCGGGGCGTTCTACTACGTGAACGTCAACAGTAACAAGTGCATGGAGATCGGCGGCTGGGGGCGCGACAACGGTGCGACCGCCAACCAGTGGGACTGCCACTGGGGCCTCAACCAGGTCTTCCGCGGCCAGTCCAGTCTCGCCATGGACTACGCGTACGCCCCGCGCAAGTGCCTGGAGATAGCCGACTGGAGCACGCAGGCGGGCGCCCCCGCGCGGCTGTGGACGTGCACCTACAACCCCAACCAGTCCTTCAGCATCAAGGCCGTGGACTGGTAAT
>NZ_JAUPWM010000191.1:0-396 GCF_032436795.1 Streptomyces sp. P9(2023)
TAATGCCCGCGCTCCAGCGTTTCCCGGGCAATCACGCTGATCGATGCTGGAGCGCTGGTAATCTGCTGCTCGAAGCCCGAGGCCGTCACCACGATATCGTTCAACTGGGATGACTGCTGAGCCAGCGCCACGCCACAGGCCAACGAAGACACAGCGCTGGCCAGCAGCGTGCGACGTAAACGAAAAGACATAATGGGTTCCTTTGATGTGAAAGAGCTATTGCATACAAATACGAACTATTTGCGTTTGTATTTTTACATACTCTTTGCACAATTCGGTGAGACAGCACGTTCAACTAAACGGAACACAAATGCCAATTATTTTCATTCTCGCCGATAGGTGGCACAATACCTTTCTACTGTTAGCCCCCGGGTGGCCGTGCCATGTACGATTTCG
>NZ_JAUPWM010000192.1:0-395 GCF_032436795.1 Streptomyces sp. P9(2023)
GGGTCGGAGTCGTAGCGCTCGTGGGGGCACGGGCTGCCGTCGCTCATGACCGGACCTCCGTCCCGAGCCACAGCCCGACGCAGATCATGCCGATGGACAGCAGGACCGCGATGACGGGCACGATGATGTCGAGCACGATGCGGCGGGTCATGACGCACCGCCGAGCGCGGCGAAGTCGATCCCGGCGGCACGCATCGGCTCGGTGAGCGTCGCGAAGTGGGGGGTGGAGATCATGTCGCGGACGACGACGGCCCATGCGGCGTCCCGTGCGGCGGACCATGCGGCGGACCATGCGGCGTCCCATGCGGCGGACCATGCGGCGGACCATGCGGCGTCCCATGCGGCGTACCATGCGGCGTCCCATGCGGCGTACCGTGCGGCGATCTGCACCTGGG
>NZ_JAUPWM010000077.1:0-2552 GCF_032436795.1 Streptomyces sp. P9(2023)
ATGTCCAAGGCTGCGAAGCGTCTCGGGATACACCCGATGACGCTTCGTCAGTGGGCGTTGGACGGCAAGATTCCGTTCATGTGGGTCGGCCGTGAGCGCCGGTTCTCCTGCGTCGATGTGGAGAACATGAAGCGCGGCAGCGACTCCTCGACCTCCCGCCCGCGTCTGGAACTGCTGTATGTACGCGTGTCCGGCTCGTCGGGGCAGGAGTCTTCGCTGGAGGCCCAGGAGGCTGAACTGCGGGCTTCCTCGACCGGGACGATCGTGAAGGTCGTCAAGGACCGTGGCTCCGGCCTGAAGGAGAACCGGCCCGGTCTGAACCGGGTGATCGCGATGGTCTCCGACCGTTCCGTGACCGTCGTACGCGTCACCCACGAGGACCGGCTGGCCCGGTTCGGTGTCGGCTGGCTCAAGCGGCTGTTCGCCGTGTACGGGGTCACCGTTGAGGTGCTGCACCCGAAGAAGCTCGGCGGCCGGGACGAACTCCTCGAAGACTTCGTGTCCCTGGTGACCACGTTCGCCGGACGCCTGTACGGGATGCGCAGCGCGGACAACCGCCGTCGCCTGCTGACTGAGTCCGGTCAGTGCGCAGAGGGGCAGCCCCGGTGAGCCGGAAACTGCCGCTCGCCGACGGCGAGACCTCCCGTACTGCCTGCGCCCGCACGCTGGTCCACTCCGGCGTGGACGAGAAGACCGGCGAACTCCTCACCGCCCACGCTCTGGTGAAGCGCGTGAGCTGGTGTATCGAGCTGACGACAGGCATGGCCGGCACGCTGCTCGGTGAGCACTGGAACACCACCGACGTGGATGTTCTTGCTGCTGGAGTGGACGCGGGCGGCCGGAAGCTGCCGTCGAACGCGTGGATGGCCTTGCGTCGCCTCGGCTGGACCACCGCCGTCTGCGAGGGCTTGAAGGTCAACGACCGGATCGTCCGCGCCGCCCAGGAGCAGGCCGGACGCGCTCTGCGGTCGGTGAAGTGGCGAGCCGATGTGGTCGCCGGAATCCTGGCCACCTGGCCCACCGACGCAAAGAAGCGCACCGAAGCCGAGTGGGAAACAGTTCGGGCCGCAATCCCTGGCGGGGAGCATCTGCTGTCCAGCGTCATCAAGGGCCGCACCCGGCAGATCGCCCGTTTCCGGCAGAAGACCGGCCGCCTGCCGGTGGACGTGTTCGAGCTGGAGCCCGCGCCGCGTGTGGCGCGGATGCTGCTGCTGGCCGCCTGCGACGGACAGCAGGCGTCGATCGAGCGCTCCGCGACCGAGCCGGCGAAGGTGCTGCTGCGGTTGCAGCTCCCCACCCGGCCCGACCCGCAGGCATACCGCGACTGGACGTGGGTCGAGTGTGTGATCACGCTGCCGCCGACCGTCCCGGCGAACGCGGTGCTGCATCTGCCCACCCTGCGGGTCGTCGACGGGAAGGCGCGGGCTGACATCGCCTACACCCATCGCGTCCCCAAGGCGGCCCGTTCCGGGCACACTGTCGCGCTCGGCGTGGACTGGGGCCTCAACACCCTCCTGTCCGCCGGCACGGTCCGGCTCCACGACGACGGCCGTATCACTGCCCTTGGGTCCGGTGCCCAGTTCCGCGCCTCTGGCGTGCTGGCCAAGCAGTACCGGCTGCGCCGTCTCTCCGAGCGGCTGCACGCCAAGGCCGACCAGTACACCCGGCTCGCCGACTCTGCGCTGGACAACAAGGCCGCCATCCTGGCGGAGGAGATCCGCCGTGTCTCCGAGCGCCGCTCCAACATCAACGACGCACTCGCGTGGTCGGCTGCCCGCTGGGCCGTGGACCAGGCCGTCGCAGCCGGGGCGACCGCGATCTGTCTGGAAGACCTGCGGTCGATGGAAGCAGGCGGCATGGGCCGCACGCAGAACACGCGTATGTCCCAGACCGTGCGCGGGCAGATCGCCGACCGTATGCGGCACCTGGCCGCCGAGGTCGGCATCGCCGTGGTGACCGTGCCCCCGGCGAACACCTCCAAGCACTGCCCGCACTGCCTCACCCCGCTCCGGCACCGCAAAGCCCCCGACAAGCCCACCATCCCGGGCTGGAAGTGGGCCATCTGCCCGTCCTGCCGGTGGCAGGGCGACCGCGACCAGGGCGCGTGGCGGCGCATCGCAGCACGCGGTCTGGCCCACCAGACCAAGACCGTCGTGGACAAGACCAGCGGCACCATGGTGATCCGCAAGGTCGTGGACAAGCTCGAAGCGAAGGCGGCCGTCACCGCCTCCCCGAAGACCAGCCGGGCTGACCGGTCCAAGACCGGCCCCACCCGGCCACGAACCAACCGTCCCGCGCCCAGGCGACGCGGGATTCCCTCCCCAGCCAGACCTTCGGGTCCGGCCGGAAAGCGTCCGGAGGGACACGCACCAACGGACCGGACCCGGCTGCCCCGCGCAGCCCACCGGCACCAGGGCGTGACCACGATCAGCACACCCACCACCGGCCACCGGCCACGCGGAGCAGCACTCGGCGCGGGATTCCATCTCCACGCTCACGCTACCCCGCCCAGGTGGGCAGAACCCACACCGAACCCTACGGTTCGCATGGGA
>NZ_JAUPWM010000193.1:0-394 GCF_032436795.1 Streptomyces sp. P9(2023)
GCGCGTGTGGGGAACAGCCTTTGCGCTGCAAGCCCATTAGCGACAGCGCCGGCTCATCCCCGCGCGTGTGGGGAACAGCAGTTCTCGTCGTAATTTTGCCTTTGTTGGCTCGGCTCATCCCCGCGCGTGTGGGGAACAGCGCACACGGGCGCAGAAATAGCAGTCGCCAGATAAGGGTTGTGCGATGCGGAAACCCGACTCGCTGTTGGGGAAGCGAAGGATATTACCGTCAATGGTTGGCGTTGGGCCGGTGCCAAGCGTGGGGCCGATATAACCACCAGCAGCGGCCCATCGGAAGGCAGCATCCGAGGGGACCCCGCCCCCACCGGGTTCGGGTTGCGTTGGCGTTGCTCCCGGCATCACCCCAACCGTATGGTTGGCGGTCGCCCAAGCT
>NZ_JAUPWM010000078.1:0-2217 GCF_032436795.1 Streptomyces sp. P9(2023)
GTACTCGCGGCGGATCGACATCAGACCGGGCATCTCGTGCTCGGCCAGCGTGATCTCCTTGCGGCCGAACTCCGCCAGGGAGATGTCCGCGACCTTGTAGTCGGCCAGGTCAACGGTGGGTTGCGAGGACATGCTGAGGACTCCTGATGGGTCGTATGTTGCGGTGGATCTCAAGCGTCGCGGTGGACCGGTTGAGGGTGATGTAGTGCAGGCCGGGAGCGCCTTCGGCGAGGAGCCGCTCGGCCATGGCGGTGGCGTACTCGACGCCGATCCGGTGGCCTTCGGCCGGCGTGCCACGGGCTGCTTCCAGCCGGTGGGCCAGGTCTTCGGGGAATGCGGCGTTGCTGAGCGCGGCGAAGCGGCCGATCTGGCGCGCGTCCGTCGCCGGCATGATCTCCGGGATGATCGGCGTGTCGCAGCCGGCCGCGACCACCCGGTCACGGAACCGCAGATAGTCGTCGACGTGGAAGAACATCTGGGTGATGGCGTAGTCGGCGCCGGCCCGGCACTTGGCGACGAAGTGCGCGATGTCGCTGTCCCAGTCCGCGGAGCGGGGGTGCCGCTCGGGGAAGGCGGCCACACCCACGCTGAAGTCGCCGATGCCCTTGACCAGGGTGACCAGCTCATGTGCGTACGTGAGCCCTTCGGGATGCGCGGTCCAGGGCGCGCGCGGGTCGCCGGGCGGGTCGCCCCGCAGGACGAGGACGTCGCGTACACCCGCGTCGGCGTACTGGCCGATGATGTGCCGCAGTTCGGCCACCGAGTGCCCGACGGCCGTGAGGTGTGCCACGGGCCTGAGTGTGGTCTCGGTGACGATGCGCTTGGTCATCTCGACCGTGCGGTCCCGGGACGAGCCGCCCGCGCCGTACGTGACGGACACGAACGTGGGCCGCAGGGCCTCGATCCGGCGTATCGCGTGCCAGACGGCGGGCTCGCCGGCGGAGGTCTTCGGAGGGAAGAACTCGAAGGAGAAGACGGGCTCGTCGCCCGAGGCCCGGCGGGCGACGGCGTCGCGCAGGGTGCTCATGCCCGGCCCCCGGCGTTGAAGTAGCCGGCTTCGGGGTGGTGGACGACGATCGCGTCGGTCGACTGCTCCGGGTGGAGCTGGAACTCCTCCGAGAGCTGGACGCCGATCCGCTCGGGACGGAGCAACTCGGCGATCTTCGCCCGGTCCTCCAGGTTCGGGCAGGCCGGATAGCCGAGGGAGTAGCGGCAACCCTGGTACTCCGTACGGAACATGCCGTCGAGCTGTTTCGGGTCGTCGGCCGCGATACCGAGCTCGGCGCGGACGCGGGCGTGCCAGTACTCGGCGAGCGCCTCGGCCAACTGCACGGACAGGCCGTGCAGTTCGAGGTAGTCGCGGTAGGAGTCGGCCGCGAAGAGCTTGGCGGTCTCCTCGCCGATCCGGTTGCCCATGGTGACGACCTGGAGGCCGACGACATCGGTCTCGCCGGACTCCTCGGGGCGGAAGAAGTCGGCCAGGCAGAGATAGCGGCCGCGGGACTGCCGGGGGAAGGTGAAGCGGGTCCGTTCGCCTCCGTCCTCGTTCAGGATGATCAGGTCGTCGCCCTTGGAGACGCACGGGAAGTACCCGTGCACGACAGCCGCTTCCAGCAGGTTGTCCGTACGGATCCGGTCGAGCCACATCCGTAGCCGGGGGTGCCCCTCGGTCTCCAGCAGGCTCCGCTTCAGCCCCCACTGGCCCTTGAAGAGCGCGTTCTCGTCGAGCCAGCTCGCGTACTCCTTGAGCTGGATGCCCTTCACGACCCGGGTGCCCCAGAACGGCGGGATCGGCACCGGGTTGTCGACGGCCACGTCCGAACGGGCCGGCAGTTCGGCGGGGCGGGGCGCGGGCTCGGTGACCGAGACGGCCTTGACGCGACGCTGCTTGAGCTCGGGGAGTACGGCTCCGGGGACACCGCGCTTGACGGCGACGAGCGCGTCCATGAGCCGCAGGCCCTCGAAGGCGTCGCGGGCGTAGCGGACTTCGCCCTGGTAGATCTCGTGCAGGTCCTGTTCGACGTACGCCCTGGTCAGCGCGGCCCCACCGAGGATGACGGGGAACTTCGAGGCGAGGCCCCGGCCGTTCAGCTCCTCCAGGTTCTCCTTCATGATCACGGTGGACTTGACCAGCAGACCCGACATGCCGATGACGTCGGCGCGGTGTTCCTCGGCGGCTTCCAGGATCGCGGAGACGGGCTGCTTGATGCCGAGGTT
>NZ_JAUPWM010000194.1:0-355 GCF_032436795.1 Streptomyces sp. P9(2023)
GGCCGATGTCATTGGCCCAGTTCAGGAACCGTCCCGGTGACCAGTTCTGATGGGCCTGGTGCGATTTAGGCATGTGTTCAGTCAGGGTGGCGAAGCGGCCCTTACCATGACGAGGATGTAGCGCCACTCGCTGCCCTTTGTGCATGACCTCCACGGAGGTGTCGGTCACCCGAACGTCCAGCTTCACCCCCACCAGGGCGTGGGGCACGCTGTATAGCCGCTTCTCGATCTCGATGTGATAGTCGATACCCGGCCGTGCCTTACGCCACTCGGCGTAGGTGTAGGGCGTGGGGGGAGTGGTCGTAGTGCCGGTCGGTCGAGGGCATCGAACAGGCTTTGACGACTCTCTGTCCGT
>NZ_JAUPWM010000195.1:0-391 GCF_032436795.1 Streptomyces sp. P9(2023)
ATAACCAAGCGATGCTTGGCTGACTCCATCCCATCGCTTCGTAAAACTCATCTGAGGTTGAATCAAACAAACCATAATCAAGAGCAAAAGAAGGGAGCAATATAAATGCCGCGATGGCTAAACCGATCCAATAAAAAACAGGATCAGTGTTATGAATAGCACCCGTATTTTGCTTCATGGACGTAATATTCTCAGTCATAACTCTACTCCGAGAAAAAAGATGAACGACCACCTAGTATTTAGGCAGCACAACATTAACCGGCACCGGATGACGGTAAAATAAATCGATTGATAGAATTAGGCAGCTCGGATTCAATCACCGAGCTGCGAGGGGAGATTAATTACCCATTTTGACATCACTGACCCATTTCGTGATCAGTCGCTTACGCTC
>NZ_JAUPWM010000196.1:0-391 GCF_032436795.1 Streptomyces sp. P9(2023)
CACATAGGCAAGCCTTGAGCCATGGTAGAAGGCTTGCTTCCAGTAGTGTAGCTCAGTTGGTTAGAGCACTCGCTTGATAAGCGAAAGGTCGGTGGTTCAAACCCACCCACTACTACCATTACCTATCTAATTATGTGAGTAATCTTTGACGAAGGATTGTTCTCATAATCAGATCGGTGCAGCCAAACATCGTAGGGGAACCGTACCGTTTCCGAACCGCTCAAATATGGTTCCCCGATCCCTATCTTGCTGATCTTTTCCAGTGGCGCATCACGCGACAAACATCCACCCGACTGGATCAGCAGATCAGGGGAGAGAATGGAATGCCTCTCCCGTTCTCTCCCCCAACAGTTACTGAGGTATATTATGTCGATAAGTAGTATGGTATTAA
>NZ_JAUPWM010000197.1:0-390 GCF_032436795.1 Streptomyces sp. P9(2023)
GATGACCCCGGCCGATAAAGAGCGGGTCGTCGCCGAACTGCGCCGGCTGGGGTTTCGTCACGTGAACCGGCGCGATCTGGACGGCCCCTATGCAAAAAAGCTTCAGGCGCTGTGGATTGCGGCCTGGAACCTCGGCCTGACCCGATCGCGCGACGACAAGGCGCTTCTGGCTTTTGTCAAACGCCAGACCGGGCTGGATCACACCCGCTGGCTGCATGACCCCAAACAGGCTGATCGCGCCATCGAGGCGCTGAAAAGCTGGATCGGGCGGGAAGCTGGGGTGATGTGGGGCAACACCAACGGACAGGATTTCCTGCGCGACCACGGCGGCAAAATTGCCTGGGCGCAGTGGGGGCGGTTGCATCCGGGGTCGAGCCTTCTGGATCTTGG
>NZ_JAUPWM010000079.1:0-1993 GCF_032436795.1 Streptomyces sp. P9(2023)
CGATGAGCTGATAGTGGCTGTTGTTGTTGAGGATAACAATTCGGTTTCCGAACGTTCCGATGTGGCAATTTACATTGACGGCAATCGTGTATGGGATAACCGCGAGACGTCCAAATACTATGTAAGCGGGCGTACTGCATGGGTGGCTGTGGAGAAAATTGGCAATGAAATTACTGTTAATGTCAGCTATGCGGGTGTTCAAAAGTCATTTATTAGCAAGAATCCAGACACGGAACTGCGGAAGATTACATGGTATGGCGCTGCATATAAAGAATATTTGCCAATCGCTAATAACTTTTTCCGAGCGATTAATGTCAAGAAACATAACGTTCTTAACTGGCAAGATATCCCGAATAAATTTGGAAGTAAGGACATTTTGCTATACGGCAAAAACGTAGACAACATCTATTGCACGTTAAATAATAACCAAGGCTTGCAATACCGCGACCCTGGCTCCACTTTGATTTACGCACCACCAGGCTTAAGTACCATGTTTTTAAGCTGGTCAGATTTTGCAACCGCGCCAATTGTCAAACTAAAAGGGAGGGCTGCATACGTATGATATTTACTTTGACGGATCGCATGTACAATGTTTTAGATGCATACGAGACTGATGATTACCTCATTGGTCAATATGTTGGCTCCATTTTGGAGACGTTGGACATTAATGTGTTAACCAAGAGTATCCATGCTGACTTGTGGACCAGCGGCAATTACATCATGTGCCAAGACAAATCCGGCCGGAAATACTGGCTTACAATTTACGATGACGAAGACGGCTTAAACGATGATGTTAAGTCGTTTTCTTGTTATTCTGGAACTATCGATATCGTATCGGAAGAATGCCCACCAATTTCTGCCACTCAAGCCCAGCCGTTTGAGTGGTATTTTAATCGGATATTTTCCGACACAGGGATTACTTTAGGCATTAATGAGATTTCTGGAATGACTCGAAAGTTAGAGTTTACGTCAGAAAATGCGACCAATGCGGAAATGCTCCAATTTGTCTTAAATGGGTTTGACAACGCCGAAGCACAACTGGACGTTAAGTTTGATGGTAGTACACCAACAGAACTCGTCCTGAATGTTTACAAGCGAATTGGCGAGGAACAGCCACAAGCTATCTTATCTGATGAAGACGATAGCTTGACTGATTTAACCCGAAAAGGCTCTCTAAGTGAGCTTGGGACGTGTTTGGATTTAGAAGGCGCAGAAGTTGATGAGAAGACCGTTACTTTGGCCGGAAAATACTACGAGGAAAAAGATGCTGCGGGGAATATCCTTTATTACTCACCTAAAAATCTAACTCGTATTTTTAGCGTCAAGGCGCACGTAGATTATTATGTTAAATTGCCAAACAAGGCTCATGGTGAGTTTGACGGCTACATTAACCGCCGTTACAAGTCCGAAGCTAAAACGCAAGATGCACTGTGGGCAGAAGGCTTGGCCCGACTTAAAAAAATCGACCATGCTGTTGTGGAGTACGATGCCAAAGGGGATATTAGCTGTGGCATTGGCGACAATGTGCAAGTGGTCTCTCATACCATGCGACCACCAGTTATGGTCAGCGCCAGAACGACCGAGTACAAGTTTAATGACGACGACCACAGTCGGAATGAGTACAAGTTTAGTAATTACGTGGACTTGGAAAGCAACATGGATGATTTAACGTCGATCATTAACAAGATTAAAGATCAGATTGTTTATGTGGTTGACCAGTCTGTGATGTACTGCTTGGCAGACCAAGGAAATACAGCGCCCGTAACAGGGTGGACGAATGTCAATCCGGGGGCCGTAAAAGGCAAGTGGTTGTGGACGAGGACTAAGATTGACTACTCCAACGGTACGTCTAGCGTGTCGGAAGTGCCGACTTATTCGGCGATTAATGGGGAACCAGGAAAACCCGGCACCAGTCCCATAATCACGCCAAATGATGATGGCACGATTACAATTTTGGATGTGGAAGGAGAGAAGGTCACACCTGATTTGACGG
>NZ_JAUPWM010000008.1:0-302851 GCF_032436795.1 Streptomyces sp. P9(2023)
TCAGCTCGGTTGAGGTACCGCCAGCTGCTCGCCGAGTACGAAACCGGGGTCGACCTGCGCCGCCAGGTCGACCCCGGACCCCTCTGTTGTCTGCACGCCTCGCACCGCTCGGCGCCTGGGGCGCCTCCCGGGCTTCGGCGCGCTGCGCCGGCCTCCGGCCGTCGGTCGTCGGTGCGGCTCAGCTCGGTTGAGGTACCGCCAGCTGCTCGCCGAGTACGAAACCGGGGTCGACCTGCGCCGCCAGGTCGACCCCGGTCTTGGCGTTGCCCCAGCTCTCCGCGTTGCGCAGGTGGAAGTGGACCATCTGGCGCGTGTACCGCTCCCAGTCGCGGTGGGCGTACGAGTCGTCCGCCGCGTCCTGGAGGGCCTGGAGCGCCATCCGGTTGTCCGCCTCCAGGAGTTCGAAGCGGGCCGGGCGGCCCTTCTCCATCGCGCGGACCCAGTCCGAGTGGCCCACCGTCACCAGCAGGTCGTCGCCCACCTCGGCACGGAGGAAGTCCACGTCGTCCTGGCCCTGGACCTTGTTGCCGACGACCTTGAGCGCGATGCCGAAGTCCCGCGCGTACTCCTTGTACTGGCGGTAGACCGACACCCCCTTGCGGGTCGGTTCGGCGACCAGGAACGTCATGTCGAAGCGGGTGAACATGCCCGAGGCGAAGGAGTCCGAGCCCGCCGTCATGTCGACGACCACGTACTCGTCCGCCCCGTCGACCAGGTGGTTCAGGCACAGCTCCACCGCGCCCACCTTGGAGTGGTAGCAGGCCACCCCGAGGTCCGACTCGGTGAACGGGCCCGTCGCCATCAGGCGGATCTCCCCGTCGTCGAGGCCCACGCTCCGCGCGCAGGCGTCGAACACCGGGTTGTCCTCGCGGACCCCCAGCAGCCGTGAACCCTCCCCGGGCGGTGTCGTCTTGATCATCGAGTCGGCGGAGGCGATCCGCGGGTTCGAGCCCCGCAGGTACTCCTTGATCAGCGGCAGATGCGCGCCCATCGCGGGCAGCGCCGACGCTCGGGCCTCGTCGAGCCCGAGCGCGGCCCCGAGGTGCTGGTTGATGTCGGCGTCCACCGCGACGACGGGGGCCTCATTGGCGGCGAGGTGGCGGATGAAGAGCGAGGACAGCGTGGTCTTCCCGCTGCCGCCCTTCCCTACGAAAGCGATCTTCATGTTCACGAAGCGTAGCGGTACGATCGCGTCACGTGGTCAAGGTCCGTGAAGAAGACCACTCCAAGGTGGGGCGGGCCGGGGTCGCCGCCCCGGGCGCGTAGCCTCCCTACTTATGAGTACGCACGCCTCTGACCCCCTGGCCGCCCTCGGCTCCCTGCCGGGCGTCGCCGATTCGGTGGACTCCGTACGCAAGGCCGTCGACCGGGTCTACGGACACCGCGTGATGCGCCGCCGCAGCAACGAGATCACCTCCGAGGCCGCCCTGCGCGGGGCCCGCGCCTCGGCGGCGCTGTCCGGCGCGGACTGGGCGCTGGAGGAGGTCCGCCGGCGCACCGACTTCGGCGGGGAGAGCGAGGCGCGGACGGTGGGCGCGGCCCTGCGGCTGGGCGCCGAGGCGGGCCAGCTGCTCTCCATCTGGCGCCAGTCGCCGCTACGGGTGCTCGCCCGGCTGCACCTGGTCGCGGTCGGCGACGCGGCGCTCGCAGCGGCCCGCGGCGAGGCCGACGACACGGTCGGCAGGCCCCGGCAGCTCGGCGAGGCGGTCGAAGAGCCGCTGATCGAGGCGCCGCTGCCGGACCCGGCGGAGGTCGCGGGGCGGCTGGACGGGCTCTCCGAGCTGATCATCGCGGGCGGTACGGCCCCGGCGCTGGTGACCGCGGCCGTGGTGCACGGCGAGCTGCTCGCACTGCGCCCCTTCACCTCGTACAACGGGCTGATCGCCCGGGCCGCGGAGCGGATCGTGCTGATCGGCAGCGGGCTCGACCCCAAGTCGATCTGCCCGGCCGAGGTCGGTCACGCCGAGCAGGGGCGGGCGGCGTACGTCGCCGCGTTCGAGGGGTACCTGTCGGGGACGCCGGAGGGCATGGCTGCCTGGATCGCCCACTGCGGGCGGGCCGTTGAACTGGGGGTCCGGGAGTCGACGGCGGTCTGCGAGGCGCTCCAGCGCGGCGCGGCCTGAGGTCCCACCCCCGGAAACCACCCGTACACAGGGTTGCGGCGGTACCAGTCCTGGTACCGCCGCTGGCACGTCTGCCGAGTTACCAAGCGTCCTCGATATGTGCCCATCAAGCGGGGAACTTTGCCCATCGCCTGGTGCGGCTGGCCCGTAATCGACGGGTCGACGTCGCGTGGGTGCTCAGTTTCTGTGCGTGGTCCGTGGGGCCTTCTTGCTCAACAGGTGATCCTCTCGGATGTCCTAGGTCTCGCGGGCCTGATTCCTTTCTACTCCTGTCGGGTGGGAAGCGAAAGTCCTGGCTCCACTTCTTTACTTTCGCCTCAAATCCGGGCAAAGCGATCGGCAAGGGTGGCGTGGCGCCGACGGTTGGCGTACCAGACCAGTCCGGCCGTCGCGGCGGCCGCGCCCACGGCGGCCGCGGCCAGGAGGGCGGGGCGCGGCGGCATCCGGAACGCCGGCAGCCGCTGCTTGAGCCGGACCGGCTTCTCGAACGCCAGGATCGGCCAGTCCCGGGCGGTCGCCTCGCGGCGGAGCGTCCGGTCGGGGTTGACCGCGTAGGGGTGACCCACGGACTCCAGCATCGGTACGTCGGTGGCCGAGTCGCTGTACGCGTAACACCGTGAGAGGTCGTACCCCTCCGACTCCGCGAGCTCCCGGATCGCCTCCGCCTTGGTGGGCCCGTAGGCGTAGTACTCCACCTCGCCGGTGAAGCAGCCGTCGTCGCCGACGACCATCCGCGTGGCGACGACCCGGTCGGCGCCGAGCATCTCGCCGATCGGCTCGACCACCTCGGCGCCCGAGGTCGAGACGATCACGACGTCCCGGCCGGCGGCGTGATGCTCCTCGATGAGGGACGCGGCCTCGTCGTAGATGATCGGGTCGATCAGCTCGTGCAGGGTCTCGGCGACAAGCTCCTTGACCTGCGCGACGTTCCAGCCTTTGCAGAGCGCGGAAAGGTATTCGCGCATCCGCTCCATCTGATCGTGGTCGGCGCCGCCCACGAGGAAGACGAACTGGATGTAGGCCGTCCGCAGGACGGCGCGGCGGTTGATCAGTCCGCCTTGGTAGAAGGACTTGCTGAAGGTCAGCGTCGAGGACTTCGCAATGACCGTCTTGTCCAGGTCAAAGAAGGCGGCTGTGCGCGGCATCGAGTGGTTTTCCACGAGCCGAGCATAGGTGCCCGCCATTCGGCGTACGCTCGAGCGTGTGGGTTTGCCTGAGAAGGCTCTCGGGTACACCATGGAAGTCACGGATCGTTCGCGACCGTGCTAACCCGGTCCGGCTCCTCCCCCCCCGAGTCGGCCGGAGAGACGACCCCCGCTCTCCCCCCCGGCGGGGGTCGTCGCATGTCCGGACGCGTTTTCATCCCTCGGATCCTCATCTCTCCCCCTCTCGGCGGCCGGTTGGCCGCGGCGGCGTGATGCCCTCGTTTCGTCACTCAGCGTAGTGGCTGTGCTGCTCTCCGGGCATCCCCGGTATGGGGCACGGGGATATTCACAACGGCGGAGTTATCCACAGCTTTTGAGCAAGATCCACACGATTTCCGGGATGGCGCCACGGTGATTCCCACCGCGAACTCCGCGGACGGAAGGAATCACGGATCTCGGCCGCGCGACGGGCGCGGACGGGATCGCATGGACAGGGGGCATGTGCCGTGGCGGGAACCATGACTTTCGGAACGACAACGGTGACTTCGGGGGCGGCGGGGCCCGCCCGAGTGACCCGGGCGCGGGACGGGTGGGGAGACGGCCGGCTGGGCGGCCCGCCGGGCGGTCGGCGGGACGGGTGGCTCGGTGGACCGCCGGGCGGTCGGCAGGACGGGCCGGACGGGCGGGGCGGGCGGATCGGGGGCTCGTTCCGGCGACCGGAGGGCGAGGAGGCCCGTCGCGCGCCCCGGCCCTTGATCGTGACCGAGGACCTCGCGCTTCTCGACGACCTGCTGCGGCTGTGTGCCGCCGCGGGGGCGGAGCCCGAGGTGCACCACACGGTGCCGGAGCACCGCGCGAGCTGGGCCGACGCCCCGCTCGTCCTGGTCGGCGACGACGCGGCGGCGCGCTGCCGTGGGGCGGCGCGCCGGGAGGGGGTGATCCTGGTCGGCCGGGACCGCGGCGGCCTCGACGACCCCGAGGTGTGGCGGCAGGCGGTGGAGATCGGCGCCGACTGCGTGCTGCGGCTGCCGGACGCCGAGAGCTGGCTCGTCGACCGGATCGCCGACGCGGCCGAGGGCGCGGGCCGCCAGGCGTTGACCGTCGGGGTCATCGGCGGACGCGGCGGAGCCGGCGCCTCCACACTGGCGTGCGCGCTCGCGCTGGCCGCCGCCAGGACCGGTCGGCGCACCCTGCTCGTGGACGGCGACCCGCTCGGCGGCGGGCTCGACGTCCTGCTCGGCGGGGAACGGGCCGAAGGCAGGCGGTGGCCCGATTTCGTCGCCTCCAAAGGGCGCGTCGGCGGCGGAGCCCTGGAGGAGTCGCTGCCTTCGGTGCGCGGGCTGCGGGTGCTCAGCTGGGACCGGGGCGACGAGGTCCTCGTGCCGGCCGAGGCCATGCGGGCGGTGCTCGCGGCGGCGCGCAGGAGGGGCGGCATCGTCGTCGTGGACCTGCCCCGCCGGATCGACGAGGCGGTAACCGAGGCGCTGGCCCAACTGGACCTCGGACTCCTCGTCGTCCCGGGCGAGTTGCGGGCCGTCGCCGCCGCACACCGGGTCGCCACATTGGCGGGCCTGACGCTGAGCGATCTGCGGGCCGTGGTGCGCGGACCGTACGCGCCCGGGATCGACGAGCAGTGGGTCGCGGACACCCTGGGCCTGCCGCTCGCCGGGGAACTCCCGCACGATCCCGGCCTCCTGGCCGCCCTCGACACCGGGGCGCCGCCGGGCGGCGAGGCGCGTGGCCCGCTCGGCCGGTTCAGCGCAGCCTTCTGGGAGCGCGTGCTCGCCCCGGAGGCCGTCTCATGAGCGCCATGACGGACGGCGGCGGCGCGGGGCTCCTGGAGGCCGTACGGCAGCGGCTCGCCGAGAGCGGGGCCGAGCCGACACCGGCCAGGGTCGCGGCGGCGCTGCGGGCCCAGGGGCGGCTCCTGGGCGACGCGGAAGTCCTGGGCGCGGCCGAGGCGTTGCGGAGCGAGCTGGTCGGCACCGGACCGCTGGAAGCTCTGCTCGCCGATCCCGACGTCACCGATGTGCTGGTCTCCGCCCCCGACCGGGTCTGGGTCGACCGGGGCGCCGGTCTCGAACTGACCGGGGTCCGCTTCGCGGACGCCCCGGCCGTGCGCCGGCTGGCGCAGCGGCTCGCGGCGGTTGCCGGACGGCGCCTGGACGACGCCCGGCCCTGGGTGGACGCCCGGCTCCCGGACGGGACGCGGATGCACGCCGTGCTGCCGCCGGTGTCGGTCGGATCGACGTGTCTCTCGCTGCGTGTGGTGCGGCCCCGGGCCTTCTCCGTGGGGGAGTTGACCGAAGCGGGCACCGTTCCGCCCGGCGGGGAGCGGATCCTGCGCGCCCTGATCGAGGCCAGGGTCTCGTACCTGATCTCCGGGGGCACGGGCTCGGGCAACCCCAACCTATGGTCAAGACACCCCTATTTCAGGGAGGCCAAGGGCCGTGCGAGGCGCCGCCGCCGCTGAGGGTTCGCAGCGCCCTGACCTGCGGCAACGCCGACCTCCGTGAGGGGCTGGCGGCGCTGTGCCCGTGGCCCTTCGAATCGAAGGCGACGTGAAAATGCCCCGGCCGACCGGGGGCACCGGTCTACCGGGGCGGAGCGTGCCGGGCTCAGAGTCGGTTGGCGGCGGTGTACGCGAGCATGCCGACCGCGGCCGCCAGGACCAGGCCGAGGGAGAGCAGCCATGTCGGCATGCCGAGGACCTCGTAGTCGAGCTGCTGACACTTCGGGTCGCCGCAGGTGCAGGCGGGCTGGCCCCAGTGGAGGCGTCGTGCCACGCGCGTCATCGTCTTCATGCTCGTGCCCTTCGTCCGGACTGCCGCACCAGGGTATGCGCCGCGAGGCATAAGAGGCCGAGACCGATCGCGGGGATCGGCGCGACCACCATGCAGCTGTCGCCGTCGGAACCCCCGGAGCTGCCGCCGGCCTTCGCGTGCTTACCCGAAGAGCTGCCTGCGGCGTGCTTCCGCTGGCCGCCGCCCGCTGCCTTCCGATCCGTGTACTCCTGGTACTCGTCGTACTGACTCACGGCGCCTCCAAGGGGGTTGAAGTGGAGGCCCCGGCCGGGGAACGGACCCGGCCGGGGCCGTCGTGCCCCACTCGCCCGTGGTCCGCCGTGACCACGGACGCACGGGAGATCATGGGCGACGCGGAACGGCGACGCGGCGCAGCTGCGACTGGAGGGGCGACAGGATCCCATCGTCCGGGCCTGGCAGCAGTCGCCTGCGAGGCCCGCACTCCGCTCGGTCGGCGTGCCAGTAGGCGGGCAGGTGCACGCCACTGCCCGCGTCGTCGCCGAGCTGCACAGCCTTGCCGTGGATCGGCTGGTCACACCACGAACAGACCTTCACGAGCCCTCCCCTGCCCGGGCATGCGGGTTGCCCGGCGCCGGGTACGCGCGCAGGTGCGCGGCTGCGAACTCCCGGTACGTCCGGTGGCCGGTCTCGCCCGTGTGCTTCAGCGCCCACGCGTCGGTGTCGGCCTGGGTGGTACTGGGCTCCGACCTGGCATCGCAGCCCTTGCACGTGACGAACCGCGCCGGGGGCCCAGGCTCCTCGCGGTCTGCGCCGATCGTCCACTCCGCCGGCCGGATGATGGTCCGCGACACGCTTCCTCCCCTGTCAGCGCTCGTCAGGCCCGAGTACGAGGTCGCTGGGGTCGGTGTTCGCGCCGCAGAGAACCACGGCGACCCGCTCGCCGTTGCCGGGGCAGTAGCTGCGGCTCGTTGTCGTGCGGCTGGACGGAAGGCCGCGGTCGGCACGGTGGTGCGGCGGGGACGTGAGTGCGGCGAGCGCGGTGGCGGCCCCGTGCTCGACGGCCACCCGCCGGTGGTCCCAGAGGGCCTGGCGGGCTCGAAGGATCTCGGAGTCGGGCACGATCACGGAGGTCACGTTGTCCTGCTGGGCAGCGTGCAGAGCCATGGAGGAGGTGCGGCGGGCACCGAGGGAGTCGGCGGCGATCGAGTCGACGGTGACGTCGACCGAGTGCCCCGCCTCGATGGCGGCGTTGAGAGCGCGGCAGTTCTCCGGCTCGACCGCGACCGCGCGGATGCCGTGATGCTGGGCGGCGGTGGCGATCCCGGCGAAGAGGCCGCCGCCACCGACCGCCACGACCACGGTGTCGAGGCCGGGGATGCGCTGGTGGATCTCCTCCAGGAGCGTCCCGGCTCCGGCGGCGATGAGGGGATGGTCGTAGGCGTGGGAAGGGAGCGCTCCGGTGGTTGCGGCGAAGGTCTCGCAGGCGGCCAGGGCGTCGGCGTACTCGGATCCGACGAGACGGACGTCCGCGCCGTAGGCGCGCAACTTGGCGACCTTGACCTGCGGCGCGGTCTCCGGCAGGAACACGGTGGCCCGAACACCCTGCTGCTGGGCGGCCCAGGCGCACGCCAGGCCGGCGTTGCCTCCGGATGCGATGGTCACTCCGGCGTCCGGCAAGGTGCCCGCCTCGCGATGGGCCTGGATGAAGTTCTGGGCGCCGCGGGCCTTGAAGGAGCCGGTGTGTTGCATGAACTCCAGCGCCAGCCACACCTGAGACGGTTCGGGCTCGCGGTCGTCGAGGGGGTCCCGGTGGGCGGTGCGGATCGCCCCGGGGTCGACGGGGGCGATGGTGATCGGGCGGATACGTCCGGCGATCCGGTCGGCTGCGGCTTTGATGTCGCCGTACGTGAGCTGGTGCACGAGGTACTCCTCTTGAGAGGTGGTCAGGACCAGGCGATGAGTTGGCCGGTGGTGGTGAGAGCGAGGAAGAACGCGAACGCGATCCGTCGGCCGCTGGGGTTGGGTTCGACGGCGTGGAAGTTGGCCGGGTTGAACAGCAGCGCATCGCCGAGTTCCGGGGTTACTGAGACGGACTGGCTGTGTGCGACGGTGTGGGGTGTGTAGCCGTATGCCTCGCGGTGCTGCTCGTCGGTCGGCTCCCAGCGGTGTCGCCACACCGTGGTCATTCCGCCTGTCTTCGGGGCAGCCACCCAGACGTTGAACGCCAGCTGGCCGACGGTCTCCTGGTCGAACAGGCCGTTGGGGAACTCGCGGTTGATGTCGTCGTAGTGGATGAGCGCGCCGGAGTTGATCTCGCGCAGCGTGCCACCGAAGACGGGACGGCCACCGATGGTGGCGGGTGCGACTGCCGCGCCCCACGCGGAGCCGAGCCGGGCCAGGGAGACCGCGATCGGGTCGGGCCTCATGCCGGCCTGGTGCCAGGCCGCCCGCGCGGCTTCGGCGTCGGTCCAGTACCGGGCGGCGTCCAGGCTGCCGTCGGGCTGCCGGTAGTCGTTGAGGGCGGGGCCGAACCGAACGATCGGCGTCGGTACCCGGCTGCGGTCGTAGTCTGCCGTGGGGAGCCGGCCCAGCGCCGCCATCGCGGCCTCGCATGAGGGGGTGCTGAGGAAGTTGGGAACGCGTACTGCGGCGAGCGCTCCGGAGGTGAGACGGGCCAGGTGGCGCTCGGTGAAAGCCGCGGCGGACGCGGTGCTGAAGAGGGGGTCGACGGTGGTGCGGGACATGCCGCCTCCGAGTGAGGAGAGATGAGCCTAGCGTGACCGATACGATGTACCGTACGCTGACTCTCATGCCGAGGCAATCCGTTCCCACATCTCCCGAACTCATCGCCGAGACGGCCCTGCTGATCGTCAATCAGCAGGGGCCCGGCGCTCTGAGCTTCCGCACGCTGGCTGCACGCTTGGACATTGCCCACGCCACCCTTCAGCGCCGCTGCACCGATATGGCGGGGCTACTGGACATGTGCACCGACTACCTCGCCGCCCAGCTGCCGGACATCCCGGCCAGCACTGAGTGGGCAGCCGCAACAGAACAGCGCTTCCGTGCTCTCTACAAGCTGCTCACGGATCATCCTGGCCTCGTTGCGCTCCGCGGCGCCCGCCCCTGGCTCAGCGCGCAGCTGCTCAAGCGCCTGGTGGAGCCGCAGCTCGCCCACAACATCGCGGCCGGAATGACGCCCGAGGAGGCCATCGTCGCCTACCGGCGCATGTACCTGCTGACGTTGGGCAGCGCGAGCTTCGTCGACCACCGGGACCCGAAGAGCGCGCAGGCGGCGACTCGGGTTGCCCTGGCCAGCCTCGACCCCGACGAGTTTCCTCTGCTTGCCGGGCATCTCTCGGCCATCGTGCCGGCGGTGGTGGACCACGAGGTGTACTACGGGGCGCTGCGTCAGCTCATCCACGCGGCGGCACCTGAGCCGGGCGCATAGCCCGGATGGGGCGGCCTTGCCCCGAGCGCAAGAAATCGCCCCCTCCCGCCCGAAGGCGAGAGAGGGCGTCGTGCTGCGGGGGCCGGAATCGAACCAACGTCTGAACCGGGTATGAATCGGCTGCTCTGTGCCCGTTGAGCTACCCCGCAGCAGGTTCAGCGCGCGGCGATCTCGTACAAGGTCAGGCCGAGCGCAGCACACGCCGTGATGGCAGCGATCGACGGCAGCGGCCAACGGGCCTTCTCCAGAGCGTCGAGGCGCTTGTCGTGGTCGTCGAGCTGCTTGTCGGTCTGGTCGCTCCGCTGCACCAGGAGGGCGAGCTGCCCATCCACCCGGGCGAACCCCGTCTCGACCGTTCCGCGTAGCCGTTCCAGTTCCAAGACCACCTGCCCCGACTCGGTCGGCGTCACCCGCGGGCCGCCGGCTCATCGGTGCGGAGCCAGCCCGGGAGGAGCCGCTGCACCCCGGGCAGGGCCATCACGCGCGTGAGGGCACCCGCAGCGGCCAGGGCGCCGGCGACCCACGGCAGCGTGGCCGGGATGTCGGCGGCGTCGACGATCGCGGGCAGGACCACGGCGAGCGCGACGGCGGACTGGAGGACTGTGCGCGCGGTGCGCTTCGCAGCATCGGACATCAGGGGTCTCCGTTCAGTTGGCGAGGCGGGCGGCGAGCTTGTCCGCTACCCGGTCGGCGAGCTTGTCGAGCTGGGCTTCGGTGAGGCCGGTCGCGGACAGACCCTTGGTCTGCTCGGCCGCCTGCTTCGCGAAGGACGAGGCGTCACGCTGGATCTGGTACACGTCGCGGGACGGCTCGACCGCCGTGTTCTGGTAGCTGGCGACAGCGCGGGCGATGCGCTTCAGGTCGTCGTCGGAGATGGGCATGTCGTCGTCCTCCTCGGGGGGCGTGGTCTGGCCGTTGGCGCGGGCGACGATGCCCGGGAACACGACCTCGTTGAACTGCTTCACGCGGGCGTTGCCGGGGCACGCGGTCCCGTCCTTCGCCCACTCGGCGTGGAGCCGGTGGTAGCCGAACCCGGGGTCGTCGTGGGTGCGGCAGATCCGCAGCGGGATGCCGTGCTCCTTGTGGAGCCACACCCCGATCTTGATCAGCTCCTCGACCTGCTCGGCCGTCCACGGGTCCGTGCCGCTCGTGTTGGACGCGGTCTCGACCGACACCGCCCCCGTACCGTCCGGCCGCAGGTTGGCCCTGTAGTTGGCGTCGGCGCGGGTCTGCGTGCCGATGTACTGGGCGAGGTCGCCCGCGTACCCCAGGCCGAAGTGGCTTTCGAGGTTGGTGGAGTCGCGCCAGAACTCGAAGGTGCGGCGGGCCGTCCACGGCGCGATGATCGAGTGGACGATGAGCTGCGTCGGCCGGATCGCCGGCTGGTCGTCCGACTCCGGCTGAAGCTCGTACCGGGTCGCGCCCGGGTACCAGGCCATGAGACCTCCAGAAAGCAGGAAGGCCCCGGCCGGCGGCGCGGGGCGTGCGGGTTGTGGGGCGGGTCAGGCGATCTCGTAGGTGATGGCCCCATGCAGGTAGTTGGTGGACGCGGCCGCCCAGGTAGTCGGCACGAGCGCGCCCCACTCCGTGTTCGGCGTCTCCTTGTGCGGGTAGATCCGCGCGACGGCGGTGTTCTTCAGGACGAACGCCGAGCCGTTGTACCAGTTGCCTGCATGCCCGCGGGCCGCGCCAGACCAGCCGAAGTTGGCATCGGTGCCGCCGGGATTGGCGGCCGTGAACGGCAAGCTCCACCCGTACACGCTGGTGCCGAACGTGGTGGTCGTGCCCATGGTCTGCCCGAACACCACATGGCAGGTTTTCCCGACGAGCTTGTACCTGCCGGCCAAGGTCCCGTTGCCGATAGCCGGCGCAGTGCCGGTCGACGTCCAGGCCGGGGTGTAGGAGACCCACGGGGCGATGAGGTCGGTGAACTGGTCCTTGATCTCAGCGTTCATGTAGGCCGCGGTCACGACTTCGCCGACGACCCACGTGCGGGGGGTAGCCACCATCGTCAGACCTCCGGGTTCTCAGGGGCGGGCGGCTCTTCCGGCTCGGGCTCGGCAGGGCGCACGGGGTCGTCGGGGTGCCACCAGTTCCGCTCGCCGACGGGCAGCAGGGCGACCCCCTGCTCCGCCGCCTCGACGTCATCGGGGAACGTGAGCTGCCACCAGCCGGTGCCGCACTCCACGCACCACATCCGCGGGTCGGCCGGGGTGACGATCTGCGCGGACATGCACGTGCAGGACGCCACCCATCGGCCGTGGTCGATCCGGGCGTACAGTCGCCCGGCGAGCAGCAGTAGTCCCTTCGCGACGAGGATGCGGCGCTGCTGCCGCTCCTCGTACCAGCGCACCACCCGCTCGGCTGGCGGGACCAGCGCCCACGCGTCGGCGGGCAGGTGGGGCGGGGGCAGGTAGAGGTCCTCGGCCCGGGTGACCGGACGGGGAACACGCATGAGGGTCCTCTCAATAAGCCAGGCGGGTGGAGGTGTTCAGGACGCTGTAGGTCGGGTCGTCCAGGACCCACACGGCGTCGATGTCGGACCGGCTGACGTGGAAGTTCAGGGGGTGCCGGCCTTCGAGGATCTGCTCCGTGTAGCCCTCGACGGTCACCGTGACGCTGGACGACATGGCCTCGTCGGGGAGGCTGGTGACGGCGATGACGGACGAGATGTCCGCGTCGAGGAGGTCCCGGTAGGTGGCGGTCGGAAGGGTCGCGGCCTCCACGGGGAGCTGCCGCATCTCGGGTTGCGGGTCGGCGTACCGGACGATCGACCACGTGGCCGCATCGATCACTGCGTCGTCGGTCACCTTGAGAACTTCGAGCGGCTGCTCGTAGGTCCCGTAGGCGGCGATCGACTCGGCCGACTGGATCCGCTGCTCGGCACCGCCCGGCCGCGACGCGCGGATCAGGTTCACCAGCTTCTGGTCGTCGTCAGAGAACTCGACGTCCTCGGTCTCCAGGTCGGCATACGCGACAGTGGCGGTGACGGCCGGGTTGTACCGGACGCTCCGACTCTGGAACACCAACTGCGCGGACGCCCGGTCGGCGAAGAGCTTGCCGCCCTCGGTCCGCTCGACGTCCCGCATGTGGGACAGCGGGCTGGAGCCGAGCTGGCCCTGAGAGGCGACCGCGCTGTAGGCGCCGAACGGCAAAACACCGGTGATCTTCGCGTAGGAGGCGAGGCGGACCATACGGTCCCACGAGTCCTCACCCTCGTGCCCGGTCATCCCGGCGCCGTAGTGGTCGACGATCGCAGACACGGCCGGCAGGCCGCTGAGGGCGACGTAGGCCGCGACGTGGCTGATCGCGCCGGACCACAGGTCAGTGCCCGTGGAGTTGGCGCCGACGGTGAGGACCGCGAGGTCCTGCCACGTGGTGGTGGCGACGGCGTATTGCACTCCGTCGACCCACACGTCGTGCCCCGCCTCGTCCCACACCAGATGGTGCACGTTGCCGTCCGCGAGGTTCGGCGTGCCGATCGTGTAGGTGGTGGTGCCGATGGGGAATGTCTCCAGAACCTGGAGCTGCCCCGTGCCCGACTCCAGCTTGAACGAGAGCACCGAGTCGAAAGCGGTGACCGCGCCGAGCGACCAGGCCATGAGCACGCGGCCGGACGTCGAGGTGGAGAACCACGCCTCCAGGATCAGGTCGCCGGGAATCGGGGTGCCGGTCGATCCGCTGGACGTGAGCATCGGATCGACGAAGCACCGCAGGTACTTCCCGTTGGTCGCGTTCACCGGGGTGAGGACCGGGGTGGACAGGCCGTCGGACGGCGGGCCGATGCCCTGCCCGAACGTGAGCGTCCCGCCGCTGCCGGACTGGCCGATCGCGAGCGACGGGCGGGAGTAGCCAGACTGGTCCCCGGCCGTCGTGCTCGACTCCGGTTCGGACAGCGGGTAGTACAGCTTGGCCTCGTCGCCCTGGACCTCCTCGACGAGCATCGGCCCCAGGGCCGGCCGCCTACTCGGCCACTTCAGCATGTCCGACGCGGTCACCTTGGACACCGAGTGCAGGCCTTCCCAGCCCATCGGCCAGGACGTGACCATCCCGAAGTACCGCGCGTGATGCGTCGCCGCAGTGCCAGACCACGTGGTGGCGCTGGAGCCTTCCTCGACCTGCGCCTCGTCCATCCACACCAGATCCCCGATCGTCGGGGACGTGGTGTTGGTGGTGATCCGCAGCATGTGCGAGGCGGCGCTCGTCGTCCACGTGACAGTGATCCGCTGCCACTGATCGTTCAGCGTGGACGCGGTACCGACCGTCGTCCCGTCGATGTCGAGGCGTACCGCCGGGTCCCCTGCCGGAACCCACACGTACACGGACGCGGTGTACGGGCGGCCGATCGTCAGCCCGTACAGCGGGCACTGCATCACCCCGCCCGTACCGGAGTCCGTCCACCCGACCTTGAACGCGAACGTCCCCGACTTCACGTGGGCGGTGTCGATCGTGGCGAGGTCCGGCTCCAGCCCCTCGGGCGGATCCCACCCGTTGTCCGACACCTCGAACCCCGGCTCGCTCAGGAAGTTGATCCCGCCGAGCACGGTCGTGAACACGCGGATCGGGCAGTTGCGCCGCACGTTCGGGTAGTACGGAGACGACGCCGCACCCGGGGTGAACCGGCCGTCGGCGTTGGTCAGGTCCAGCGTCAGCGTCCCCGTCTGGGTCTCGGACAGCTCGTCCGCCGCGCCCCGGGTGATGCGTGGGCCGTCGTCGTCGGAGAGCGCCACGAACTGGGTGATGTCCGTCCAGGTGATGTCCAGTGCGGTCGGCACGTAGCCGAAACCGCACTGGACCGTGAGCCGTGTCGTCGTCATCCCGTCCCCGTGTTGTTGCCACCGTTGACCCGCTTCAGCCTGAGCAGCCGGGTCTGAATCGCCTTCGCCGTACCCACCGGATCAGACGCCTCCTTCACCGTGATGTTGAAGGTGTCGCCACCCCGGACCATCTGCACCGGCACCGCCCGGCCCGGCGCCGCCGCAAGGGGGGACGGGAAGGGGGTAACGCCGAAGCCAGCGGTCCCCTGCGTGGCGCCAAAGCCACCCACCATTCCCATCGAGGACTGGTGGTCGTACACCTTGGTCCCGGGCTGCCGGAACTGCACCAGCTCCGGGCCCTCTTCACCGACCCACGCCCACTCGCCGGCGCGCGGGTTACCGCCACCGGCGTAGCCGCCGATGCTCTTGGCGAAGTCGGACGCGGGAGAGTTCTTCGTCCGGTACTCGATCATGACCGAAACGGTCTTGCCCTTGACCGAGGCGATCTCCCCCTTGGCCTTCCTGATCTGGGCTTCAAGCTGAGAGATATCCGCCCGGACCTTGGCCTTGTTGGAGTCCGGGACCTTGCCCAGCTTGTCCTTCGCCGTACGGAGTTTGGCCTCCAGATCCTCCAGGTTGCCCTTCAGCCGGGCGGTCTTGTCCGGGGTCTTCAGGATCTGGTCCGCGAGCCGCCGGGCCGCGTCCTTGTTGAGGCCCATCTGCATGGCGTTCTTGATGAGCTGCTGCCGGCCCCGCTCGTAGATCCCGTTGACCGTCGTCCACGACGCCCCGGACTCCCGCGCCGCCGACGCTGCTTCGTCGGTCTTCGCCGCCAGGTTGTTCAGCGACGTCGCCGCAGTCCGGCCCTTCTCGGTGGTGACGTCGAGCTGCCCGCCCGTCGACGCCCAGATGTTCTTGTACTTCTTCGCTGCCTCGGTGCCGTCGTCGACGGCCTGCTCGAACCCGATCTGCGCGGAGATGCCCTGCCGGTTCACGTCGTTGAGTGCGACGATCGCCTGCCTCAGCCCGTCGGCGCTGGTCTTCTGGGCGTCGAGCTTCTGCTTCGTCTGCAAGGCCTGCTGACCGAACAAGCCCATCGCCTCGGCCGCGAGCTCCTGCTCAAACCGGGCGTTGGCGATCGCGTTCTCGTAGTCGTCGAGCTGACCGGTGAACTCGCCAGCGCTGCGACCGGACTTGGCGTACTCGGCAGCCATCCGCTTCGCGGCCGCGGCAGCGAGATCCGAGTTCCCGCTCGACACCAGGCTGGCCAGCGCCTTGTCGATGGCGTCGACATTCTCCTTGGCCTGCTTGACCGGAGTCGAATCCCATGTCGCCAGGCCGCCCAGAGAAACGATGAACTGCTGGATGTCGTCCGCGGTCGACGGGTCGGTGAGGGAGCGAACCTTGTCGTAGAGCCCGCCGAAATCCTGCCCGAACGCCTTCGCCGCCTCGCCCGTGACCTTGCCCGTAGCGCCGAGCTGCTTGAGCGACCCCGTCAGCTTGTCGACATCCGGCGGAGCTTTCTCCGCCCCGGCCGACAGCTCGGACAGGGCGATGATCAGCAGGCCGATCCCCGTACCCGCCAGGGCGATCTTCGCCGTCCGGGACAGGCCGGTGATCGCGGCCCCAGCCGCCGCGAGCGGGCCCGGCGCAGCGGCCGCTGCCGTCCGCATCGCCATGATCTGCGTACCGAACGCGGCCATCGCCGTCCGCGCCGCCACCGATCCGGCCACCGCCAGGTTAACGATCTTGATTGCGACAGCCAGCTGCAGCAGCGTCGCGATCATTTCCGGCGGCACCGCCGCGACCAGCTTCGCGAGGACAGCCACGACCTGGAGCATGCCGACGCCCATGTCGGCCGCTGCGTCCAGCACGTTGAGCAGCGTCTCGCCCAGGTTCCGCAGAATGTCCCCGACGACTGGGCCCTGCTGCCTCGCCCAGTTGAGGAACTCGCCCACGCCCTGCCCGACCTCGTCAGTGTCCAGCGTCCGCAGGAACGTCACGAGCGAGTCGTTGACGCTCGCCATCACCCCGGTGGAGAAGACACCCATCCGCTTGGCGAAGGCGTCGAACCCCGGGCTGGCGACCCCGCCGGCAGCCAGCGTGACGGTACGGTCCAGCTGCCCGGCGAACCCCTTCACCATCGGCGTCAGCTTCGGCAGGATGCCCTGCATCACGGCCAGGCCCTTGACCACTGGGCCCATCGTGTCCTTGGCCAAGGAGTCCGACCACTCCTGGTACTCGTCCGTGAACACGGACAGCGCGGCGGCTGCCTCGCGGGTCTCCGGGGGCAGCTTGGCCATCTGTTTCGCGTAGGCGGCCTGCGCCTTGATCGCGTCCTCGGACTGGGCGCCGGACTCCTCGACGGCGTCCCTGTACTTCTGCTCCGCCTTCGTCGCCTCGCCGAGCGCGGCGACCTGCCTGCCGATCGCCAGCATGTAGACGCCCGCCGCCGCGGCCCCGGCCAGTACGGCGGGCGCGATCGGTGCCAACGACGCGGCCGCCGGGATGGCGGCGGGGGCGAGGCTGATGAGGCTCTTCTTCAGGGCTTCCCCAGCGATGCCGGCCTCGCGGGCGGCGTCTCCCCACTCGGCGGTGGAGCGCGCTGCTCGGTCGGTTCCGTGCGCCATCAGGGCGGCGGCGTCCCCCGCGTCGAGGAAGTTGCCCTCAAGGTCGCGCAGGAAGCCGCTGCCGTCCCGCGTGAGTGTGAGGAGGGCCTGCCCGCTGCCGTCAGCGGCGTCGGTCATCTGGCGGCGCAGCCGGTCGGCGGAGTCCCCGGCGTGGCCGAGGACGCGTGAGAGTTCGTCGCGGCCGCTGAGGGTGAACGTGAGGCGCTCGGCCACGGTCACTCACCTCCTGTCTGCTGGGCGAGGTGCTGGTCGATCCAGCCGACGAGCCGCTCGAAGTCCTCGACGATCAGGTCGTCCACGTCGGGGGCGGTGTAGTGGAGGAGGTGGCCGAACAGGCCGAGGTAGTGGTGCCTCAGCTGGACGATGTCTCGGTCGGGCCGGTCGTCCCGTTGCTCTGCGGCGCGGGGTGAGCCTCGTCTTTTGGGGCCTTGGCCAGCCGCTCGACGACGGCCTCAGCGTGCTCACGGTCCAGGGCCGCGGCCGGGATGATCCGCATCGCGGCGAGCAGCTTCTCCGGTGTGGCGTCGGCGTCCTGCCATGCGATCTCGGCGGTCGCCTCGGCCCACCGCTCGACCTCGTCGCGGTCGAGGCGCGTGCTCAGTTCCTCCACGCCGGGGTCGAAGTCGGCCAGCCGCAGGGACGGCTGAGAACGCTTCTTGATCACCCAGGCCACGCCGCACATGGCCACGAGATCCTGCTCGCCCAAGCCCGCCTGGATCTCCTTCCAGGTCTGGTCGATGCTCCGGGTCAGGATCGCGACCTCGGAGACCCGCAGCGACCGGGCGTCGAAGTGCTCGGGCTCCCCATCAAAGGGAGGGGTGTACACGACGATCAACGGGTTCTCCTAGGTGATCTGGCGGCGGACGTCTTCAAGGACCCGCGCAACCTCGGCCTGCATGCGGGGGGTGTGGCGGCGGATCGTGGCCTCCCACCACAGCGGGGTGGTCCACTGGTTGACCCACCCGCCGCGGCCCTTGTTGCCGAAGGTCGGGTGCCGGATCCGGCCGTTGGATTTGTTCATGGCCTCGGGCATGAACTTCAGGTCTGACGGGAGCATCGAGCGGTCGATCCAGACTCGGGCGCCGGGGTTGCCGCTGGTGCGGACGGAGAGACGCACCGCTTCGGCGATCTGGGCCCGCAGGGGCCGGGTGGTCGGCGATGCGCCACCTCGCGATCCGGCCTTGCGGGGCTCGGCGTTGATCGGCAAGTTCCGGATCGTCTGTTGCATGTCCGTCTTGAGCGGCTCGCCCGCCCGCCGGATCCGGCGGGCGAAGTTCTGCTTCAGCCTCGGCCCGCCAGCGGCGTTGAGGCGGCGGGACAGCTCGACGAGCTGCCCCGTGCCGCTGATCTGGACGTTGCGCAGGGCCATGGCGGGCCTCCTACAGGGTTACGTCCGTGCTCATGTACTCGATGGCGACCTGGTTCGTGCCGTCGAAGAGCGCGGTGAAGTTGATCGTCGTGCGCACGACCTCGAACCCGTCGACGGTCGGCGGAGCGTCGTCGACCTTGATCGCCGGGAGCTTGATCCGGAACGTCTCGGCGAACGTCGACGCGATGATCGGCCCGATGAACTCCAGCACCAGGCTGGTCGCGCCGTCGCTGGTGTGGAGGTCATCGAGCGTGGTGGCGACGTAGTCCGATTCCAGGCTGCCGGTGATCTTCACCAGGTCGTTGCTGATCGGCTGTGCCTTCAGCGCGCTCTGGTTGGCGTAGAACCGGTCGACCGCCTGCGGCCGCTCGATCTTGACGCTGGCCTTGCGGATGCCGTCGAGCGCGGTCTCAGAGCTGTACGTCCCCGCCTTGACACCCATCTGCCCGAAGTGGAACGGCGCCATGGTGCTGTAGCTCGCGACGGCCAGGGTCTGCGTCTCGTCGCAGTCCTTGCCGTCGAACTCGAAGGACGCGGTGAGCATGCCGCCGACCTCGCACGAGAACTCCGCCGACACGATCTTGCATCCGACGAAGGTCTTGTCCGTCACCGTGCCCGTGGTCAGCGGCACGCCCTTCTGGATCGTCAGCGACTTGCCGAACACATCCGCGAGAGTGTGGGTCTGGAGGTACGCGGCCGTCGCGCCCTGCTGCACCGGGGTCACCGTCGTACCCATCAGGGCCTGGAGCAGGACGCCCATGCCCTTGTTGGCGACCTCCATCTCGATGGAGCCCGACGCCTCCCGCTGGGTCACCACCCGCCGCGAGGAGAGCGCCATCAGTCGGCCCGCCGCGATCCCGCTCGACTGCGCGGTCGTCTTCTTCAGAACGAGCGACTCCTGCGTGAACTCCGGGAACTTCGTGGGAGCCACGTAGGTGCCGTAGGTGCTCTCGGCCGCGATGCCGATCTGCGCGCCGAGGCCTGATCCGATCGCCATGGGTCAGCCCTCCTTCCGGGTGGTGGTCTTCTTCGCGGCGCCCGGTTCCTCGACCGGCTGCCACGTGGTGGTCTGGCAGACGTAGCCGTCGAACCGGGCGTCCGGGACGGCCACGACCTCGTCAGGCTGAACTACTCGATCCCCGAGCTCCGGCACGGTGACCGGCTCCGGGCCGATGAAGCGCACACGCGCCATCGCTCTCTCCTTGCAGTGGGTGGGTGGATCAGATACGGGCCATGCACGAGACCATGAACACCAGCCCGGCGCGGGCGCCTTCACCCTGTTCCTGGGACAGGTCGCCGGCGGTGAGGTGGGACCACAGGACCGTGTTGCTCAGGGTCGGCGCCATGGTCGCCTCGTTGGTGGCACGCAGGGCGGTCTCGACTGCGCCGACGAGCTCGAACACGCGGGTCCGCTGGACGTGCATGTCGATGTCGCCGGACGAGACCTCGGCGTAGCAGTTGATCGCGAACGTCTCATCTCGCGTGCGGGCGCCCGCGGCGTTGAAGTCCTGGGACAAGGCGACGGCGGGGCCGCCGTCCGGCGTCCAGCCCACGTAGAGGCGCTGGTTGCCGGTGAGGCCGTTGGTCGGAGGGCCGTCCAGGATGAGGACGTCGTCCAGGGCCGGTGCCGCGCGCAGGATCGCGAGCAACGCGTCGACTGCGGCGGGCACGCGGGAGGTTGCCACTACGCCACCCCCGGCGGCGCCTTGAACGCCTCCAGCAGCTGCAGTACCCGGTTGGGCACCGCGTAGCCGAAGCCGGGGATGGGCTCGTTCACGTCGAAGTCCTCGCCGCCGCCGGGATTGCCGCGGGCGGCGCCGAACTTCGTCCGCCACAGGTGCTGCAGCAGGATCCGCGACGCGAGGTTGATCGTCGGGTGGACACTGCCGCGCCCTGCCACGTAGACCGCGACCCAGGGCCCGCCGGCGAACGGGCCGCCGTCCAGGCGGCGCAGCACTCCGGCGTCGCCGTCGAGGGCCACCTCGCCGACCGCGATCGCCCGCCCGCCGGAGTGCACCGGGGTGAGGGAGGTCAGGGACACCGCCGGCACCTGGGTGAGGGCGAGCAGCGGGCCGTAGGCGTTCACGGTCTCGGTGACCGTGCGGTTCTCAACCGGCCCGGTGTGCCGCTCGATTACGGGAGTGAGGGAGTTGATGTACGCGGTCAGCTCGGCGTCGTAGGCGGTGGTGCCGGTGAGCTGCAGCTGCGTCTTGGCCTCGTCGAGGGTGAGCAGCGCCATGCCAGCCTCCCCTCGGTCAGTCGGTCTCGGCCGTGGCGCCCCAGCGCTTCAGCTCGGCGTCTACGGTGGCCACGCGGTCTTCGCGGCCGTAGGTGACGTAGCCCGCGCGTTCGCGCCGCAGTGCATCCACGTAGGCGGCCTCAAGGCTCGTGCGCGGGGTGACCACGATCTCGCCGGTACGGACGTTCGCCGCGGTCTCCGCCTCCGGCGCTTCCGGCTCCTCCGGTGCCGGGGGCTCCTCGGGCATGGGCTCCTGCTCGGGTGCCTCGGGCTCCTCCGGGGTCTGGTTCTGCTCGGACGGCGTCGAGGGCACCGCGCTCTTCCGTGCTGCCATCGGGTTCCTCCTCAGGCGGGTCAGGGCCGGGCAGCAGCACGCTGCCCGGCCGGGCGGATCAGAACGTCGGGGTGATCAGGCCGGTACCGGCGATCACAGAGATGGACTTCGGGTACCGCTCGGAGTGCAGGGCCGCGTAGTTGTAGAACCGCAGCAGCACGGACAGCTGGTCGGCCTTCGTCTCGCGGAACGACTCGGCCCGCGGGGTGCCCTCGAAGAGGATCACGTCGCTCGCACGGAGGATGATGATCCGGTCCTCGTTCGTGCCTGCACCCAGGTTGATCGGGATGTTCGGGTCGACGTAGACCGGCAGACCCTGCAGGGTGCCGACGAATCCCTCGGAGACGACGTCGCCCATCTGCGCGAGGACGTTCTGCGGCATGTTCGCCACCGGGGTGACGAGCGGCCGCCCGGCGGTGTCGACCGCGGCGGTGAACCACGCCCAGCGTCGCGGGTGCATCAGGATCGCGTCCGGCGGCATGAACCGGCCGGTGTGGATCTGCTGGATGCCGTCGGCGACCTTGGGGTACAGCTCGGCCGTGGTCGGCGTGGCGTCGGTGTACGTGACGGCGTTGATGCCGGTCACGTTGAGCAGGCCGCGCTTGTTCGCCGCGTTGTTGTTCAGGACGAACGTGTCGAGCTTGACCGCGTAGTCGGCGGCCAGGTCGGCCAGGAGGATCGAGTCGAGGTTGATCGGCGACTGGTCCAGCGACTGCTGCGAGATGACCTGCTGGCCCGCGATCGTCGCGACGGTCGCGGTCACGCTGGTCGAGGTGGCGTCGGTGTTCTGCACCGCGGTGTTCTGCGTGGCCTGCTCGGCCACCGCCGTACCGGACGCGATCTTCGGCAGGTTGATCGAGTCGGTTCCGCCCGGCAGCGCCTGGTGCGCGACACGGTCGGCGGCGACCCGGCCGGCGCGGGCCAGCGCCACGTAGTCGTTGATCATCCACAGCGGGGGGACGAACTCGCCGACGGAGCCGTCGGTGGTGGTCAGCGCGCGCTTCTCCATCACCTCGCGGTCGTTGCGGGCGAGACGCTCGACGGACTCGCGGTTGCCGTTGACCTGGGCGCGGAACAGGTCACGGAAGTAGGACTGCTCGCCGCCCTTGCGGTAGGTCTCCGGCTCCGACGTCACGGTGACGCGCTCACGGCGCTCGCCGGCCTGCCGGTGCTCGGCGAGGACCTGCGCGGCGCGCTGCTCGCGCTGCTCGTCCTCCTCCAGGTCCGCGATCCGCGTGCGGAACTCCTCGATCTCGCCGTCCTTCGCCTTCAGCGCGGTGCGCTTCTCCTCGAAGGTCTGGGCTTCGGTGTCGGTCAGGCTGCGGTTCTCGGCGGTCGGGGCGGTGAGGACGGCGTCGAGCTCGGTCTTCAGCGCGGCCCGGGCTTCGAGCGCGCTCTGCATCTGCTTGCGCAGGTAGGCGAGCATGGCTCGCTCCCTTCAGGGTTGGGGTGGTGGGTCGCGCCCGCGGCTCCGTCCGGGTGGTGGCCCAGGTGGTGGCGCGCCGAAGCGCGCTCCGGCGTGGGCTCCGGCGCGTCGGGTGGTGCAGGCGGTGGGTGAAGCGGTGGTGCGGCTACAGGGCCAGTGCGGCGGCCTGCGCCTGGTAGAGGGACAGCGGATGCGTGGGCGCCGCGGGGGCGGGCTCCAGGCGTCGCTGCAGGCGCTCGAACAGCGCCCGGGCGTCGGCCTCGTCGAGTCGGTCGAAATCGGCCGCCCGCATCGAGGAGACCGTGGTCGCGGGGTTCGCACCGAAGTTGACGACGGACACGTCGCCGCGGTGCAGGTCCACTTCGAGGATGTCGCGCTGGTCGTAGTCCGGTGACCACTGCTGGCGGGTCACCCGGAACGCGAACGACATCTCGTCCACGCTGCCCTCGTCGAGGGCAGCAAGCATGTCGCCGACGTCGGAGCGCTTGGCGTTGACGTCGGCGGCCATGTGCAGGCCGGTCGAGTCCTCCGACAGGCGCAGCGTGCCGGCCTTGGTGTAGGCCATGGCGAGGCCGCCGTGGTTCAGCAGCAGCTGCACCTGGGGGTTCTCGGCCAGGGTCTTCCCGAAGGCGCCCGTGCGGACGACCTCGCTGTACGGGCCGAGCCAGTCCCACATCTCGAACGGCTCCTCAGTCACCGACGCGTAACCCTCGACCGTCGAGACACCCGAGGCGCCGGCCTTCGCGCGGACCTCCAGCTGCACCGGGTACGCGCGGCGCACGATTCCGGACGCCTTGGCCCGGTCACTCTTGGCGCTCATCACGCCCCCTTTCGCTAGTCATCGATCCGCACCTTCGGCGGCTGAGCCTCCGACGGGACATCGCCCCAGGCGACCGGCTGCATGTCCTCGATGTCACGCACCTCGTTGACGACCTCCCACCGGTTCTGCAGCGCGATCGCGTGCGCCCGGTAGCGGGTCAGCAGGTCGGTACGGGCCAGCGCAGCGCGGTTGATCTTGGCGTACTGGGCGCCGGGCAGAAGGCTCGACCACATGTCCTCGGTGCGCACGAGCCACGGATCGAGGGTGTAGGTCAGCAGGTCCAGCGACCGCTGCTCGACGTTGGCGTAGGTCATCGACCCGCCCGTGTCGTAGCCGAGGATCTCCGGCATGCCGGGCCCGTAGATCCGGGCGCACTCGGCGCTGGTGTACTTCTGCGTCTCCAGGAACTGCGACTCCTCGGGGGCCACCTGGATCTGCTGGTACTTCCAGCCCTGCCCCAGCACGACCGGCTCACGGGAGCCGCGCAACGCGGCCATGAACCGGTCCTTCGCCGTCTTCGCCTGCTTCGCGTCGAGGGCGTTGTCGTTGGTCAGCAGCCCCGACGGGTGGGCGCCGTCCTCGAACCACTGGACCCCGAACCGCAGCGCGGCGATCCCGAGGCCGATCGTCTGCGCATGGAACGCGACCGGCGACAGGCCTTGTAGGCGGCCGGGCACCGAGTAGGCGCGCTGGTGCCACATGTCGTCGGCGTCGATGCTCTCGCCGCCCACGCGCCACTGCGGCAGCCCGGACTTCTGGTCCCGCCACCCCTGCACCTCGTCCGGGTGGTACAGCACGATCTGCGTGGGGTGGCCCATCCGGTCCCGGTCGGCCACATTGCCGTTCGTGTTGCCGCGCAGGAGCAGCGACAGCATGTACTGGTACGTCCAGTCCACCCGCCCGTACCCGTCGCCCGCGGGGTCGACGAGGACCTTCGGCAGCGGCAGCTGCCTACGCGCCGCGCCCTGACCCTCGTAGACGTCCACGGGCAGGGTCGCGGTCAGCGAGGAGATCAGGTTCACCGCCGACCAGACCGCGACCTTCTGCAGAGACGACTCGGTCCGGGACAGGTTGACGCTCGCGAACGTCGACGCGGTCGACGAAGGACGGGGAATCTCCGGCTCGGCAAACGGCCCGCGCCGCTCACGGAAGAACAGGCTCACCGCGTCCCCCTCCAGTCCGCCAGGAGACAGAACCCGCCGGCGAGCGCGAGCCCTACCGGCTCGTACACCATCCAGCCCGCAGCCGATACGAGCGCTGCGCCAGCCACACCAGGCAGCCGGGCGACCGCCCAGCCCGCCACGGCTGCGAGGCCGCCCACGGTCTTGCTGAGCTTCATCTCGGGCCTCCTCACCAGATGTTGTCGAGCGGGTCGGCGGTCTCTTCAACCTCGACGCCGAGGCCCCACCTTGCGAAGGTCGCCGCCACCAGAGGGCTGATGTCCACACCGACGTTGCGCCGCGCCCACGCCCACGCCTCGCCCAGCGGCCGCTTCTGCGCGCCCGCCAGGGCGACCGCGAGGGGCGGAGGGTCGAAGTGGCTCAAAGTCTGGTCGGCGACCGCGTCGTAGAACTGGCCACAGCCCTGGGCGATCTGCCGGGCCTTCGGCTTCACGACCTCGATGCGGGCCTCAGGGTTGCCGGTCAGCTCCTGCTCGACCTCCGACAGGGCCGTCTCCAGCTCCGGGATGAGCGAGCCGGCCGGGCCGCCCTCGTCGACAACCCAGCAGCGCGGCCTCCACTTCCGGTGCAGCTCCTTCGCACGCTGCACCACCCAGCCCAGGCCGGGCCGGTGCTCGGGCACCTCGACGTGCGTACCGCCCCGCCACGGCCCCGCCACAGCAATCGCCGCGTGCGTCCGCTCCGGGGTCGCATCGATGGCGAACGAGTACGGCCCCTTAGTCATCGCCTTCGGATCCGCCAGGGCCCGCCACGCGTCCTCACCGATGACCTGCCACGTCTCCGCAGTGTCCGACGGGTACTCGCCCACCCCGAGCCGCTCACGGGCGTACAGGGCGTCGCCCAGCGTCAGCCGCCTGTTCAGCGACTTCTCGACCTCCAGGCGGTAGCCGACGGCAGGGTTGGCCTTCAGGAGCGACTCGACCGTGTCGATGTCGTCGTGCTGCTCGCAGCCCTGCGTGCACTCGGCCACGTGGGGATCGATCGACCACTCGAAGTACGCGAGCGTCGGATCGGGCACGCCCGTCTCCAGCACGTTCAGGGACCGCTGCCGCAGCCGGCCGAGCTGGAGCGAGGGGGCGCCGATCCCGGCGGACCCCAGGTACCAGAGCTGGCTGTTGGCGACCGCATCCGTCGTGGGAGCAAGGGCTGCCATCGCGTCGTCGCCGAGGATCATGCACTCGTCGAAGATCACGCAGTTCGCGGTGAAGCCGCGCCCGGAGCCGCGCGAGCGGGCGATGAACCGGAGCACCCGACCGTCGTGCAGCTCGATGCCCTCGCGGCCCACGGTCTTGTGGTACGCCTTCACGCGTTTGTGCAGATCAGGGCACCCACGGATCAGGGACTCGATGCGCTTCTGCGCGTTCATCGCGGTCTTGAACTCGTGGGCAGAGAGCAGGATTTCCTGCTCGCCGCCGAGGAACAAGCCCCACAACACCCGGGCTTCGATCAGCGCACCCTTACCGTTCTGCCGAGGAAGGTTCACTGCGACGTCCGGCGCCACCCAGTCGCCCGCGGCCGTCTCGCCCATGCTGACCATGAGGACGTGCTGCTGCCACGGATCCAGCTTGAGGCCAGCCCGAGCAGCGAGGCGAATAGCTTCCTGACCAGCCGATGACACCGCACCATCGGGCACGGTCTCGATCCGGGGTCGCTGCGCGCCGTAGACGCGGTCGTCAGCCGTGGAGCTTCTTGACTTCCGCACGACGCGCTTCTCGCTCGCGAGTGAACTCATCGACGCTGTCCCCCTGCTCCTGGACGGGCGCGAGCGCGCGTAGACGGATCATGAGGGCGTGGAGCTCGCGGGCGACGACGGCGCGGGCTGTTGGGGCGTCACCGACCGGGATCGAGTCGAGGGACTCGGCGAGGCTGATCGCGACCTCGGCGAGGCCGGGAGCAACAGCACGGACGCCGAGTTTGTCAAGCTCCGCGCGGATTTCGGCGGCAGCCATGGTCAACCTCCGTCACTGTCCGTGATGTTACGGAGCGTCGCTATTTACCCGAACTGTCAGACTCGGGTGAATAGCGTTTTCAAATGGCCGCGCAAAAAATCGGGCGAGAAGGGCTTTTGGGTCGCCCGCCCTTCCCCTTAAAGAAGGGCCCGACCCCCGGCCGTCGAGGTCGATCGAGGCTCTTCGTGATCACTCATGAGGCCCGTCTCGATCACTCATCACTCGCTGCGATCCCGGGCGGTGGCGGTGGGTTACCACTGCCTGGAGGCCTGTGGCATGACGGTGCGCGGCAGGTTCCTGCGCTGGCTGTACCAGCGTGAAGCGACCCGCTGCATCTCGGGTGAGCGCATCGCCTGGATGCGGGCCATGACGATGTCCTTGCCGGGGTCGACGACCTTGATCTCAGCCTCGTGGCGCTTGTACTTGGCCAGGGCCTTGGCACTCGGCATGGTGTGGATGAGGTAGACATCCAGCTTGTCGAGGAGCTGGAGGGCTTCCTCGATGGCGGCGAACCTGGCCTTCTGGGCGATGCGTTGCACGTTGGGGTCGTGGTTCCACTGCGGTGCCCCGGGCCCCGTGAGAGCTGTGGCGATCAGGTCCAGGTCGATGACGATGTCGCGCGCGGTGGCGTGCGCCTGGATCCAGCTGCTCTTCCCGGCGGCCGGCGGGCCCGTGACGACGTACAGCACGGCGCTACGTGGCTTGGTGGTGCTGCTCGGCGTGCTCGCGCGCTGCGGTGGCGTCCATGTCCCAGACGTGGGTCTCCTCGCCATCACGCACCGTGGACTCCAGCACCCTGATACCGACGGTGATGGCCTCGCCGCACGCGGGGCACGGGAAGGGGAGGCGGATCGCGGGGTTCTTCGTGGCCATGGCGTCACCACTTCCGTGAGGTTCGCTGCGGGGCTGTGGTGCCGGTGCGGTTGCCGCGAGCGCTGTTGCAGCGGCGGTGCATGCTGCGGGCGTTGGCGGGGTCGAGCAGGCTGCCGCCGCGGCTGAGGGGCACGATGTGGTCGAGGGTGAACGACCAGCCGCTGCGCGGGTCGAGGTCGGGGTTGATGTAGCCGCCGCAGCGCGCGCACGGCATGCCGAGGGCTTTCACGTGGGCGACGAGGCGGCGGTAGGGGCGCCCGTTGCGGGGGTTGCCAGCCACGGGGGGCCACCTCCTCGGTGTCAGCCTCAGCGTGCGTCGAGGCCTCGCTTGTTGGAGAGCATGAGGCCGTCCATGTAGACGTCGAGGTAGTCAGCCTCGGGGATCGCGTTGCACGCGTCAGGGTCCGGGTCCGTGTCCGCTTCGGGATCGAAGTCGTCCGGTCGGGCAGCGATGGTGTCGGCCCAGGCTTCGACGCATGCCTGCCGCTGCTCGGCAGCGGACAGGGTCGGCGTGACGGTGACGGTTACGGTGACCGTGGGTGCGGGCTGGTCGCTGGTGCCGCAGCCGGTGAGTGCGAGGAGTAGGCCGGCGCCGAGCGCGGTGAGGGTGGTGCGTCGCATGGTCCCCCCAGGACGTTGCGTGATGAGAGGTGCTCATCATGCGCCGGGCGGGGTGTGCGCGTGGAGGGAATGGCGAAGGCCCCGACCGGGGGTGGTCGGGGCCTTCGGGGTCCAGTATCCAGCCTGCGATTGGGCATGGCTGTACTCGCAAATCGTGGCGCACGAATCAGTGCACGTCAAGCGGCCTTGACACTGCGCTGGCCGGGGCGGTTGGGCTTGGCGGCGGTGCGAGCGGCCTTCACATCGTCGATGCGGTAGACGGGTCGCTTGGGGGTGCCGCCGCAGCGGGTGAGGATGCCGCGGCGCACCCAGTCCCGGATGGTGGCGGGCTCGACGTCGGCGGAGAGGGCGGCCATGGACGTGGTGAGGGTGCCGGCCGGGGGCTGTAGGTACTCCATGAGGCCAGTGTGGTCACCAAGCAGGGCTGGTTGTCCAGCGATCTACTCTTCAGCCGCCCAAGTACCCGAGAATGATCCGTCGGTGAGAAGCCCGTACCGTCGGCAGTGGGCGTCGATGCGCTGCTGGACCTCGTCGAGGATCTCCCGGCCGCCGTCTTCGATCCAGCGGCTGCGTTCGTCGACCTGCTCTTGGGAGTAGCCGTACTCGCGTGCTTCCTCTTCGAGCGACTCTCGCTGGGCGTCGAGGGCCTTGTTCTTGCGGCGGTACTCGTCCTTGAGTTTCTCGAGTTCGGCTTTGCCCGGGGCCTGTTCGACTTCAGGCAGGTCGTTGTCGGTCACGGGGTCCTCTCCCTTGGCGGCTTCTGGCCATGATGATCGAGGGCTCTGACATTCGGTAGGGCGGCTCAGTGGCTGTGTGGCGGGTACCACCAGCCGCAGGTGCCGCAGAACACGAGATCGGCGGCGGTACGGATGAGGGCCTGGATGTGGCGTCGCACGGGGTCTCCTGGGTGGTCTACGGCCTGCTCTACGCGGGGTCTACGGCCCCTTCTGTGGGCTGCTGTGGGGCGCTGACCTGCGTCTACAGGCGCGGAAGGGGCTTCTACAGTGCGGGGGAGCGGAGAGGAGAGCTGGAACGGCTGCGGCGGGCCCACTCGCGCTTGCGGTCGTTCGCGCAGGACCTGCAGCGCCGCCTGGTGTCGCTCTCCCAGATCACATTGACCGCCTTCAGCTCGTGTCCGTTCGCGCAACGCTGCGCCCTCGGGCGGCCGGCTCCCTGATTGCGTCGCTGCTGCGAGCGGGTGGCCCACCGGCAGTTGCTGGGCTCGTAGTTGCCGTCGTTGTCGATGCGGTCGAGCGTCCTGTCGGCGGGGCGCTCGCCCATGTCGGCAAGGAAGTTCTCGAAGGAGGTCAGCCAGCGCTCGCACACCGCGATGCCGCGGCCTCCGTAGTTCTCGTAGTTGGCGGTCCTGGGGTCTGTGCAGCGCCGGATCATGGCCCGCCAGGAGTTGTAGGCGCGGGCTTGGCCGGGGTCTCGTCGGGGCATGGCTGCTCCTTCGTTTCGGGCGGGGAGAGGAGGGCCTGGATGTCGGCGGCCTTGATGCCGCTGCGGCCGGTCGTCTCGCCGATGCGGAGGCTCTTGTGGATGGGGACCTGGCAGTGGACGAGGAGCGCGCGGAGGCGGGCGTCGTCGAGGTGCGCGGCTGCCGGCCGGGCCTGCAGTTCGTCGTACAGCTGGCGGAGGTGGATGCCGGGCCGGTCGCCGATGAGTTCCTGGACGCCGAGGAGGAAGCGCCGTTGGAGCTCTTCGGGGGTGGGCGGTACGGGGCGCCCGGCGCGCCAGGCCGCGACGACGTAGGCGCCGGCCGCGAGCGCCAGGAGCCGGGGCTGGTCGTTCGCGGTCCGCCAGGCCATGAGGGCGCCGAGGGCGAGGCCGGACGCGCGGGTGGCGATGGCCTTGCCGCGGGTCGCGTGGTTCTCGGCGCGGGCCCAGCCGCGGAGCCGACCGTAGAGCTTGAGGTGGCCGATGCTGATGCGGCGGGGGTGGATGCGATGGGCGGCCCACCGGGGCCTCCCGTGCCCGAAGGTGGGCACGGGAGGCAGCTCGAGGGTGTCGTCCTCGGGGGCGGTGGCCACCGTCAGACGGTGCCGGCGAAGTTGGCGACCATCTGGGCGAGGCTGCCGAAGAACATGCCGACCTGGGTTCCGAGCTGGGTGCCGGAGAGGGACAGGCCGAGGCCGAGGCAGACGAACCCGGGGGCGAGGTGGAGCTTCTTGTTCTTGTCGCCGTGCTTGAACATCCACCAGGCGATGCCGCCGAGCGCGATGATCAGCAGGACGGAGATCGGCACGGAGCCGGTCTGCCCGTTGACGGCGGCGGGCGGTGCGGCCATGGTGCGGGCGGTCGCGGTCTCGATGGCGGCGAGCAGGTTGGTCTTCACGGTGGGGTCCTTCAGTACGAGAGCGCGATGATCGCGGCGATGAGGAGGAGGGCGCCGAGGGCGGCGCGGGCGAGGGCGCGGCGGGCCGGTGAGCCGGCGGGCATGAGCCGGGCGGCGGCCAGCGCCGCGGGGATGCCGAGGAGGCCGTAGTAGCCGAGGGCGTGGTAGGTCAGCACGGGTCGGCTCCGGTGGCGCTCTGGGCGAAGGGGTAGTAGTCGGCGAACTGGTCGGCGAGCGCCGTGAGCTGCGCCGCGGTGGCGCGCAGTTCGTCGTGCCAGCGCCGGGCCGTCTCAGGGTCGGTCCAGACGTAGGCCGGCCGGGTGTCTGCGGCGGCCTGAGCTGCGGCGCATACCTGACTCAGGGCCGTCTCGGCCTGCGCCGCGCGCTGCGCCATCCGCTCGGCGAGCGGCACCTCGAACCACTCCAGGTCGCGCCGGACTGTGTCCTTGGAGATGTCGAGCTGCGCCGCGATGGCGCGGTTGGATGCTCCGCCTTGCGCCAGGCGGCGCACTTTTCCGCGCCGCTGCGCCACCGGGTCCGCGCCGGTCACCGTGGGCCTCCCTCGGCAGCCGCGTCGATGGCGGTGAGGCTGTCGGCGAGCGTCCGCAGGTGCATCGCGTGCACAGTGAGGGCGGCAGCGAGCTGGCGGGTACCCGCGTAGCCGAGGGTGGCCGCGTACCCGGTCTGCTCGACGTACAGCCCCGTCGCCCGGCTGCCGGTCTCGGAGAACGGCGCCTGCGACAGCATCGCGACGAGCAGCTGCTCGCCGTCGAAGGCGAAGGAGTGCTCGGGACCGGTGTGCGCGAGGTCGACCCGGTAGCCGGGGATGTGGTCCTGGTGCCCACGGCACCAGGCCGGCTCGGGCAGGGCGACCGGGCCGTGGTCGAGCGTGGGCAGGGTGATGGTGCGCTGCTCGGTCACCGGCCCTCCTCCGCGTCGAGGGCGTCGAGGACCTGGCGCAGGGCCATCTCGAGAGCGACGGCGGCCCGGAGCATTTCCGTGTGGTCGTGGATGTTGGCGGCCTCGTGGCGCTCGAGAGCCTGGCGGCCGGCGGAGCGGGCGATGTCGAGCGGCGGCGTCCAGCCGGTGGTGTCCTGCTCCGCGTCGAACAGGGGCCTGAAGGAGCTCACTGGGTGACCCCCTTCGCGACGAGGCGGAGGAGGGCCGCGTACTCGCCTCTTGTCTGCTCGTGGCGGACGGGCGGCGCGGCGATGAGGAAGTCCTGCTCGGCGGCGTAGGCGGCCTCGGTCGGGCCGTACAGCTGCTCGGCGAGGACGAGGGCCTGGCCGAGGCGGATGCCCTCGCTCATGGAGGCGTTCGGCCGGAGCGCATCGAGCTTGTCGGCGAGCTGGGCGAGGAGCGTGCGGGTGTCGTCGCTGAGGACGGGCGAGGGCCGGCTCATCGCGCACCGCCCTTCTGGGCGGTGGCGCGGACGCGGCGGAGCGCCTCGTCCATGTCGGGGTCGTTGGCTGCGTCGGCGAGGGCCGCGTCGATCAGTTTCATGACGAACTTGCTGATGCTGAGACGCTCGGCCCTCGCCAGGTCGGCCAGTGCCTTCGCCCGCTCGCCCTTGAGGACGAGGTGGACATCGCGGCGTCCGGCCCGCGGGTTGTCGCTGACGTTGTGCGCCGGCGCCTCGGCTCGAATCGCGGCCGTCTCGGCCATGAGGGCGGAGCGCCGGTCGGGATAGACCGTGAGCTTCTTGCTGGCCACCAGCGGCCACCAGGGGCTGAGCGCCCGGTGAGAGTCCCAACGCTGGGCGGTGTTGCAGGTGACGCCGATGTACAGGAGCTGGCCTGCCTCGTCGTACATCCGATAGAGGGTGGTGGGGCCGTCGAAGCGCTCCGTGGCGTGCGGCAGCCTTCGGAGGCCGGTCGCCGCAACAGCAGCGGCCCGGGTAGTGTCCTGCTGATCCATGACGAGTCCTGTCTCGTGCGTGGGTAAGTGTCCAGGCCGGCGTTCGCGCGCCTCCTGGGTGCCGGGTAGTAGCCCTCCGGCCGGCGGTGCAGTCGCCTTTGCCGGGGGGCCTACTTGTTCCCTGGTTCTTCGGTTGTCGAGTCGGGCGGCGGTGCAGTCGCCGGTCCGTACTCGTTGATCGCTCTTCGTACTGCGCGGACGTCGATCCCGATCTCTCGGGCGACAGCCGACTTGCTGCCGAGTTCCAGGACGCCGTCTGCGAACGCTGCCGCTCGTCTTCGGGCGCTTGCTGCGATCTCCGCTTGCAACTCGCGCTGACGCCGGTTCTCGGACTCAACACGCTCGCGCCAATCGGTAGTTGGCACGTCACAGACACTACTAGGACACGGTGTCCTATGCAACCCTTCGGCGCTCAACTCGCCAACTCCACGGGCGGGTTGGCCTCGTCGCGGTCGATCCACTCGCGGAGGCCGGCCCACTCGTGAGGCTCGAACGCGCAGCCGCACCACCTGCAGGTGACGGCTCGCTCGCCGGGGAAGTGCCGCAGGATCGCGCCGCAGATCGCTCCCGAGGAGTCGACCGCCGGGCATTTACCCAGGCGGGTGCCGCGCTCGGCACGGTCGGCCGGGTTCACGACCGAGGCGACGTCCTTCTCGAGGTCGCGGATCTCCTCGGCGAAGGCGCCGGCGAGCGGCCAGCTGGCGGCGATCCACTCGAGGTTCATGCACAGGGCCCGGGCTGCGCGGACGACGCGGGGCTCGATGAGCCCGGTGGCGTCCGGCTCGCTCCAGCCGCGGTCGCTCTGCATCGCCGATCGCCAGTCCTCCAGGACCCCGACGATGCCGCCGGGGCCACGGAGGTTGAGTACCTGCTCCGGCACGGGCAGGGGGGCATCCACAGCCTGTGAACGGCCGCCGTCGGTGCCGCGTGCGGCGGGCTGTAGGAACGCGGCGAGCGCGGCGTACAGCTTCGGCATCCGGTCGAGGCGGCGGGCCGTGGCGAGTGCACAGCCCGGACAGAGGTAGCCGTCGGTCTGGTTCCGCTCGCAGAGCAGGCAGTCGATCACGCTCCCTCCCCGGTGATGACGTCGCGCCAGTCGCGGACGGCGTGGGCCTTGAGGGCCCGGGCGGCGGCTGCCTGGGCGCGGCGGCGGTCCCGGCGGTCGTCGATGGCGGCGAACGTCAGCTGCAGGAGCAGCATCACGTAGGCGCCGAGGGTGCCGCCGAGGACGAGCAGCTGGATCTCCTGGTCCGTCATGGTGATCACCTCTCTGTGTGGCGGTCGGCGTCAGGTGTCGGCGGCGGCCGGGTGGCCATTCGCCCCTGCCCGAGGTCCTGGACCTCGGGCAGGTCACACATCAGAAGGGGGGCTGGTCGGAGTAGCCGGGCACCTGCGCGGCCGGTGCGGGCTGCTTCTGGCCGTCCCAGTTGTTCGCCGCGGGCGCCTGCTGCTGCGCGGGCCGGGCGCCGCCCCAGCCGTCGGCCGACGGCTGGGCGGCCTGCTGTCCGCCGGCGGCCGGGTTCTTGGTGACCTTCGCGGACGCGCGGAGGAGCGACGGGCCGACCTCGTCGACGTCGATCTCGTACACGGTGCGCTTCACCTGCTCGCGGTCCTCGTAGCTGCGCTGCTTGAGGCGGCCCTGGACGATGACGCGGGTGCCCTTGGTGAGGGTCTCGGCGGCGTTCTCGGCGGCCTGTCGCCAGACGGAGCAGGTGAGGAACAGGCTCTCGCCGTCCTCCCACTGGTTGGTGGTCTTGTTGAAGACGCGGGGGGTGGAGGCGATGCGGAACTTCGCGACGGCGGCGCCGGCGGGGGTGAAGCGGAGCTCGGGCTCGTCGACGAGGTTGCCGACGATCGTGATCGTGGTCTCTCCGGCCATCAGTTGGACTCCTTCTCGGGGCAGGGGCGGTAGGGGCTGGCGTCGGGATGCCCGGGGGCAAGGAAGCCGCCGACGTTCTCCGGCTCGTAGGGGGTCGCGTAGCCCTCGGCGTTGGCGATGAGCGGCAGGGCGTAGCCGCTGCGGTCGATGACCCAGGCGACGACGGGGTCCAGGGCGGCGCCGTCGGCGTAGGCGACGCTCCAGCCCTGGCCGGGCACGACGCCGACGGTGCTGCTCTCCGCTTCCTGCAGGCCGCGGAAGTGGGGGAGGTTCGAGGCGGGGGTGCGGGTGCCGAGGCGGCGGTCGACGACGAGCGCGTCGCCGTCGGGGGCCCAGCCGTCGACGGGCAGGCAGCGGCCGGGTCGCTTCTGCTGGACCTCCTCGGGGGTGCGGTAGGTGGCGAGCCATCCGGTGGGGCTGGTGGGCAGGGTCATCAGGTACTCCTCGATGGGCAGACGTTCGGTGTGGACATGTGGACGTGGACATGTGGACGGCTGTCCACGTCCCCCCGTCGCGCGTCACGCGAGTACACACACATGTCCTATTTGTTGTTATTTAGAGAGGCTTCCGAAGGGTTCTCGATCTCTGGACGGGGGGGTGTGGACACGCGTCCACATGTCCACACCCCGGTGCGTGTCCACGTCCCGATCGACTCCGTTAGTCCGTGCGGACCGAGACGCGGTCGCCCTCGACCACGACCCAGCCGCGGGACTCCGCAACGTCGACCGCCTTCCGGAGTCCCTTCCGATCGCGGCTCGCCATACGGCGGTTGAGCTCGCCCCAGGTGATCCCGCCGACCACCGAGGCGTGCTTCCGAATTAGCGCCGCGACCCGTTCGAGGGCGACGGTGGCCTCGGCCTTCGCCTCGTGCTCGCGCACCACCTGCAGGACCTTGGCGTCCTGCTCGCGCTGCTTCTCGGCCGCCGATTCGCGCTGCGCCCGCTCCACCAGGTGGTCACGGGCCCCGCATGACGCGGCCCAGACCACCTCGGCGAGAGACCAGTCCTCCTCGGTTGCGTAGTCCCGCCCGTCGAGGAGCGCGAGCAGTGCGGCCACCTTGACCTTGATCAGGCCAGCGTGGCCGTCCAGCTCGGGGACCTCGATCTCACCCCGCGCGCGGCCGACCTTCTCCGCCCACAACATGCTGCGGACACGCTCGGGGAAGCGGATGTCGACGGGGTCGGTGATGTGGCGTTGCCAGTGCCCGCGCTCCAGCTCACCCGGCCATGACGGTGGTACGTCAGGGATGGAGGGGTCGTCTGCCCAGCCCCAGAGGAAGCGCTGCGGGGTGCCGGTGCTGGCGTCGGCGAGTACCGGCACCGCCGTGCTCGGCTGGAACCCGACGAGCAGTCCGAGGCTGTACGAGCCGGCCGGTACGTACCGGGTCCGCTCCTCGCTCGCGTTGGTCTGGCCGAGGGTCTCGCCGACGGCGGCGCGGCGCAGCGTCTCGCCGAGCACGGAGCCGTTCCGCTCGCTCAGCTTGGCGATCGTCTGGCCCTCGTCCACGTAGAAGTAGGCGTTGTGGCGCACCTGCTTCCGTACCTTGCGCATGACCGGGTCGCCCTTGTTCGGGCCGCCCTTGTGTAGTTCGCCGGTCGGCTCGTCGACGGAGCCCATGAAGGCCTCGGCGATGCCTTCGCCGGATCCGACGGGCAGGCCGTCGCGGAAGTCGTCGTCCAGCGCGGGCATGAGCGTGCGCGTGAGGGAGGAGCTCGTCGACTTGCCCGCGCCGGACGTGCCGACGATGGCGGCGAAGATGTTCAGCGACGCCCGGCCGCCGATACCGGTGACCGCTCGGTACTGGTGGGGTACGAGCGCCGACATGCGGGCGAGCGTGCTGTAGAACAGGACGTCGCCCGAGCAGCCCTCGGCGTGAGCGGCCTGGCGGATCTTCGCGAACACGGGCCGGGCGGAGAAGAACTCCTCAGGGAGTCGGCCCGGGCGGCCGAGCGTCGCCTGGTCCACCTCCCTGACATCGGGGGCCCAGGCCGGTGCTGTCGTCACGCGACCACCGCCGGGTCGCCCGGGTAGGGGACCGGCGCCCAGACCTGGTTGAACTCGATGTCGGTGTGGCCGGCGGCGAAGTGGTCGTAGGCGTCCTTCCCCGTGACGGCCTGGACGACGTACACGGACCTGGCGACACCCCTGAGGGTGGCGACGACGGCCTCGGCGTGCTGCCGTCCCTTCGCGTCGCGGTCGGCCACGATCGTGACGTCGGCGCCGGTCAGGTACTGGGCGTGCTCGGCCGTCCATTTCCCGGAGCCGCCCGCGTTGCAGGTGGCGGGGAACCCGTGGTCGACGAGGGCGTGGACGTCCTTCTCGCCTTCGGCGATCCAGACGACGCGGTCCGCCGCGACGGCGACGAGCAGTTCGGGCAGTCGGTACGGGACGGTGGCGACGAGGCGGTTACCGCCCTCGTCGTTGAGGCTCCAGCGGCGGCCGGATCGGTTGGACGGTTCGGGCCGCCACTGCGCGAAGCACTTCGCGTCGCAGCGGGTGACGCCGTGCACGAGCGTTCCGTGCGCGTCCTTGTAGAGGTACTGGGCGACACGCTTGTGCCCGCGGTCCTGGCACGGGATCCACGTGTCGTCCTCGGGGCGGTCGCGCGGCCGTTCGGGGAGCGGCTCGTCGAACAGGTCGGCCTCGGTCCAGCCGATGGCTGCGAGGAACTCGGCGTTGCCCTGGCACTTGTGGCAGTACACGCCGACGCCGTTGTTGATGCGCTTGATGGCGACGGTGGTGGGGGAGTCGCCTCCGTGGCACAGGCCGCGGGTGCGGAGCACACCCCCGGTGTATCGGGTGCGCTCGCCCATGCTGCCGAGGAGGTCGGCGAGCCGGTTGAAGGCGATGGTGTCGTTCACGAACGGGGCTCTCTTCTCCGAGCAGGTGCTGGTGTCCGTGTCGGGCCCGGGGGGGGGGCCATCCGGTTGACGCACAGAACCCCCGGGCCGTGCGACTAGCTGGCCTTCTTCAGGGCCGAGGCGACCTCGTCGGCCATGGCAGTGATCGCGCAGTTCCATCGGCGGGCCGCGTTGAGGACGGCCATCGGGGACGGCTGCTCCTCGAGGTCGGCGCGGATCGAGCCGAGCGTCACGTGGAAGCGGGCCTGGACGGCGACGAGCGCGAGATGCTGCTCGCCCTGGTCGTCGGCCTGGTGGAGTTCGACGGGCTTGGTGACCGGCCACTGGCCGGGGATGTGCGGCTTCTGGCTGGTCACGCTGCCTCCTGGCTCGGGGCGGGCTGGTGGAAGATCGTGCGGAGCTTGGCGCGCTGCGCGTCGGTGAGCGGTGGGGCCTGGGCGACGATGCGGTCGATGCGCTCCCAGTAGCCGGCGGGCCGGGCCGGACGGCCGGGGATAGCCCCGACCGTCGCGACGTTCTGCTTCTCGGTCACCGGCCACGCTCCTCGCTGTGGGCCTGTTCCATGAGGCCGAGGACATGGCGGACGATGCCCGGGGCGTCTCCGGTGCGGTCGATCTCGCCGAGGATGATCGAGTAGAACTCGCGGCAGTTCTCGTCCTCGGCGGTGGAGCCCGCGTCCCGGATGCGGTCGATCTCAGGGCTCTCCGTGTAGTGCACGTAGATGCCGAGGACGCCCCGGGCGTCGAGCGGGCTGATTTGGTCGGGGTCGTAGGCGACGCGGACGTGGTCCGCGAACTCCTTGAAGACGACCTTCGCGCCGTGATCGAGGGCGACCTGTTCGATGTAGGCCTGCTTCATCGGGCGCCTCCCGTCCGGTGCGCGTTGACGTCGCCGGGGGTGGCGCCGTGCTCCTCGGCGACGGTCCACCAGAGGGCGACCGTGGCGGTGGCGCGGAGGGCGGCATCCCGGTCGCCTCGGGCGTGGGCGGCGGCCCGCTCATCGAGGGCCCGGGCGGCGCGGACTACGGCGGTGGTCTTCACAGGACGTACTCCCCGTTCTCGATGACGTTGGTGGTGGTCATGTGGCTGGGGAAGTCGTCGCTGGTCAGACCGTGGAACTGGGCGATCAGCATCCGCACGCTGGCGTCCTGCTCAATCGCGCTACGTCCGGGGGGCATGGCGAGGATGATCTGCCCGTCGCGCTTGTGGACGAGCTGGCCGAAGAACCAGGAGTCCATGGGCCTATCGAGCTCGACGAGCATGGCGTCCTGCTGGTCGAGCAGCTGGTCGATGGGGGCCGCGATCACGTGCTCGATGGTGGGCACCGGGCGGACGGTGGCCGGAACGGTGGTACCCCTCTGACCGGGGTTCTGCTTGGCCGAAGTGGCCGGCTCTGCGATGATGGGCACGAGCTTTCCGATCTGCTGGCTAGCGGATTCGTTGAACTGCTCGACAGGCGGCGTCAGGGCTGGACCCCTGGCGCTGTCGTCGTTCGCGGCGTAGGCCGCATCGGTGGTCACGCCGATTCCTGGTCGGCCTTGTCGGCAAGCTGCTCTTCGAACCTGAGGAGCGAGGCCTCGGTGTAGAGGACGCGCCGGCCGATTTTGATGCCCTTCGGGCCGTAGCCGATGTGGCGCCAGTAACGAACGGTGCTAGCGGTCGTGCGGTACCTGGAGGCCACGTCGTCCGTGGTCAGGTACCGCGCCGCGCCCATGGCGAGCGGCATCGACACCACTCCACCCCCTTGCGGTGTTGGTGTTGGAACACCATGAGTATGTACCCGGTGGCGGTGTGGCGCAACAACAACATCGCGGTGTAGCGTGTTGGGCATGAAGGATGTTGATTGCGTTGGCTGAGGACCAAGCGCCGGCCCCGGGGGCAGTGGCTGAAGAAGCCTTTATCCGGCAGGTGAGGAAGATCAGGGTTGCCCTTGACATGTCTCAGGTGGAGCTCGCCGAGAGGGTGATGGCTCTCGGGGGGTCGATGTATCAGCAGACCATCGCGAAATTGGAGTCCGGGCAGCGGTCGCTGAAACTCTCCGAGGCTGATCTGCTCGCGCGGGCCCTGGGGACCACTGTTCACGAGATGCTTGCTGAGGGCGTGGCCGCAAAATCCCGCGCCCCGGGCCGGGGCGACTGGACTGTTGAGCAGCTCGAAGCCCACGCGAAGCATGCAGCATCAAGGGCATGGGATGCGTCAAGCAAGGTGGATCGGGCTAGAAGCGAATTGCAGTCGGCTACTGAGGCGATGAGCGCCGCCAAAGAGCGCCACACCCGCGCGCAGCTTCTGCTTCAGTACGCGCAGAGAGACCGTCAGGAACTGGAAATGATCGCCGAGGAGTGGCGCCTGCGTGCTCGGGAGGCCCAGTATGAGGCCGAGCTTCAAACAGGCGACTCGTCCGAGAGCTAGCCATTCTGGCTCGCCGTTCGCCTTTTCCACTCCGTCTCGATCGCCTCGTAGTCGAAGTACGTGCCGTCGGGCATGCGGCCCGGCCGGGGCGCATGCAACGTCACGTCCAGGAGCTCGCGCAGCACGGTCCGCCGCTCCTGCAGGCCCATGCTTTTCCACGCCTTGCGGACGTCCGGCGCACCCACGAGCGGCACCAGCGGATCCCTCGTCGCCGCCCGGGCCAACTGCTTGTTCACGCCGTCCAGCTGGGCGCGCGCCACGTCCGACCCCTCGGTGAACTGCGGCATGTCGATCCGGCCGGCTCCGAACGCGCCAGCGAGATCGGTCAGCCGCCGGCGGATCTGCTCGCTCTCCATCTGCAGCGCCGCCACGTCGATGTCGTCCGGGCCGGGCAGGAGGAGATCAGCCGCGTCCGGTCGTGACAGCCGCTCGACGATGAGGTCCTCGACGTAGTCGTCAACCAGCTGTGCGCGGCGCCCGCCGCCGTGCTGCAGTCGGCACCGGTAGCTGGGCAGTTGCAACCGGCCGGTCTTCGTGACCCGCACGGTGTCTGTGCACCCTGGTTCCCCGCACCGGTAGATCAGCGAGCCGAACCACTTCGGCTGCGCCCCGGGCGTCGTCTTGCGGGAAGGGTCCTTCAGGACGGCCACAACGGCTCTGAACTTCTCCTCGGGCACGAGCTTGTCCCAGGGGCCGGTGCCGATCTCCTCGCCCCTGTAGACGGCGATTCCGGCGTTCCTCGGCCGCAGCAGCATGTCGCGCGCCTCGACGTGCGAGATCGTGTTGGCGCGGGTCGTGGTGTACCCCTTGTCGGCGAGCCACTTCACCCATCCCCTGATCGATCCGCCGGACAGCAGCATGTCGGTGCCGGTCTCGATCGCGGCGGCCTCCTCGGGGACGGCCTTGTTCATGTCGAGGACGGGTACCTCGACCTCCTCGCCCGTCTTTCGGTCGACCTTCTTCCGGGTCTCCCCGGTGGGCATGCCCCACCCGAACGGGCGAATCCCGCCGCCCCACTCGCCGGACTTCGCCTTCTGCATTCGGGCCCGGGCGACGCGGTGCCCCTTGTGCTCGGACTCGTACCGGGCGACGTTGCCGAGCATGCGCGCGAGCATGCGTCCGGAGGGCGTGGACAGGTCGAGGTGGCCGGCCTGCACGGTGTGGGTCGTCACTCCCCGGGCATCGCACAGGTCGATGTACTTCTCCAGCTCGGTGGGCGAGCGATGTAGGCGGTCGGTGTGCCAGGCGATGACGACGGTGGCCGCGCCGTCCTCAAGGTCAGCGAGCATGCGCATGTAGTCCTTGCGCGGCTTGCCGCTGTAGGCGGAGACGTCGTTGTCGACGTAGACCTCGACGACGTCCCACCCGTTGCGCTCGGCCAGGTCCTCGCAGTCCTCGCGCTGTCGGTCTACGCCGAGATGGGCGCCGCTACGGTCCTGGCTGATGCGGACGTAGATGACCGCGCGAGTGCGTTGCCCTGCTGGTGTCTTGGTCGTCGCCATGGGGCAAGTGTGCCGCAATAGAGGTGTCTTGTCGTTGGGTTCGGGAAGACGACTCTGCTGTCCACGCTGCTCGGTCTGGTCGGCGAACGGGAGCGGATCGTCCTCGCCGAGGACTCCGCCGAGCTACGGCCCGACCATCCGCACGTGGTGCGCCTTGAGGCGCGGCCGGCGAACCAGGAGGGCGCGGGTCTGGTGACCCTGCGGGACCTGGTCCGGCAGGCGCTGCGGATGCGGCCCGACCGGCTGGTGGTCGGCGAGGTGCGAGGCGGGGAGGCCGTCGACCTGCTTGCAGCCCTTAACACCGGCCATGAGGGCGGCTCGGGCACGCTCCACGCCAACACGGCGGCGGACGTACCGGCCCGCCTCGAAGCACTCGGCACGGCCGCCGGGCTCGACCGGGCGGCGCTGCACAGCCAGTTGGGTGCCGGGCTCTCGGCGGTGCTGCATCTCGTACGGGACCGGGTGGGGCAGCGGCGGATCGCGGAGATCCACGTCCTGGAGCGGGACCGGCGGGGGCTCGTGGTGACCGTGCCCGCGCTGAGCTGGGGAGCGGCCGGGTTCGAGCGGGAGCGGGGCTGGGAGCGGCTGCGGTCGCTGATCGGGGGCGGCTCGTGATGAGCGACCAGGCGGCGCTGGCCCAGGGCGCGGCGGTGCTGTGCGCGGGGGCCGCGCTGTGGCGGGTGGCCGAGCGGGAGCGCGGCGTGCGCAGGGCGCGGCTTGTCCTCGCCGGTGTCGGCGGGCCGGGGGATCCGGGTGCGCCGGGGCGGGCGCGGACGGCGTGGCGGGCCGTCGGCGAGCGCTGGTGGGCGGCGCTGCGGGGGCGGCGGGCCTGGCTCTGTCTGCCGGTGGCGGCGGTGCTCGCGGTGCTCGGGGAGTCACCGCTGCCGCTGGTGGCGGGGGCGTTGGCGGGTCCCTTGGTGGGGCGACGGCTGCGGGCGGCGGCGCTCCGCAGGGAGCGGGAGGCGCGGTCCGACGCCGTGGTGGGTCTGTGCGGCGCGGTCGCGGCCGAGCTGAGAGCCGGTCGGCAGCCCGCGCGGGCGTTGCTGTTCGCGGTCGGGGCGACCGGGGCGCTGGGGCCGAAGGAGGAGGCGGAGGTGCTCGCGGCGGCCCGGTTCGGCGGCGATGTGGCGGCGGCCTTGCGGAGGGCCGCGCGGCAGGACGGGGCCGATGCGCTGGCCGGCCTGGCGGCCTGCTGGCAGGTCGCGGTGGACGGGGGCGCGGGGCTGGCCGCCGGGCTCGACCGGCTGGAGGCGGCGCTGCGGGAGCACCGGGACCAGCGGGAGCGGCTGCGGGCCCAACTGGCCGGGGCGTGGGCGACGGTGGCCGTTCTCGCGGTGCTCCCGGCCGTGGGGCTCCTCCTCGGTTCGGCGCTGGGCGCACGACCGCTGTACGTGCTGCTGCACACGCCCCTGGGCCTCGGCTGTCTGGTCGTCGGCGCCGCACTGGAGACCGCCGGCCTGTGGTGGGCCGCGCGGATCGTCCGAGGAGGGGAGCGGGTGTGACCGGAGTGGCGGGTCTTCTGGGGGAGTTCGGCCACGGGCTGGGGGTGATGGTCGCGGTGGCGGCCTCGGTCGGCTGGGCGGCCTGCGCGGTGGCCGACCGGCGGCGCGAGCGGCGGACGCGGAAGCGGCTGGCGGCCCTGCTGGGCGCCGGGTCGGCCGGCGGTCGACGGCGCGCTTGTCCCGCCTGGTTGCGGACCTGGGCCGCGCCGGTCGCGGCGGGCGCCGTCGGCTGGGCCCTGGTCGGTGGGGTGGCCGGGCTTTTGGCGGGGATCGCGGCGGGTTGGGGCGTACGGCGGTGGAGCGCGGGCCGGGTCCCGACGGCCGGTGACGAGGAGGAGGCGGTACGGCAGCTTCCGCTCGCGGCGGACCTGTTGGCGGCCTGCGCGTCCGCAGGAGCGGGGCCCGGCGAGGCGGCGGAGGCGGTCGGGCGGTCGCTGGGCGGACCGCTCGGCGAGCGGCTCGCGCGGACGGCCGCGGAGCTGCGGCTCGGCGGCGAACCGGCCGATGTGTGGCGGAGGTTCGGGGAGATACCCGGTGCCGAGGGCCTGGCCCGCTGCCTGGAACGGGCCGGCTCCTCCGGGGCGCCCGCCGCCGAGGCCGTCTCCCGCCACGCGGCCGACCTGAGGGCCGACCGGGCCCGGAAGGCGGCGGCCCGGGCCCAGCGGGCCCAGGTGCTGATCACCGCCCCCGTGGGCCTCTGCTTCCTGCCGGCCTTCCTCGCGGTGGGCGTGGCCCCGGTGGTGATCGGCCTGGCGACCGGCCTGCTGCGGAACTGACCGAAGACGAACACGACGACGCGTACGAACACGACGACGACACATGGGGGTTGGCATGACAAGGACGAGCAGGCGGCGGATGGGCACGTGGTGGCGGGCCCGATGGGCGGCCCGGAGCGGTGACGCGGGGATGACGACCTCGGAGTACGCGATGGGGACCATCGCGGCGGCGGGTTTCGCCACGATCCTGTACAAGATCGTGACCAGCGGGTCGGTCTCCGGTGCGCTGGAGTCCGTGATCGGGAAGGCGCTCGATGCGCCGTTCTGACGACCGGGGCGTCGTGACCGTGGAGGCGGCGATGGCCCTGCCCGCGCTGGTGGTGCTCACCATGGCCCTGGTCTGGGCGCTCGCCGCGGCGGCCGCGCAGATCCAGTGTGTGGACGCGGCGCGGGCCGGCGCGCGGGCGGTGGCCAGGTCGGAGCCGGTGGCCGGCGCCGAGGCCGCCGCCCGGGCGGCCGCGCCGGAAGGGGCCCACGTCTCGGTCACCCGTTCGGGCGACCTGTGGCGGGTGACGGTGGATGCCCAGGCACCCGGCCCCGGCGGGCTGGGGCTGACGCTGCGCGCCGCGGCTGCGGCGCTCGCCGAGGACACGGTGGGGGTGACGGCGCCGTGATCGGGGGCCTGAGCCGCGACCGGGGGGTGGCGACGGTGTGGACGGCCTTCGCGGCCTGTGTGCTGTGCGTGGTGTTCGGTGCGGTGCTTGCGCTGGGGCAGGCGGTCGCCGCCCGGCACCGGGCGGGCGGGGCCGCGGACCTGGCCGCGCTTGCCGCCGCCGACCGGGCCCTGTGGGGCGAGGAGACCGCCTGCGCGGCGGCGGCCCGGGTCGCGGCCGCGCAGGGGGCGGCGGTGGTGCGCTGCTCGGTGCGGGACGACATCGCGGACGTGACGGCGACGGTGCGCCTCGGGCCGTACGCACCGGCGGTCAGGGCGCGGGCGGGGCCTCCTCGGGCTCTGCCGGGGCTTCCCGCAGCAGTTCCGTGAGCAGGCGCACGGCGCCGCGCTTGTGGAGAGGGTCGTTGCCGTTGCCGCACTTGGGGGACTGGATGCAGGAGGGGCAGCCCGCCTCGCACTCGCAGGAGGCGATCGCCTCCCGGGTGGCCGTCAGCCAGGCGCGGGCGGTGTGGAAGGCCCGCTCGGCGAAGCCCGCGCCGCCCGGATGCCCGTCGTACACGAAGACGGTGGGCAGCAGGGTGTCGGGGTGCAGCGGCACGGACACCCCGCCGATGTCCCAGCGGTCGCAGGTGGCGAAGAGCGGCAGCATGCCGATGGAGGCGTGTTCGGCGGCGTGCAGGGCACCGCCGAGGATCTCCGGGTTGATCCGGGCGGCGTCGAGCTGGTCCTCGGTGACCGTCCACCACACGGCGCGGGTGCGCAGGGTGCGGGGTGGCAGGTCGAGCTTGGTCTCGCCGAGCACCTCGCCGGTGATCAGACGGCGGCGCAGGAAGGAGACGACCTGGTTGGTGACCTCGACGGAGCCGTAGCAGAGGCGGCCGGCTCCCCAGGGGATCTCGGTGTCGGTCTCGAGGACGGAGATGGAGGTGGTGTCCCGGGCGGTGGTGGAGTACGGCGGGGCGGCCTCCTCGACCAGGGCCACGGAGTCCTTCAGGTCGAGGGTCTTCACCAGGTACGTACGGCCCTGGTGGAGGTGGACGGCGCCGTCGTGGACGGCGGTGTGCGAGGCGGCCTCGTCGACCGTGCCGAGGAGGCGGCCGGTGGCGGCCTCCACGATCTGGACCGGGCTGCCGCCCCCGCCCCGGATGTCCGTCAGGTCGGCGGCCCTCTCGCGGCGGGTCCAGTACCAGCCGGTGGAGCGCTTCCGGAGCAGTCCGGCGGCCTCCAGCTGGGGCAGCAGCAGCTCGGTGACGGCCGGGCCGAACAGGGCCAGGTCGGCGTCGGTCAGCGGCAGCTCGGCGGCGGCGGCGCAGAGGTGCGGCGCGAGGACGTACGGGTTGTCGGGGTCCAGGACGGTCGACTCGACCGGCTGCTGGAAGAGCGCCTCGGGGTGGTGGACCAGGAAGGTGTCCAGCGGGTCGTCCCGGGCGACCAGGATCGCCAGGGCGCCCTCGCCCGAGCGGCCGGCGCGGCCGGCCTGCTGCCACAGGGAGGCCCGGGTGCCCGGGTACCCGGCGATCAGCACCGCGTCCAGGCCGGAGACGTCCACGCCCAGCTCCAGGGCCGTCGTGGCGGCCAGGCCGAGGAGCTCGCCCGAGTGCAGGGCCCGCTCCAGGGCCCGGCGCTCCTCGGGCAGGTAGCCGCCCCGGTAGGCGGCGACGCGACGGGCCAGGGAGCGGTCCACTTGGGCGAGCCGCTCCTGCGCGATGACCGCGATCAGCTCGGCGCCGCGCCGGGAGCGGACGAAGGCGACCGAGCGGACGCCCTGGACGGTCAGGTCGGTCAGCAGGTCGGCGGTCTCGGCGGTGGCCGTGCGGCGCACCGGGGCGCCCTGCTCGCCGTGCAGCTCGGTCAGCGGCGGCTCCCAGAGGGCGAAGACCAGCTCGCCGCGCGGGGAGGCGTCGTCGGAGACCTCCGAGACCGGCAGGCCGGTCAGCCGGCGGGCGGCGAGGGCCGGCTCCGCGGAGGTGGCGGAGGCGAGGAGGAAGACGGGATCCGCGCCGTACCGGGCGCAGACCCGCCGCAGACGGCGCAGCACCTGGGCGACGTGGGAGCCGAAGACGCCCCGGTAGGTGTGGCACTCGTCGATCACGACGTAGCGCAGGGAGCGCAGGAAGGAGGACCACCTGGGGTGGGAGGGGAGTATGCCCCGGTGCAGCATGTCGGGGTTGGTCAGCACGTAGTTCGCGTACTGGCGGACCCACTCGCGTTCCTCGACGGGCGTGTCGCCGTCGTAGACGGCCGGCCGGATCCGGTTGCCGAGCGGAGCCGCCAGCTCACGGACCGCACGCCGCTGGTCGGCGGCGAGGGCCTTGGTGGGCGCCAGGTAGAGCGCGGTGGTCCCCCGGCCGTTGGCGGCCTCGGAGCCGTCCAGGAGGGTCGACAGGACCGGGGCGAGATAGGCCAGCGACTTGCCCGAGGCGGTTCCCGTGGCGATCACCACGGACTCGCCGTCGAGGGCGTGCTCGGCGGCCTCCGCCTGGTGGGCCCAGGGGTGCTCGATGCCCGCCGCCTGGATCGCGCTGATCACCTCCGGCCGGATGCGATGCGGCCAGACCGCATGACGGCCTGCCCGGGCGGGCAAGTGCTCCGTATGAGTGATGCGCGCGGCCCGGCTCTCGCCCGAGGAGAGCCGGTCGAGGACCATGCCGGGGGAGGGGCGACTGCCCGTGTCCCCGGCTGGACGACTGGGGCGGTGATTCTTGGCCATCGGCACCGAGTGTGTCACTGGCGTGACGGACAATGCTCCCAAGGCGTCGTGCATGGCTGCAGGTAAGTGATTGAATGCCATCGCGGCTGGCGATCCGTCCCCCGACTCCGCCGGGAGACTTGAGGAACGACCGCTCGATAGCAAGGTGCTGGAGGATCCGTGGACCTGTCCCTGTCGACTCGCAATGTGTCCGGCCCGAGTGGCGACCGTACGGTCGTCGAGGTCGGTGGCGAGATTGATGTGTATACCGCGCCCAAGCTGCGCGAGCAGTTGGTCGAGTTGGTGAACGACGGCAGCTACCACCTGGTTGTCGACATGGAGGGCGTGGACTTCCTCGACTCGACCGGCCTCGGCGTGCTGGTGGGCGGCCTGAAGCGCGTGCGCGCGCACGAGGGCTCGCTGCGCCTGGTCTGCAACCAGGAGCGCATTCTCAAAATCTTCCGGATCACCGGACTGACCAAGGTGTTCCCCATCCACACCACGGTCGACGAGGCCGTCAACGCCACCGACTGACGGCCGGCCGAGGCCGGAGAAGGAGTGGAGAGCCGGGCCGGACACGCCCGGTCCTCCGAGTTGCCCGCCCAGACGTTCCTAGGGGGACCGTATGGCCACCGTTGAACTCCGCTTCAGCGCCCAGCCCGAGCACGTCCGCACGGCCCGCCTGGTGGCGGCCGCGGTGGCGCGCCGGGCCGGGGTCGACGAGGCGGTCCTCGACGAGGTCAGACTCGCCGTCGGTGAGGCGTGCACCCGTGCCGTCGGGCTGCACCGCAGCAACGGCGTCACCACCCCCGTCCGGGTCGTGCTGACCGAGGAGGAGAAGTCGTTCTCCATCGAGGTCGGGGACGAGGTGCCCGGCGCGGGTGTGGCGGCGGCCGACGCCGCCGGTGTGCCCGGCGCCCGGGACGAGGCTCCGGCCGAGGAGTTCGACGACGCCGACGGTGAGGACGAGATGGGTCTCGCCGTGATTCGCGGCCTCGTCGACGACGTCGAGGTGCGGGCCGGCGAGGAGGGCGGCGTCATCAGGATGAGCTGGCCGACGACGCCGGCGGTCGCGCTCCCCTGACCGACCACCAAGTCAAGATCGCGGAAAAAAGGCCCTGCCGAGCAGGGCCTTTTTTCATTTCCCTAGATCGTCGATCATCTGTCAATGCTTTTGGCCCATTACCGCTTTCGGTGGGAAGATCGAGGCAATGGGGAATTCCGTTAGCGGCGCCCTGTTTTGATCAGGTTCTGCTCCCTACAATCCGTCCACATCTTGAGCTCGCAACGTCAAGGAGGACGAATGGCGGGGCTCTTCAACCCAGAACTGACCGGACACCCCACTTCTCTCGCCGCAGCGGTACTCACGGACGGGAACCGTACGATCGTGATCGTCATCGCGGTCGTCGCGCTGGCGGCCCTGGTCGTCGCCCGGCTGCTGGTACGCCAGGTGCTGGCCGCCGACGAGGGCACCGACTCGATGAAGGAGATCGCCGCCGCAGTGCAGGAAGGCGCCAACGCCTATCTCGCACGCCAGTTGCGCACACTAGGGATCTTCGCCGTAGTCGTGTTCTTCCTGCTGATGCTGCTGCCCGCCGACACCTGGTCGCAGCGCGCCGGACGTTCTCTGTTCTTCCTGGTGGGTGCGCTTTTCTCGGCGGCCACCGGATACATCGGCATGCGACTCGCCGTACGGGCGAATGTGCGAGTGGCCGCCGCGGCACGAGAGGCGACCCCGGCGCCGGGTGAACCGGAAAAGGATCTGACGGCCGTCTCGCACAAGGCCATGAAGATCGCTTTCCGTACCGGCGGAGTGGTCGGCATGATCACCGTGGGCCTCGGCCTGTTCGGTGCCGCCTGCGTCGTCCTCGTCTACGCGGCCGACGCGCCCAAGGTGCTGGAGGGCTTCGGCCTGGGCGCCGCTCTCATCGCCATGTTCATGCGGGTCGGCGGCGGCATCTTCACCAAGGCCGCCGACGTCGGAGCCGACCTGGTCGGCAAGGTCGAACAGGGCATCCCCGAGGACGACCCGCGTAACGCCGCCACCATCGCCGACAACGTGGGCGACAACGTCGGCGACTGCGCGGGTATGGCCGCCGACCTCTTCGAGTCGTACGCGGTCACCCTGGTCGCCGCCCTCATCCTCGGCAAGGCGGCCTTCGGCGACCTCGGCCTCGCCTTTCCGCTGATCGTCCCGGCGATCGGCGTGGTCACCGCGATGATCGGCATCTTCGCGGTCGCCCCGCGGCGCGCCGACCGCAGCGGAATGTCCGCGATCAACCGCGGCTTCTTCATCTCCGCCGTGATCTCCCTGGCCCTGGTCGCCATCGCGGTCTTCGTCTACCTGCCGTCCTCCTACGCCGACCTCAAGGGCGTCACCGAGGCCGGGATCCGCGACCACCCCGGCGACCCGCGGATCCTCGCCCTGGTCGCCGTGGCCATCGGCATCGTCCTGGCCGCGCTGATCCAGCAGCTCACCGGCTACTTCACCGAGACGACCCGGCGCCCGGTCAGGGACATCGGCAAGTCCTCGCTCACCGGCCCCGCCACGGTCGTCCTCGCCGGCATCTCCATCGGCCTGGAGTCCGCCGTGTACACGGCCTTCCTGATCGGCCTCGGCGTCTACGGGGCGTTCCTGCTCGGCGGTACGTCGATCATGCTGGCGCTCTTCGCGGTCGCCCTCGCCGGTACCGGTCTGCTCACCACCGTCGGCGTGATCGTCGCCATGGACACCTTCGGCCCGGTCTCCGACAACGCGCAGGGCATCGCCGAGATGTCCGGCGACGTCCAGGGCGCGGGCGCGCAGGTCCTCACCGAGCTCGACGCCGTCGGCAACACCACCAAGGCCATCACCAAGGGCATCGCCATCGCCACCGCCGTCCTGGCGGCGGCGGCGCTCTTCGGTGCGTACCGCGACGCCATCGCCACGGCCGTCACCGACGTCGGGGCGAAGGCCGGTGAGACGAACCTCTCCATGGACATCTCGCAGCCGAACAACCTCTTCGGGATGGTCCTCGGCGCCGCGGTCGTCTTCCTCTTCTCGGGGCTGGCGATCAACGCGGTGTCGCGTTCGGCCGGCGCGGTGGTCTACGAGGTGCGGCGGCAGTTCCGCGAGCACCCCGGGATCATGGACTACACCGAGAAGCCCGAGTACGGGCGCGTGGTCGACATCTGCACCAAGGACGCGCTGCGCGAACTCGCCACGCCCGGGCTGCTCGCCGTCCTTGCACCGATCGCGGTCGGCTTCACCCTCGGCGTCGGCGCGCTCGGTTCGTACCTCGCCGGCGCCATCGCGACCGGCACCCTGATGGCCGTCTTCCTCGCCAACTCCGGCGGCGCCTGGGACAACGCCAAGAAGCTCGTCGAGGACGGCCACCACGGCGGCAAGGGCAGCGAGGCGCATGCCGCGACCGTCATCGGCGACACCGTCGGCGACCCGTTCAAGGACACCGCGGGCCCCGCCATCAACCCGCTGCTGAAGGTGATGAACCTGGTCGCCCTGCTGATCGCGCCCGCCGTGGTGCAGTTCAGCTTCGGCGACGACGCGAGCGGCGGACTGCGGGCGCTGATCGCGATCCTCGCGATCGCCGTCATCGTCGGCGCGGTCTACGTCTCCAAGCGGCGCTCCGTGGTCGTCGGCGACGACGCGGACGACGACTTGGGTGACGAAGGCAACGCCGCGCGCCGCTCGGCCGCCTCGCCGGACGCGCCGGTCATCTCGTAACACCAGGTCAGAGGGCGGGCGGACAGCACGTGTTGACGTGCCGTCCGCCCGTCGCGCGTGTGGCGTGAGGCGTGTCTCCCTTGGTGCAATCGGCTGCAATAAGGGATGAATCCGTCGCACGAAAGGTGGATGTCGCCCGTTCGGCGTGTATGTTCCGGGGCCGAGAGCCTTGGAAGGGACCGATCCGTTGAACAAGAAGCTTGCTGTCGCGCTGTCCAGCGCCGCTGTACTGGTGCTCACGCTGTCGGGCTGCAGCGACGACGGCGACAAGGTGAACGACTGGGCCAAGACGGTCTGCGACCAGGCGAAGCCCCAGATCCAGAAGCGGGCCGACGCCCAGCAGCTGATCATCTCGACGGCCGCGGACGGCAAGCCGGCCGACATCCAGGCCGCCGACTCGAAGGCCTTCCAGGACATCGCCGACGCGGACCGCGCGCTCGCCAAGGCGATCGAGGGCGCGGGCGCGCCGCCGGTCGACAACGGCGAGAAGCTCCAGCAGGACGCGGTCAAGGAGCTCAACGCCACGGCCGTCGCCTACGAGGGGCTGAAGAAGCAGGTCGACGCGCTCGACCCGAGCAACCAGCAGAAGTTCGCGGACGGCCTCCAGGACGTCGCCGACGGCCTGAAGAGGATCGAGAAGATGGACCAGGACGCGCTGGCCAAGCTGCAGTCCGGCGAGCTGGGCACGGCCATGGCGAAGCAGCCGGGCTGCCAGAAGGCCACCCCGTCGCCCGCCGCGACCTCCCCGCAGCCGGGCTCCACCCCGTCGGAGAAGGCCTCCGCCAAGCCGTCGGGCTCCGCGAGCAAGAGCTCGGAGTAGCGACACCGACTGGCGCCGCGTGAGCCGGTCGGCCGCGTGAGGCGGTCGTACGAAGGCCCCGGGACGAGCACGCCTCGCCCGGGGCCTTCGCACGCGCGCGTGGAGCCGCCTTTGCCGGTCCGGGACTTCGGGACGGGCGGGACGGGCGGGGCTGACGCGGCATTGTCGGTGGCGGCCGCCACAATGGTGGGGTGAGTACGACCAGCCTGACCTCCCGCCTCCCCGTCCCCGCGCGCGCCGCCCGGCTCCGCGAGGCCCTGCTCGCCGCCGAGTTCACCGCCGACGGCCTCCTCGAACTGCTCGGCGCCCCCGCCTATGCCGCGCTCGCCCGCAGCGAGACCGTGCCCGCGCTGCGGGCCACCCGGGGCGACTCCTCGCTGGAGACCCTCGTACGGCTCTTCCTCCTCCAGCGCCCCGTCTCCCGCGCCCGCGCCGCCGCCGCGCTGCCGCTGGCCGAGTGCCTGGAGGACGGCTGGCTGGTCCCGCTCGCCGAGGACGGTGACCACGAGCCCGGCGGCCAGGAGGCCCAGGAAGTCGGTGCCACCGTCGACATCCGGCCGTACGGCGGGCCCGACGGGCAGGACTGGTTCATCGTCTCCGACCTGGGCTGCGCCGTCGGCGGGGCCGGCGGCATCGGCAGCAAGGACGAAGGGGTGGTCCTCGGTGTCGGCGGCGCCTCCACCACGCTGGCCGGCATCACCGTCCGTACGCCGGTGTCCTCCGCGCTCGACCTCGGCACCGGCTCCGGCATCCAGGCCCTGCACGCCGCCCAGCACGCCACGCTGGTCACCGCGACCGATCTCAACCCGCGCGCCCTGGACTTCACCCGCCTCACCCTCGCGCTCTCCGGGGCCCGCGAGGCCGAGCTGCTCCAGGGCTCGCTCTTCGAGCCGGTCGACGGCGACACGTACGACCTGATCGTCTCGAATCCGCCGTTCGTCATCTCCCCCGGCGCCCGTCTCACCTACCGCGACGGCGGCATGGGCGGCGACGACCTGTGCCGCACGCTCGTCCAGGAGGCGGGGGAGCGGCTCAACGACGGCGGATACGCCCAGTTCCTCGCCAACTGGCAGCACGTGGACGGCGAGGAGTGGCAGGACCGGCTGCGCTCCTGGGTGCCGCGCGGCTGCGACGCCTGGATCGTGCAGCGCGAGGTCCAGGACGTCACCCAGTACGCCGAGCTGTGGCTGCGGGACAGCGGCGACCACCGTTCGGACCCGGCCGAGTACGCGGTGCGGTACGGGGCGTGGCTGGACGAGTTCGAGGCCCGGAAGACCAAGGCGGTCGGCTTCGGCTGGATCACCCTGCGCAAGAACGCGGCGGTGGCCTCGGGCGCCGTCGAGCCGTCCATCGTGATCGAGGAGTGGCCGCACCCGGTCGAGCAGCCGCTCGGCGACACCGTGCTCGCCCACTTCGAGCGCCAGGACTACCTGCGGTCGCGCGACGACGCGGCCCTGCTCGCCGACCACTTCACCCTCGCGCCCGAGGTGATGCAGGAGCAGGTCGGGCTGCCGGGCGCCGAGGACCCGGAGCACGTGGTGCTGCGGCAGAACCGCGGCATGCGGCGCGCGACCAAGGTGGACCACGTCGGCGCCGGATTCGCGGGCGTCTGCGACGGGACGCTCAGCGCGGGCCGGATCCTGGACGCGATCGGCCAGCTGATGGGCGAGGACCCGGTGCTGCTGCGGGACCGCACCCCGCAGGCCATCCGGCTCCTGGTGGAGGAGGGCTTCCTGCTCCCGTCGGCTTGATCCGGTCGGCTCGATCCGGTCGGCCTGATTTCGGCGACCTCGGTGCGATGTGACGAACGAGTCGCGTCGGGGTGGGGCACTACCGGCCATATTCGTGAACCCGTCCGGGACCGTCCGCGTCGTTCACCCGGAATTCGCACCCAGGACGCCGGGAGGTGCCAGCCTCGGCCTCCAGGGCCATGGGGGCGTGGGAAGGGAACGGGGTACGGGCATGGAGAGCGGGCCTGCGATCTTCGCCGGAACGGCGTTCGCGCTGTTCGGAGCCGCACTGCTGCTGTGGACGGGGGTCCGCGTGGCCCACCGTGAACCGGTCGCGCAGGGGGTCGCCACGCCGGTGGCCGCGACCCTGACGACGATCTTCGGACTCACCTTCCTTCTTCTCGGGGTGTGGTGCTTCGGCCGCGTCTGAGGCGGCCGGGACGCGGGTCCCGACGGGGGTCCGGACGCGGTGTGACGAGGTCGTTCCGCTTACTCCCGCCCCACCGGACCGGGAGTCCGGGCGGCAGGAATGCCAGGAGTCGGGTTACCGTTCGAGTGGCCGTTGCGGGCTTTCGCCGTTTGACACGGGGGCGGGTTGTACCGTCACACTCCGCAGCGACGGCAGCGTCACCGTGTGTGCCGCCGCTGTGCGAACCGGCGGATTGCCGGCGCCGTACGTGCCACCGAGCGTCGACCGGAGAGAAGAGCGAAGTTGTCCCCGACCAGCGAGACCGCACAGGGCGGCCGCCGACTCGTCATCGTCGAGTCGCCTGCCAAGGCGAAGACGATCAAGGGCTACCTCGGCCCCGGCTACGTCGTCGAGGCGAGCGTCGGGCACATCCGCGACCTCCCCAGCGGCGCCGCCGAGGTGCCCGAGAAGTACACCGGCGAGGTGCGCCGCCTCGGTGTCGACGTCGAGCATGACTTCCAGCCCATCTACGTCGTGAACGCCGACAAGAAGGCGCAGGTCAGGAAGCTCAAGGAGCAGCTGGCCGGGGTCGACGAACTCTTCCTCGCCACCGATGAGGACCGCGAGGGCGAGGCCATCGCGTGGCACCTCCTCGAAGTCCTGAAGCCCAAGGTCCCGGTCCACCGGATGGTCTTCCACGAGATCACCAAGGACGCGATCCAGGAAGCCGTCCGCAACCCGCGCGAGCTGAACAAGCGCATGGTGGACGCCCAGGAGACCCGCCGCATCCTCGACCGGCTGTACGGCTACGAGGTCTCGCCGGTCCTGTGGAAGAAGGTCATGCGCGGCCTCTCCGCCGGCCGCGTCCAGTCCGTCGCCACCCGGCTCGTCGTCGAGCGCGAGCGCGAGCGCATCGCCTTCCGCTCCGCCGAGTACTGGGACCTCACCGGCACCTTCTCCACCGGCCGCGCCGGCGACCCGTCCGACCCGTCGTCGCTGGTCGCCCGCCTGAACACGGTCGACGGCAAGCGCGTCGCCCAGGGCCGGGACTTCGGCTCCGACGGCCAGCTGAAGACCGCGAACATCCTCCACCTCGACGAGGAGAAGGCGCGGGCGCTCGCCGCCTCGCTCGCCGACACCTCGTTCAGCGTCCGGTCGGTCGAGTCGAAGCCGTACCGCCGCTCCCCGTACGCCCCGTTCCGTACGACGACCCTCCAGCAGGAGGCGAGCCGGAAGCTGGGCTTCGGCGCGAAGGCGACCATGCAGGTCGCCCAGAAGCTGTACGAGAACGGCTTCATCACGTACATGCGTACGGACTCCACCGTCCTCTCCGACACCGCCGTCTCGGCGGCCCGCGCGCAGGTCACGCAGCTGTACGGCGCCGACTACCTGCCGGAGAAGCCCCGCGTCTACGCGGGCAAGGTCAAGAACGCGCAGGAGGCGCACGAGGCGATTCGCCCTTCGGGTGATCGTTTCCGCACCCCGGCGCAGACCGGTCTGACCGGCGACCAGTTCCGGCTCTACGAGCTGATCTGGAAGCGGACCGTCGCCTCCCAGATGAAGGACGCGACCGGAAACTCGGTCACGGTGAAGATCGGCGGCCGGTCGGCCGACGGCCGCGACGTCGAGTTCAGCGCCTCCGGCAAGACGATCACCTTCCACGGCTTCATGAAGGCCTATGTGGAGGGGGCCGACGACCCGAACGCCGAGCTGGACGACCGTGAGCGTCGGCTGCCGCAGGTCGCCGAGGGCGACGCGCTGTCCGCCGACGAGATCACGGTCGACGGCCACGCGACCAAGCCGCCGGCCCGCTACACCGAGGCCTCGCTGGTCAAGGAGCTGGAAGAGCGCGAGATCGGCCGCCCGTCGACGTACGCGTCGATCATCGGCACGATCCTGGACCGCGGCTACGTCTTCAAGAAGGGGACGGCGCTCGTCCCGTCGTTCCTCTCCTTCGCCGTGGTCAACCTGCTTGAGACGCACTTCGGCCGGCTCGTCGACTACTCCTTCACCGCCAAGATGGAGGACGACCTCGACCGCATCGCCCGGGGCGAGGCCCAGGCCGTGCCGTGGCTGAAGCGGTTCTACTTCGGTGAGGGCGAGGGCTCCGGCGCCAGCGGCGGCGCGGCGGACGCCGGGAACGGCGACGGCGACCACCTCGGCGGTCTCAAGGAGCTGGTGACCGACCTCGGCGCGATCGACGCCCGTGAGATCTCCTCCTTCCCGGTCGGCGACGGCATCATGCTGCGCGTCGGGCGGTACGGCCCGTACGTCGAGCGGGGCGAGAAGGACACCGAGGAGCACCAGCGGGCGGACGTGCCCGAGGAGCTCGCGCCCGACGAGCTGACGGTGGCGTACGCCGAGGAGCTGTTCGCCAAGCCGAGCGGCGACTTCGAGCTGGGCGTGGACCCGGTCAGCGGCAACCAGATCGTCGCGAAGGACGGCCGGTACGGCCCGTACGTCACCGAGATCCTGCCCGAGGACACCCCGAAGACCGGCAAGAACGCGGTGAAGCCGCGCACCGCCTCGCTCTTCAAGTCCATGGCGCTCGACACGGTCACGCTGGCGGACGCGCTCAAGCTGATGTCCCTGCCGCGCGTGGTCGGCGTGGACGCGGATGGCGTCGAGATCACGGCGCAGAACGGCCGCTACGGCCCGTACCTGAAGAAGGGCACGGACTCGCGCTCGCTGACGGACGAGGAGCAGCTCTTCACGATCACGCTGGAGGAGGCGCTCGCGATCTACGCGCAGCCCAAGCAGCGTGGCCGGGCGGCCGCGAAGCCGCCGCTGAAGGAGCTGGGCACCGACCCGGTCAGCGAGAAGCCGGTGGTCGTCAAGGACGGCCGCTTCGGCCCGTACGTGACCGACGGCGAGACGAACGCGACCCTGCGGACCGACGACAGCGTCGAGACGATCACGCCGGAGCGCGGCTACGAGCTGCTCGCCGAGAAGCGGGCCAAGGGGCCCGCGAAGAAGACGGCCAAGAAGGCGCCCGCGAAGAAGACGGCCGCCAAGAAGGCCGCGCCGGCGAAGAAGACGGCGGCCAAGAAGACGGCCGCGAAGAAGACGACGACGGCGAAGACGGCCGCGGCGAAGAAGACGACGGCCGCGAAGAAGACGGCGGCGAAGTCGGAGTAGTCCGCTTGTGCGGTGTGTAAGGGGCGGGGGTCATGGACCCCCGCCCCTTACGCGTTCTGTCACAGCCCGACGTTTGTTCGGATGGAGGCCTCGGGGAGTCAGAGGGTCCGGATAGGGTGGACGGATGACGCGAGCAGAGCAGCCAGACTCCGACGTCGCGCTTGTCGCAGACTCCCGGGAGCGCGCCGTACGGGCGCTTTTGCGCCATCAACCGTTGCGACGGTTGTGGAGCGCCCAGTTCGTCGGAGGGACGGCCGACGCACTTGCCGTGCTCGTCCTGGTGCTGCTGGGCTATCAGGTCGCCGTCTCCGAGGGAGCCCTCGGCGGTGGGGCCAGAGGTGCCGCGTTGGCCGTGGCCGCCGTGATCGGCGCTCGATTGCTGGCCTCCGTGGTGTTCGGGGCCGTTCTGCTCGGCCCGCTCACCCAGCTGACCGGGCCCGACGGACCTCTCGACCGGCGCTGGACCATGATCGGGGCCGACGCCCTGCGAATCGCGCTCCTCGTGATCGCGCCCCTGTGGATCGACTGGACCCCGTCCAGCGCCCTGTGGTTCCTGCTCGGCACCGTCTTCGTCGCGGGCGCCGCCGAACGGCTGTCGACCGTCGCCCGCGAGGGCGCGGCCCCCGCGCTGCTGCCCGCGCCGCCCCTGGAGGGCGCCGCCGTGCGCCCGCTGCCGGACCACCTCGACGCGCTGCGCCGGCTGTCGCTGCGTACGGGCTTCCTGTCCGTACCGGCCGCCGCCGCCGCGCTCCTCGGGGCCACCCTGCTGAGCAACCTGCTCGGCGCCGGCATCGACTGGTTCACGCTGCACCAGGCCGCCCTCGGCTCGTACGTCGCCGCAGGCCTGTTCGCCGCCTCCGTCTCCGTCCTCTACTTCATCGAGCTGCCCGGCGGGCAGACGCCGAGGCCGCGCTCGCCGCTTGAGGGCCTGCGCCGCCCCACCGCCGAGAAGGGCCGCACGGGCGCGGTCGGACTGCTCGTGATCGCCTGCGCCACGGTCGCCGGAGCGATCGCCGCCGCGGCCGCGGTCTCCGTCCTGCACGCGTACGACCTCGGCGGCGGCCCGGTCACCTTCGCGCTGCTGATCCTGGCGCTGAGCGGGGCCACCGCCGTCGGCATCCGGACCGCCCCCGCCGTCCTCACCGTGCTCTCCCGCCGCCGGCTCCTCGCCCTCGCGATCGCCCTCACCGGTGTCGCGCTGCTCGCGATGGGCCTCGTGCCGGACACGGCCACGGTGCTGCTGCTCGCCGTCCTCGCCGGGTACGCGGCCGGGGTCGCCGCCAACACCGGCCACACGCTCGTCGACCAGGAGACCGAGGAGGCCCGGCGCCCCCGGGTCACCGAGCACCTGCAGGCCGTCGTCCGGGTCGGCATGGCCGTCGGCGCGCTCGGCGCGCCGCTGCTCGCCGCCGCGATCGGGCCGCACCGGATGGCCTCCGGCTCCTTCGTCTTCGCCCACGGCGGCGCCGCGTTCACGCTGATGCTGGTCGGCGCGCTGCTGCTGCCCGTCGCGGCCCTCGTCCTGGCCAAGACCGACGACCGGGCCGGCGTACCGCTGCGGCGTGACCTGCGGGACGCGCTGCGCGGCGCCGACCCGGCGCAGGCGCCCGCCCCGACCGGCTTCTTCATCGCCCTGGAGGGCGGCGACGGCGCCGGCAAGTCCACCCAGGCCGAGGCGCTCGCCGAGTGGATCCGCGCCAAGGGCCACGAGGTCGTCGTCACCCGCGAACCGGGCGCCACCCCGATCGGCAAGCGGCTCCGCTCGATCCTGCTGGACGTCTCCAGCGCCGGGCTCTCGAACCGCGCCGAGGCGCTGCTGTACGCGGCCGACCGCGCCGAGCACGTCGACTCGCTGGTCAAGCCCGCCCTGGAGCGGGGCGCCGTGGTGATCTCGGACCGGTACATCGACTCGTCCGTGGCCTACCAGGGCGCCGGGCGCGACCTGTCGCCGACCGAGATCGCCCGGATCAACCGCTGGGCGACCGGCGGGCTCGTCCCGCACCTGACCGTGCTGCTCGACGTCTCGCCGGAGGCGGCGCGGGAGCGGTTCACCGAGGCACCGGACCGGCTGGAGTCCGAGCCGCCGGAGTTCCACGCGCGCGTGCGGGCCGGTTTCCTCGCCCTCGCCGCCGGTGACCCCGGCCGCTACCTCGTCGTCGACGCCGCCCAGGAGCCGGAGGCGGTCACCACCGTCGTACGGCACCGGCTCGACCGGATGCTGCCGCTCTCCGAGGCCGAGGTGAAGGCCCAGGAGGAGGCGCGCCGGAAGGCCGAGGAGGAGGCCAGGCGCAAGGCGGAGGAAGAGGCCGCGCGCAAGGCCGAGGAGGAGCGCCTGGAGCGTGAGCGCCAGGCACAGCTCGCCAAGCTCCGTGCCGAGGAGGAGGAGCGCAAGCGCCAGGAGGAGGAAGAGGCGCGCCGCCGCGAGGCCGAGCGCCAGGCCGAGGAGGCCCGCCGCCGCGCGGAGGAGGCCCGGCTCGCCGCCGAGGAGGAGCGCAAGCGGCGCGAGGCCGAGGAGAAGGCCCGCCGCGCCGAGGAGGAACGCCGCCGCAAGCAGGCCGAGGAAGAGGCCCGGCTGCGCGCGGAGGCGGAGGAACGCCGCCTGGAGAAGCAGCGCAAGGCCGAGGAGGCCCTGCTGCGCGCCGAGGAGGCCCGACGTCTGGCCGAGGCCGCCGCCGCGAAGGCGGCGGAGGAAGCGGCACGGAAGGCCGCGGCGGAGGCCGCGGCTGCTGCCGAGGCGGAACGGGCCGCGCAGGCGGCGGCTGCCGCTGAGGCGGCGAAGGTCGCCGAGGCCGAGAGGGCCGCGCAGGCGGCTGCGGCGGCGAAGGCCGCGGAGGCGCGCAAGGCGGCTGAGGCGAAGGCGGCGGAGGCCCGTCGTCTGGCCGAGACCGAGAGGGCGGCGCGTGAGGCGCAGGCCGCTCGGGAGTCGGCTCGGGCCGCCGAGGAGTCGGCGCGTGAGGCGCGGGCCGCTCGCGAGTCGGCTCGGGCCGCCCAGGAGTCGGCGAACGAGATCACCGTCCCGACCCCGGTCGTGAAGCCCGAGGCGCGGCGCGACGAGGACGCCGAGGTGACGCGGACCGTGCCCGTCGTGTCGCCCAACGAGGTCACCGTCCCCACGCCGATCGTGCGGCCGGACGCTCCTCGGCCCGAGGAGCAGACCACGGTTCTCCGCCCGGTGCGCGACGCGGAGGAGACGACGGTTCTGCCGCAGATGCCGGCGGCCGAGGAGCCGGCCGCGGACGAGACGACGGTGCTGCCGAAGGTGCCCGCCGCCGACGAGACGGCCGTTCTGCCTCCCGTACGGGACACGAACCCGGCCGACCGGGTTCCGCCGGGCATCTTCCGTGACGAGCCGGACGCCGGGTCGAACGACCGGACGCGCGAGCTGCCCCAGCTCGACGAGCAGGGCCGCCCGAAGCGCCGTTCCGACTGGGCGGAGGAGACCCCGCTCGACGACCTCCCGTCCCTGGCGGACGAACTCCTCGGCCCGCACGACGACGAGAACGACGGCCGCAGGCGGGGCAGGGGCCGCTGACGGGAGGGCAGGCGCCTTCCTGCGGACCGGTGTGTCAGAGGGGTGCCCCACAATGGAGGGCGTACCTGGGCACCTGGGGCGTACCGGAGGAGGGCACATGGCCGTATGGGACGACCTCGTCGGGCAGACGCGGGTCGAGGAGCAGTTGGCCGCCGCCGCGCGGGACGCCGACGCGTTCGTGACCGCCCATGCCGTCGGCGCACCCGAGCCCGGGGCGTCCAAGATGACCCACGCCTGGCTCTTCACCGGGCCCCCGGGCTCCGGCCGGGCGACGGCCGCGCGGGCCTTCGCCGCCGCGCTGCAGTGCGTGAGCCCGGACCGGGCGCTGGGCGGGGCGCCCGGGTGCGGATTCTGCGACGGCTGCCACACCGCGCTCGTCGGGACCCACGCCGACGTGGAGGTCGTCCGCACGGACCTGCTCTCCATCGGTGTGAAGGAGACCCGTGAGCTCGTCCGGCGCGCCCAGCTCTCCCCGGCGGGCGGCCGCTGGCAGGTGATCGTCCTGGAGGACGCCGACCGGCTCACCGAGGGCGCGGGCAACGTGCTCCTGAAGGCGGTCGAGGAGCCCGCGCCGCGCACGGTCTGGCTGCTCTGCGCGCCGTCCCTGGAGGACGTGCTGCCCACCATCCGCTCCCGCTGCCGCCACCTGACCCTGCGGACGCCTCCGGTGGACGCGGTCGCCGACGTGCTCGTACGCCGGGACGGCATCGAGCCCCAGGTCGCGGCGGCCGCCGCCCGCGCCACCCAGGGCCACATCGACCGCGCCCGCCGGCTGGCCACCGACGAGCGCGCCCGGGCCCGCCGGGCCGTCGTCCTCAAGCTGCCGCAGCGGGTCGGCGACGTCGGCGGCTGCCTCAAGGCGGCCCAGGAGCTGATCGACGCGGCCGGCGAGGACGCCAAGCAGGTCGCCGAGGAGATCGACACCAAGGAGACCGAGGAGATGAGGACCGCGCTCGGCGGTGGCCAGGGCGGCCGGATGCCGCGCGGCACGGCGGGCGCGATGAAGGAGCTGGAGGAGCGCCAGAAGCGCAGAAAGACGCGTACGCAGCGCGACAGCCTGGACCTCGCGCTCACCGACCTCACCGGCTTCTACCGCGATGTGCTGACCCTCCAGCTCCGGGCGCGGACCCCGATCGCCAACGAGGACGTACGGGACGCGGTGGAGCGGATCGCCCGCGACACGGCGCCCGAGCGGACCCTGCGCCGCATCGAGGCGGTGCTCGCCTGCCGCGACGCACTGGACCGGAACGTGTCCCCGCTGCTCGCGGTGGAGGCGATGACGATGTCGCTGCGCGACTGAGCGGGGGCGATGGCCAGGGCGCTGCGCGACCGAGCGAGGGGGGACGACGACGGCGCTGCGCGACCGAGCTCTCGGCGGCCGGGCGCGATTGGACACGGTCCGTACTCGTACGGATACGCTCCGGGAATGGACTCCAGGCGTTTGCTCCGTATGTCCGCCACGGCCCTCGCGGCAGCCGGACTGATCCTCTCGGGTTGCACCGGCGGAAGCGATGCCGCCGCACCCGCGGGCCCGTCGTCGGCCACGTCGGCGGCCACACCGGACCCGGCCCTGCGGAGTTTCTACGCGCAGAAGCTCAGCTGGCGCGACTGCGGTGTGCCGAGTTTCCAGTGCGCGACGCTCCGGGCCCCGCTCGACTACGCGAAGCCGGCGGCGGGTGAGATCAAGCTCGCCGTCTCCCGGATCGCGGCCACCGGCCCCGGGAAGCGCCTCGGCTCGCTCCTGGCCAACCCGGGCGGCCCCGGCGGCTCAGCGGTCGGGTACCTCCAGGGGTACGCGGGCATCGGCTACCCCGCCCCGGTCCGCGCCCGGTACGACATGGTCGCCGTCGACCCGCGCGGGGTGGCCCGCAGCGAACCCGTCGAGTGTCTGACGGGCCCGCAGATGGACACGTACACCCAGGTCGACCAGACCCCCGACGACACGACCGAGACCACCACCCTGACGACGTCGTTCAAGGGTTTCGCGGCGGGCTGCGCGAAGCGTTCGGGGGCGGTCCTGCCGCATGTCTCCACGGTCGAGACGGCCCGTGACATGGACATCCTGCGCGCCGTGCTCGGCGACCAGAAACTGAACTACGTCGGCGCCTCGTACGGCACCTTCCTGGGCGCCACGTACGCCGAACTCTTCCCCGGTCGCGTCGGACGGCTGGTCCTGGACGGGGCGATGGACCCGTCACTGCCCGCGATCGACCTCAACCGCGACCAGACGGCCGGCTTCGAGACCGCGTTCCGCGCCTTCGCGGCCGACTGCGTCCAGAAGCCGGACTGCCCGCTGGGCACGGACTCCGTCGACGCGGCCTCCGACAACCTGAAGGCCTTCTTCCGTACGGTCGACGCCGAACCGCTGCCGACCAACGAGAGCCGGAAGCTCGGCGAGTCCCTGGCCACCACCGGGGTGATCGCGGCGATGTACGACGAGGGCGCGTGGCCGCAGCTGCGCGAGGCGCTGACGCGGGCGATGGGCGGCGAGGGCTCGGGTCTGCTGGCCCTGGCCGACGCGTACTACGAGCGCGAGGCGGACGGCACGTACGCGAACCTGATGTTCGCCAACGCCGCCGTGAACTGCCTGGACCTGCCGGCGGCCTTCACCGGCCCGGCGGACGTCGAGAAGGCGGTCCCGTCCTTCGAGAAGGCGTCCCCGGTCTTCGGCGAGGGCCTCGCCTGGGCGGCCCTGAACTGCGCCTACTGGCCCGTCCCGCCGACCGGCAACCCGCACCGCATCACCGCCGAGGGCGCGGCCCCGATCGTCGTCGTCGGAACCACCCGCGACCCGGCGACCCCGTACAAGTGGGCCCGTTCCCTCGCGGACCAGCTCTCCTCCGGCACCCTCCTCACGTACGAGGGCGACGGCCACACGGCGTACGGCCGCGGCAGCGACTGCATCGACTCCGCGATCAACACCTACCTCCTCGCCGGCACACCCCCGAAGGACGGCAAGCGCTGCACGTGAGGGGTGGCGTGGACCACGTGGAGGGTGGTCGGGAGCACCCCTGGAAACTGTGTAGACTTGGCGAGGCCGCTGCGCCCAACATGGGAACGCACGGCATGCCGCCTTAGCTCAGTTGGCCAGAGCAACGCACTCGTAATGCGTAGGTCTCGGGTTCGAATCCCGAAGGCGGCTCTGTAGAAGCCTCAGGACTCACTCGCCGTGACCTGGGGCTTTTGCTTTTCCTTGACCGAGGAAGGCCCCTCCGAGTTGATCTCGGAGGGGCCTTCCTCATGGTCTGCGTGAGCGATGGGAACGCCCTGGGAACATGCCGTCAGGCGGCGTCCTGGTCGGGAACATCCCGGTGTTCACCGGCGTCCCCTCCGTCCTGCTCCTCCTCGTTCTCCGCTTCCGCTGCCGCGGGCTCGTTCTCCGCCTCGGGCTGCGGGATCACGCGCTTGCGTGCGCGAGGCACAACGGAGACGGTCGCTTCGGCGGCCTCGCGCTCGACCTCTGCCAGGACGGTGGTGTAGATGTCCGAGGTGACGCGGATCGAGGAGTGCCCGAGCCTGCGCTGCACGGCGACCATGGCAACACCAGCGCGCAGGGCGAGCGTTGCTGAGCCGTGCCGGAGGTCATGCAGCCGGATCGGCGGAAGATCGGTCTTCTTGTAGAGGCGTTCGAAGCGGTCGGAGAAGTACTGCGGGTGGTACTCCGTACCGTCCTCAAGAGTGAAAACCCGGCCGCTGTCGGTCCATTCGCCCGTGGTTTCGAGCCACTCGTTCTTCTCGGCTTCCTGGCGGGCGCGCCACCAGCGCAGAAGGGCGATCGTGTCCTCGTCCAGAGCGATGTCGCGGATGTTGTCGGACTTGGGGGTGTCCTCGTGCGGCTCGTACGCGACAGTGACGATCTCCTCCGTGATGTGGATCACGCCGGCGTCGAGGTCCACTTCCGCCCAGGACAGGGCGCAGGCTTCACCGCGGCGCAGGCCGAGGAAGGCGATGACGACCCACAGCGGGTAGAGCCGGTCGTAGACCACGGAGTCGAGGAACGTGCCGGTCTGCTCTGGCGTCCAAACCATGACGGGGGAGGGCTTCTTGCCTGTCTTGCGCCACGCTTCGACGCGGGCGGGGGTCCACTCCAGGGCCTTGGCCTTGCGTATGCGAGGCGTCTGGACCAGGGCTGCCCAGTTGTCGGTGATCATCCGGCGCTTGCGGGCGTCTTCGAGGGCTGAGCTGAGCGCCATCTTGATGCGGTGCTGTGTCGCGGGACCGGTTTCGCGGCGCGGGAGCGCGAGGGCGGCCTTCAACGCTGCCTTGGCTTCGATCCAGGTTTTCCTGAGCTGCGGGTCGCGAGGGGCGATGGCGTCGCGCCAGGCTGCGTGCGCCTTCTGCTCGGCCTCGCGGCCCAGTTGGGCCGCCTCCTGGTTCTTCTCCTTCACCTTGTTCTCGGCCTGGATGGCGGCGAACATCTCTTCTATGTGGCGGGGGCGCAGCTCGCGGAGCTTGATGTGCCCGAGGTGCGGCGTGAAGTACAGGCGCAGGTAGTCCTCGTAGCCGTTCCTGGTGGTGGCCTTGAGGTCGTGCTGGTTGTCGAGCCAGCGGCGCAGATACTCACTGACGGTCTCGTCGGACAGGACGTCGACTCCCGCCTGTGCGTCCCGGTAGACCTTGGCTGCTTCGGCGGCTGCCTTCTCCTGGGTCTTGAACCCGCCCTTCTTGGCTCGGCGACGCTTGCCGCCGGGGCCCGCGGGAATCTCGATGGAGTAGTACCAGGAACCGTGGTCACGCCGCTTGAGCTTGGGGCACCGCTTCTCCAGGTAACCGATCTTGGGGGAGCCATCCTCGTTGAGGATCGGTTTGCCTGCCTTGTCGATGAGTGGGCCCTTGCAAGCGCACCGCTGGTAGGTCTTGTCCTTGAACACGGGTCTCCCCTGGGCGGCTGGCTGGCTGCCAGCGATCGTGCGGATGGTGTGGATCTCGGCGTGCAAGATCGTTCTCCATCTTGCTGGGGCTGTCGGACACTGTTGTAAAGTCAGCTTCAAGTTGGCGCGGGGGAGATTGCGACCAACGAAATGACTGCTCAGGAAGCGGGCGGGCAGGCTTCGGCCGGAGCGATGGGTCTGGAGGAGCTGTTGGCTCTCCCGGCCACGGTCAACGTGACAACTGCCGCGCGTGCTCTGGGAATCGGCCGCGACAAGGCGTACGAGTTGATCCGCACAGAGGGCTTCCCTGTCCGGACGCTCGCGCTGGGCGGCACGGTCCGGGTGCCGACGGCGGAGCTGTGGAAGGTCCTCGGCGTGGAGCAGCGGCGGCGGGGTACCGGGGTGAGTGCGTGATCGGCATGTGCGATGTTGAGGTGTTCGTTTGTTTCTACAACCGTGTGACCTATCTCGGGTAAATTAGTACGAGCCAGGGGGTCGGCAGAGGGGCGAGAGATGGCAAGGCTGTACGGCTTTGAGGACATGGCGTACCGACGGGTGCGCGAGAGTGAGGCGGAGGTCCTGCGGGCCGCCGCCTCCCGGCGTCTGCTCCAGCAGAGTTACGACGCCATCGTGGAGTGGATGAACGCCGAGGGGCATCGCACCACGCGCGGCGGTCTGTGGAGGCCGGCGGTGCTCGCATCCGTCCTCGATCACCCGGCCATCGCCGGTTGCGAGGAGGACGAGAACGGCAACCTCATCGAGACGGGCGGCCCCGCGATCATCCCTTTGGCGGACTTCAAGGCCATCCGCGCCATGCGCCGCACAGGGCGGGCCGAGCAGCGTGAGTACCTGGTCCCTGGTGCGCTCGGCGTCTGCGGCCTGTGCGCCTGCGCGCTGGGGGCCTCGCCCACGGCCGCAGGCACTCGCGGCTACCGGTGCTCACCCAGTACGGCACAGCACCCAGGAGGGTGCGGCAGGGTGCGCATCATGGCCGACCTGCTGGAGACGTACCTGGCGGAGCACGTGCTGGCGGAGTTGGCCAAGCCGGAGGTCAGCGCGCTGATCAGCCAGGCGCGAGACGAAGTGCTGGCCCAGGCAGCTGCCCTGCGCAAGGAAGCAGCCGCCGCGCGCAGTCGGCAGAACAAGCTGGGAGAGGACTACGCGAGGTCGCCGGACATCACGCTCAAGACGTTCCGGTCGGCTGACCAGGAACTCAAGCAGATGGTCCGCGAGAGCGAAGCGCAGGCGCGTTTCCTGGAGCAGGTCAAGCACGTGCCTGTGGGTGATGTCCCGAACCTCGTGCGGTGGTGGAAGCACGCGCCGATGAACGCGAAGACGGGTGTCCTGGTCCTCATGCTGGAGCAGGTGGCGGTGTACCCGGCCGCGTCCAGGGGCTCGCGCACCGTGGACGCTGACCGGGTGGCACTGCGGTGGCGTCAGTGGGGGGTTGCAGAAGAGAGCAAGGAGTCTGCTTAGACCTTGCTGCCCGCGTTCCGTTGGCTGAGCTTGACGCTGACCGTGGCCATGGTGAGGCCGATGGCCACGCACCCGATGCATAGCCCCGCCAAGGCGGGGCTGATGGCGTTTTCCCAACTGAGGGGCCAGGCGTGGCCGTTTTCGTACGCGAGCAGGTAACTGCCCCGGCTGATGGTGTAGGCGACGCCGAATGCGGCCCCTGCCGACGCGATGGCGAGTCCGTTAGCAGCGGGGCGTCCCTGGCGCCGGATTTCGCGGGCGAGCTTGCTGGAGCGGAAGGTGACCTCCGCGCCTGCGGCGGCTGAGGCCCCGAGGTATGTCAGGAGATAGAGCCGCACATCGCTGCTTTCCGCGTACGCGGTGGACAGGTCCTGGTGCACGGTGTCGGCGCGGTGGAACTGCCAGATCATGAGCCCGACGACCGCGCACGCGAACCCGAGGCGCAGGGCGATGCCGGCGTGGTGTGCCGTGGAGTACTCCCAGTCGATGATCATGATTTGGAGGCTCGCGCAGAAGATGACCGCCGCCACGTCTGACACGAGGGAGGACACCTCGTTGGAGGCGGCGATGCGGTCAACTGCGTCGGCGATTGTGGGGATCGCCAGTAGCGAGCCGAGGAAGCAGGCCGTCAGGGCAGCCAGGTGGGCCCGGCGGGCTATGCGGTAGGTGGACTTGTGGCGGCGTTCGTATGCGCAGCGCAGGGATATGGCGGTACTGAGCGATGTGAGCACCACGCAGAGGCCGAAGATCGGGCCTTCCAAGAGGTTCAGCGTCCTTCCAAGTAGTCCGCTGCCCGCTCAGCGGCTTCTTCCAGGCTCAGTCGGCGACGCGGTCGCCCCTCGCGGGGCTGGTCGACGCCGGGGGGAGGTGGGGGGATCGCGGGGACATCTTCAGACAGTCCCGCGCGACGACGACTCTCCCGGAGCATCGTCATGATTTCTAGAATGTCCTGCACCTCAAGGCCCTGCATTAAACGTATGACTTCGCGGGCTTCGGGCCGCTCCACGAACACGGTGAGCGCCGCGAGGTCGTCCCACTCCCGTCCGGGCAGCAGGAAGGCGGCCGGGGCGTCGAGTGCCTGGGCGAGAGCGGCGACCGTAGACGACGTGGGGTTGCTACTGGTGCCGTTCAGCAGGCTGTTGACCTGACCGTGTGAGAGACGAGGTTTGCGCTGGCCTGCCTGTGCGCTCGCATCTGCAACGTCGCGGGCGCTGGGGGTGAACCCGTCGGGGTCGCGGCGCAGGCGCAGCAGGGCGAGCAACTTCGCGCTCAGGCTCAGCGGTTGGGGCCGGTCAGGGGTGTCTGCCATATCCGTCTTCTCTGGCCGTGTCGTATGCTCGCCGCAGGTGACTGGCCGGTAACAATCGTCCTTGGCTCTACAGTACCCCCTGGTCGGAGGGGTTATAGGGTTCATCGGACAGTTTCTCGGGGAGCGGCCGGCTGTTGTGTGGCGGGCACCGGCGCGCTCCCGCGCCTGACTTGGGCGGGCGCGCCGAGGGAGTCGTATCTGGGCGGGCGAAGGCGGCGCGCACGCCGTTCACGGGAGGAATCGCATGTCCGAGCTTGATGAGCAGTGGATCGCCGAGTTGGCGAAGAAACCCTCGCAGATGCTCCGGGGTGGAGCAGGTCCGGGGGCGCTCAACGAAGCGCGCAAGGTGCTGGAGTGGCAGGCCCTGATGCATCGACGGAAACAGGGCCCGAGCGCGCAGGAGGATGACGGCTGATGAGCTGTCGGGCGACGCCGCGCCCGTCTCCATCGAGATAGATGACATTCTCTAGGTCGTGTTGTAAGTTCTGACGTGCCGGTGCGGGCACAGCAGCCGCAGGACCCCGCATCTGGCAGCGTCGTGATGAGCGACGTCCTTCCCTGCTCCTCGCGGGTGGCCGACCCCCCGCGCCCCGCCCGCGAGGAGCTGGCCGTATCGGTGCGGTCGTTGGGGTGCGTGATGGGAGTGGAGCCCGTCGTGGTCGTGAGGCCATGGCGGGCTCGCTTCATGTCCGGGCTCAGCCCTCTTCGCACCCCCCCCGCCCGAGGTGCGCGCGGCATCCGCCGGCGCGCGGCCCGCAATTCAAGGAATTGAATTCCTGAAATTAAAAGGAATTCCCTCTTGAATTGGCGGTAATTGGGATTAAGATATAAGTGTAAGAACAAAGGGAAAACCCCAAAGGAATGGTTTTCCGGAATGAGAAAGGCGCGGGAATAATGTTCGCAGACCTCCAGATTGACCAGATCGCCGCCAACCCCGGGCAGCCCCGCAAGTTCTTCGACGAGGACAAGCACAAGGAGCTGAAGGGCAGCATCGAGGAGAACGGCCTCCTTCAGCCGGTCGTCGTCCGGCCCGTCGAGGACGGCGACACCCCCTACATGCTGATCGCGGGCGAGCGCCGGTGGCGGGCCTGCAAGGCCGCCGGCCTGACCGTCATCCCGGCGAACGTCCTTGAAGACACCGACGACGAGAAGGCGTACGTCCTCGGCATCGCCGAGAACGTCGGCCGCGCCGACATGACGATCATGGAAGAGGCCGGAGCGTACGCCGACCTCAAGGCCGCAGGCTGGGAGCCCCTGAAGATCGCCAAGCAGTTCGGCAAGACCGAGACGGCCATCAAGTGGCGGCTGGGCCTGCTCACCCTGCGCAAGGAGGTCGCCGAGATGGTCGACCGGGGCGAGATCAAGAACAACCTTGCCTGGCACATCGCCCAGCTCAACCCCGGCAATCAGATGGTCGCCGCCAGCCGCTACGTGCGCGGCGACTTCGACTCCGAGGCCGAGGCCCAGCACTTCGCCAACGCGCTCAAGATGATGGAGCAGCAGACCTCCTTGACCAACGAGAAGGCTCCGAGCGCCGAGGAGACGGAGAAGCGCAAGAAGCAGAAGGCCAAGGCCAAGGACGGGCTGGGCAAGGCAGAAGAGGTCCTGCTCCCCCTGCTGGAGGAGCTGGCGGAGAAGAAGCCGGAGGACCTGGCCGTCATCCTCGGCGACGACCTGTCCCGCCACATCAAGGTGGTCGGCAAGCTCTACAGCCAGGTCCAGCTGGTCCGGAACCTCCTCAGCAAGGCTCAGGGCATCCAGCGGGCCATGGCTGAGGAGTTCAACAAGAAGGCGCTGGAGGTCCAGCAGGAAGCGGCCAAGGAGAAGCGGGAGGCCAAGAGCGACCCGAAGCCGGAGGCCCAGCCGAAGCCGGTCGCGAAGAAGGCGGCGGCCAAGCCCGCGGCCAAGCCTTCAGGGGCTGCGCGCACACAGAACCGCCCGGCGGCCGGGACGGCAAGCAAGACCACCCCGGCGCGCAAGGTCCCCGCTCAGAAGAAGGTGGAGCCCACCGCCGAGGTGGCCAAGAAGGCGGAGCCCGCGACGGCGAAGTGAGACGGAGGGGGCCCGGCACGGGCCCCCTCCCTTCTTCTCTCCACAGCGGAGGGCGCGGCCTGGGGGACACCCGGCCGCGCCCTCCGCCTGCCGCTCCTCCGGAGCAAGCATTCAAGGCACCTAATTCCCGCCACCGGAATTCGATGAAATCAATTCCGGTGGAATATGTACCAGGTTGCTGAATTCCAATAAGATATAAGCAAGGAAAGGGAAATTCCCTCACAGGTTAGGGGTAAGAAATGACGGAAAAGGCAACACTGGACTCCGTTGGAATTCACCAGGTCAGGCCGGAGTACGTGGACTGGAAATCAAAGTCGGCCCACCCCGGGATCCGTCAGATCGCCGCCCACCTCTCGCGCCTCCTGGCGGAGTCGAGGGAACTCGTATCGGGCCCGGCCTCGGAACTGGTCCTGGACGTGGAGGAAACCACGGCATCGCAGTACTCCAACGAGACCAACCGGGTCCTCCGCGTCACGGCCGACTGCGAGGGCGGACCGGTGGCCTTCGATGTCGTCATGCAGCTCGCGGCCCCCACCTCCTTCACGTCCCCCTACAGGTAAGTGGCGTAGCCGGTCTGGCGTACCAGCCAGACCGGCCAGCGTCGTCGGTCAAGCCGGGCCCGCAGGGGGAGTCCTCCCTGCGGGCCCGGTGCCGCTCGGGCCCGCTCGGGTCCGAGCGGATGGCGCCGAAGGAATCCGGGCCCGCCGGCACCGCCGCGCACGCCCGGTCGCTGAGCAGCACGAAAGGAACAGCTGCGTGCTAACCCTGTTCACCAACCGCTATCAGGCGTACCAGCCCCCGCAGGGGGTGCCGGTGCGCATCACGCTGGGCGCTCCCCGCTTCAAACTCCCCTACTCCCTCACCCATGCGGTGCGGGAGCTCGCGCCACGTAGGGACTACCTCTCCTTGCCCGAGCCGGAGTTCACCAAGTCGTACCGAGCGGACCTTGACCGGCTCGGCCCCGCACGGATCGCGGAGCGGCTGAAGGAGATCGCAGAAGCGGAGAGTGATCACAGGCTGGTCCTGCTCTGCTTCGAAGACCTGTCCAAGCCGGCTCTGTGGTGTCACCGGCGAACCTTCGCCTCCTGGTGGAAAGACCTCACGGGTGACGAGGTGCGGGAGCTGTCCCCCATGGTCGACCAAGGCACCTTGATGTGAGCGGTGGAACCGTACTCGCTAGATAGATGACATTATTTCAAGGGGCTCTGTGCTCCTTGTGTTAGGTTCCAGCACAGCGCCCGGCCCGGCACCCCCCAGGCCGGGCGTTGCCGTTTCGTGCCAGCCGCCCAGGAGGCGAGAGATGTTCCAGGGCACCATCCCAGGCCCCATGCGCGCCATCGTGCGCGAGACCGCAGACAGGTGGCCGCGCGGTGAGGTCTACGTCCCGTGCTGCGGGAACTTCACCATCGAACGGTCCCTGGCCGGCATGGGGTTCGCGCTCCACTCCTCGGACGTGTCCATCTACACCACCGCCATCGGCCGGTGGCTCACCGGACAGCCGGTCGGCATCCAGCTCCGCGAGGAGAGCACGGATCAACTCGGCTGGCTCGCAGACTCCTTGGACGACGGCGTGGGCACGGTGGCCGCGATGATGCTGGGCACGCGCTTCCTCGCCAGCGTCGGCCGCGAGGGGCTGTGGCATCAGCGGGTGGTGCGCTCCTACCGGGACCAGTGGAAGGCCAAGCACGCCGAGACTGTCGAGCGGCTGTCGGGCTCGGATGTGGCTCTGGCCTCCTATGAGGTGGAGGACGTGCGCAGCTGGTTGAAGAAGGTTCCGGCGGACGCTCCGGTGTGCTCCTTCCCTCCCTTCTACGGTGGCGGGTACGAGAAGCTGTACGAGCCGCTGAACGAGCACTTCACCTGGGATGCGCCTCAGTACGAGCCGCTGTCGGATGCCGATGTGGTGGATGTCCTCGGCGTGATCACCGACCGGCCGTACTGGCTCACCGCCTCGAACCACGACGTGCCGGAGTTGCAACCGTTCTTGCGCGGGGTCATCAAGGCCACCCCGCGTGCCGCTCCCTTCTACGTCTACGCCTCCGAGGCCCCGACGCGGGTCGTCTCGCCCCGACAGCCGATCGAGCCGGTCACCGCTCCTCGGCTGCGGGGTGGTGAGGAACTGGGCGGGCCGCTGTCGCTGGCGTTGCTCAAGCCGGGCCAGTTCAACGCGCTGCGCTCCCGGTACCTCAACCCGCGCATCGCGCCCGGTGCAGCGAACCTCGCGGTCGCGGTGAAGGACGGCGGCGGCCGGATCTTGGGCGTTTTCGCGATGGCTCCGAGCACCTTCGTTCCCGACGAGGCGTATGTGCTGTCCGACTTCGCTGTCGCGCCGACCGACTACGCCCGGCTGTCGAAACTCATCGTCCTCGCCGCCACCAGTAGCGAGGCGCAGCGCCTGTGCCAGCGGGCGTTCTCCCGGCGGATCAGGACGGTGGCCACGACGGCGTTCAGCAACAACCCGGTCTCGATGAAGTACCGCGGGCTGCTGCGGCTGACGAAGCGCGGCCCGTCGAACGAGGAGGGCTGGAAGTACCAACTCCAGTACCGGGGCGCGATCGGTGAACACAGTCTCGCCGAGGCCCTGGAGCAGTGGGCGAAGCGGTGGGGCGCCCGTGACACGACGACGCAGACAGGAGTCTGATCATGGAGCAGTCCACGCCGCTCGCCCCGCCGCAGATGGTGGAGGGCGATCCGCGCGCGCTGACGCTGCTGGACATCAACGCGCGGTTTCTGCCGCACGAGCAGTTCCGGCAGTTGGTCGCGAACGTCAAGAGGGATGGCCACCTGACCTCGACGCCGCTGGTGTGGAACGACACCGAGAGCGGGCGGCTGATCGTGCTGTCCGGGAATCACCGGACGCTTGCGGCGATCGAGGCCGGCCTGTCCACGATCTGGTGGATGCAGATAGACGAGCCCCTGCCCCGCCAGCGGCAGATCGCACTCCAGCTCTCCCACAACGCGATTGCGGGCCAGGACGATCCGGCGATCCTCAAGGAGCTGTACGACGAGCTGGAGAACGTGGAGTGGCGGCAGTACACGGGCCTGGACGACAAGACACTGGACCTGCTGGAGAAGGTGGACGTCTCCAGCCTTGGTGAAGCGAACCTCGACTTCGCGTCCGTGCAGTTCATGTTCCTGCCCGATGAGCTGGAGCGCGCTGAGGCAGCCTTCGATGCCGCACGGGCCACGGGCTCGGCGGATCAGCGGTGGGTGGCGGCTCTGGAGCAGTACGAACCGGTCCTCGATGCGCTGGAGACGTCACGGGCCGCGTACAAGATCGGCAACTCGGCCACCGCCCTCGGCGTGATCCTCGCCGTGTTCGAGCGGCACCTTGGCGAACTGGCCGAGGGCTGGTTCCACGCCGCCTCCGGTGAGCCGAACCGGAAAGGAACCGCGCCGCTGGAGACGGTGTTCGGCGTGCGGGAGATCCCCGTGGAGACCGCGGCCATCGTGCGGGCCGCGATCGACCGGTTGGTGAAGGACGGCAGCGTGCCGGCGTCCGAGCCGTGGCGTGCCCTGGAAAACCTTGCTGGCCAGGGGTGCTAGTAGGGCCGTTGGCCAGGAGGTGAGCGGTGGCTGAGGGCCCCGTTGAGCCCTGGGAGCGGCAGAGCGGTGAGTCCCCCCAGGCGTTCGAGGCGTTCGCCGCATACCGCGATCTCGGCCCCGTACGGAGTCTGACGAAAGCGGCACGCGAGTTGGATAAGTCCCGGACCCTGCTGGGCCGCTGGTCGCGGCAGTACGCGTGGGTGATGCGGGCGAGTGCGTACGACCGCGAGCAGGACCGAGTGTTCCTGGCGGAACAGCAGCAGGCGCGTCGTGATATCGCCCGTCGGCACGCCAAGTTGGCGCAGGCGTTTCTGGGTAAGGCGGTCGCCCGGCTTCAGGGTCTGGACCCGCGCGAGCTGTCGCCGGGCGAGCTGCTGCGGTACTTCCAGGTCGCCGCCGAGATCGAACGTCGGGCGGCTGGCGAGGAACCGGCGGGCGCGGTGGCGCAGGACAGCGCCGATGGACCTGACCTTGGGTCGCTGAGCGATGAGGACCGCAGGAGTCGCATGGATCTGCTGCGCCGTGAGCTGGAGCGGCGCCTGGCGGAGGACTGTCGATGAGCCGCGGGTGGGCGAAGCGGCGTGCGATCGAAGGTCTGTCTGATCCGGGCGTCATGAGCCTGGACCAACTCAAGTCCGAGGTCACCGCGCTGCTCCGCGCCGACGAGCTGTCGGCGCGCAGGTGGGCATGCGAGGTACCGGACTGCGACGGACTCCCGCACGAGGGATGGCGGCACCATCACGCCCGCGCGGCGCAGCGCCAGCCGTCCTGGTTGTGGACGGTGTGGATGCTGCTCACCGGCCGTGGCTGGGGCAAGAGTCGGACGGCGGCGGAGGCGGTACGGGCGTGGGCGCAGACGCCGGGATTGCAGATCGCGGTGGTAGCGAAGAACGCCACACTGGTGCGCGACATCTGCTTCGACTCCCCGAAGTCCGGTCTGCTGTCGGTGTTCCCGCCCGACGAGGTGGCGAAGTACAACTCGTCGCTGGGCGAGACGACGCTCAGGTTGAAGAACGGCACGCTGATACGCGGCTTCGGCGCGGAGACGCCGGACAACCTGCGTGGCTGGGCTTTCGACAAGGCGTGGTGCGACGAGTACGCGGCCTGGTCGCGGCACACCGCGCAAGAGGTCTACGACATGCTGTGGTTCTGCCTGCGTGAGGCGGATACCCCGCAGGTGGTCATCTCCACGACGCCGAAGCCGCTGCCACATGTGAAGCGGCTGGTCGAGCGCGGCCGGGCGCAGGAGAAGAAGGCGCGCACGGGCGGGGAGCCGCCGCGGGTGGTGCTGACGCGCGGGCACATGCGGGAGAACGACGCGAACCTGTCGCAGGCGGCCCGCGCGGAACTGGAGGAGGAGTACGCCGGCACCAGGCTGGGGCGCCAGGAGCTGTCGGGCGAGCTACTCGAGGACGTGGAGGGCGCGCTGTGGAAGGGCTGGATGCTGGAGGTCGAAGGCTTCCGCCCCCGGCCGGAGCACCTGCCGGACATGCAGCGCCTGGTGGTGGCGGTGGACCCGGCGACCAAGAGCCACGAGAACGCGGACATGACGGCCTTCACCGTGGCGGGGCGCGGGTATCCGATTGAGTCGATGTTCGGGGACGACCGGCCTCGCGGGTATCTGCTGCACGCGGAGCAGGACCGGCACACGCCGACGCAGGCCATGAAGCGGGCGGCGAAGCTGTACCACGAGCATCGGGCCGACTGCGTGGTGATCGAGGCGAACAACGGTGGCGACTACCTGCCTGCGTTGCTGGAGCAAGTCGACCCGACGGTGAACTGGCGAATCGTTCATGCGACACGGGGGAAGCGGGCGCGTGCTGCTCCGGCGGCGCAGCTGTACGAGCAGGCGCGGGTACATCACGTCGGTTCGGCTCGGGTCTTCGCGGAGCTGGAGGAGCAGATGACGACGTTCGTCGGGCAGGGCGAGACGGAGGACTCCCCGGACCTGCTCGATAGCGCCGTGTGGGCACTGTGGGACCTGTTCCTCGACCCGACGATGCCGCCACCGCGGGGCAGCGACGACCAGCGTCTCAGTGGACGCAGGTAACAGCCTTCGCGTGATTGAAGCCGACTGGAAATCTCCGGCGCCGAGAGAGGTTGACCATTGCCCGGGACGCGGACCGTGAAGGGAGATCAACTACATTCAACCTGATACCTAGTCCTTCGTGGCGAGCCGCCCTGTGACAAAGACGACGACAATAGACGCTGCGCCGGACGTAATAATGGTCACACCCTCTGCTGTAGCCCCCTGATCAACGAATGCAAGGGCCACCCAGGTGAGAATTCCCAAAGCGATGAGTCCGCTGAGCATTCCGATTAGCGGGTAAATGGTGGGAAGGGTGTGATGCCAGCGCCGGTGTCGCTGGTCCTTTTTCTTTTCCTTCATCAGGTCTTTGTAGACATCGGGCGAACTCTGTTGGATCAGGAGTAGGTCGTTCGGGTCCAAGGCGTCAACCCGGAGTGCGTTGGGCTCATCAGCGGCTGTCAATCTGGCTCCCCCAATTTGGGTCTAGGCTCCTCTTTCACTCCCGCTGGGCCCGGGGAATCTCTCAGAGTGGACGCCAGTCGGCGAGCATCCTCGGCCAGCGTAGCCTCGAAGGGTGGAAAGTCCCCGCGCGCCTTACTAAGATTTCCACTGAATATGTCAAGTGTCGACCCGAGGACCTTGGCAATTCCATGAAAGAATCCTCTGCGAATTGCTGTGACCGGTTCCCCAGCGGTCCGATTGGGGGACTCTACCCCTACAGGCTCCCCCATCTCCCGTTCGCCCATTGGGGTCATTCCAGATTCTTCCGCCATAGTTTCCCCCCTAATGACCGCACCACGTGCGGCTAGTGACCGCACCACGGGCGGCCGAACAGTCCGCATTGCATCCTCGTATGAGGGAAACTCCATTATCTCGACGTATGGGCTGCCGGGCTCATCCTCGCCAATCACTGAGACCACCACATGGGCCTTGTGGACGTTCGGATCTCTCGCTGCGTGTTCACGACCTGCCTCAACGACCAATTTAATCGTGTCGGCAATGCTCTTCGCCGACGTACCTGGGGGAGCCTGCGCTCGGCGTCGGCGGTCACTACCAATGAGCCATCGGGGCGGGGGCGTTTGCGCGCGTACGGTTCTTTTGACGAGGTCCCGCTCGGCGGGCGGTCGGCGGTGCGTTCGAGACTTCATGGTGCATGCTCCCTGAGTGCCCCCTGGCCACGAGTATGCGCTGAAAGAGGGGAAGAGGCTCGCGCCGGTCAGCCATCTGGGTGTGCTGCGCCGCACGCCATGCCAGTGGTCCACCGGGTGGGGAGACCTCCTCGCAGGTACGCTGATCACACGGCGCGGGGCCGTCTACGGGAGGTACCGCCCCCGATGGGCCTGCGCCATTTCATGATCGACGCGTGGTCATGGCTGAACTACAAGCCGGTGATGGCCGATGCCGGCCGCCCAGGAAACCGGGCCTTCCCTGAGCTGGCAGCGACGTGGCTGCCGCCGCACGAGCTGCGCAGGCTCGCGGCGTACAAGGTGTTGGCGGCGTACGACAACAACCAGGCCGGTCAGCTCGCGGCGGCGTCGGGGGATGAAGCGGCGCTGGAGCGGCGCGAGCTGGGCGATGCGGCGAATTTGGTCGATACGGCGCTGGGCTACCTGCTCGGATCGGATCAGCAGATCGTGGTGGAGGGGGCGGAGCACGCCGACGAGGAGGCCCCGAAGCCGGGTGCGACGGAGGCTGCTGCTGCGCAGGAGCGGATGCGGAAGTGGGCTGAGAAGGAGCTGCTGACGCTTCGGATTCAGCAGGCGGAGCGCAACGCGGTGCTGCTGGGCGACAGCGTGTACGTGCTGGCGTGGAATCAGGAGAAGCAGCGGCCGACGCTGAGGGTCTACGATCCGGGGTTCTTCTTCCCGCAGTGGGACGAGGAGCAGGACCAGGACTTCCCTACGCGCGTGCATCTGGCGTGGGAGCTGCCGGAGGACCCGGATGCGGGGTTGAAGGCGCGGGTGCGGCGGGTGACGTACGAGCTGGGCCCGATCTCCGAGGATGACGAGAGCGTGGTGCGGCTTTACCCGTGGGAGCCGGGGCGGCCGTCGAACGTGACGTGCTTCTTGACGGATGCGGAGTGGTTGCTGGAGGACCTGAAGCGCGGGGAGACGCTGGACCGGCTGCCGATGGACAAGGCGGCGTTTCGGGTGCGGCCGGACGGCACGGAGCTGAACCGGTTGGATCTGATGATCGATTTCGTGCCGGTCATCCACATCACGAACACGATCCCCGACGGCGGGGAGCACTGGGGCCGCTCGGCTATCGCCCGCGTGCTTCAGGGGCTGGACGAGCTGGCGGCCACCGACTCGGACAGCTCGGCTGCCTCGGCGACGACGGGCACGCCGATCATCGGGCTCGCGGGTGCGCGGCTGCCGGTGGACCGGGCGACGGGCAGGCCCGAGCAGTTGAAGGTGGAGGCCGGCGCGGTGTGGCAGCTCGGCGACAGCGGGCGCATGGACGCGCTGGATACGTCGCCGCAACTGGCCGAGCTGCGCTCGCGGGTGGAGCACCTGTTGGACCGGATCGCGTCGAACTCTCGTGTCACGGCTGCCGGGTTGGGGACGCTGGACGCGTCGGAGGTGCCGTCGGGGTATGCGCTCAAGCTGGCGCTGGGGCCGTTGGACGCGCTGGTGGGGGCGATGCGGCTGGCCCGGGAGCACAAGTACCGGCTGCTGTTCAAGATGGTGCAGAGGTTGTTCCAGGCCGGGCGCGCTGAGGGGTGGGTGGCCGGGGAGTCGTTCTCGGCGCGGTTGTCGTGGGCGCCGCATACGCCGACGGACCGGGCCGCGGTGCTGGAGGAGGTCGTCCAGGCGTACGGGGCCGGGGTGCTGTCCCTGGAGACGGCGGTGGCGATGCTGATGGACGCGGGTTACCCGATCAAGGATGCGTCGCAGGAGGCGGCGCTCATCCGGGCGAAGGCCGAGCAGGAGGCGGCGGTGCGGATGGCGGAGGCCGCTGCGCGTCGCGGGGAGCCGGACGACGAGGAGGAGCAGGAGGACGGGCGCGATCCCGCGGCCAGGCGCGGCGGTGCTGTGGAGAAGAGGGAGCGGGAGCCGGTGTCGGCGGGCCGTTGACGGGTGCGGTCGCCGGGGTGCGTGTGGGAGCGGGGGGTCAGGCCCAGGTGCCTCGGTCGCGCATCAGGGCGATCTGCGGTTCGGTGACGTGCTTGCGGTACTCGGCGTGGTTGTACGGGGCGCGGTCGGCGTAGAGGTTCGCCGGGTAGATGGGCTGTTCGTACAGGGTGGCGAACAGCTCGGTGCGCAGGTCCTTGGCCCAGTTCGTCCAGGCGGCGGTGGTGCGCTGGCGGCGGAGGGAGGGCAGGTCGATGGTGGCGGTGACGAAGGTGGCGACGCCGCCGTGGTCGAGGTGGCCGATGGTGCGGCCGGTGTGGTCGGTGATGGTGGAGTGGCCGCCGAAGAAGTCGACGCGTTGCCCGTCGGCGCCGGTGTAGGAGGCCGGGTTGGGGGCGAGGACGTACATGGTGTTGTCGAGGGCGCGGGCTCGGTTTTGGATGTCGAAGGCGTTGGAGGCGACGCCGGGCAGTGGGTAGCTGGTGCGGTAGGCGATCTCGCATCCGCCGAGGGCGAGGCCGCGGGCGTTCTCCGGGTAGGACGCCTCGTTGGCCATCATGACGCCGAGGCGGCCGATGGGGGTGTCGGCGACGGGCCAGAACGCGTCGGGGCCGCGCCCGTAGAGTCGAGTCCACTCGTCGAGGACGTCATGCGGGCTGAGGCTGTGTTCCATGGGCGGCAGCGGGGCGAGCTTGTAGTGCCGCAGGACGATCTCGCCGTCGGGGTTGATGACGAAGCCGACGTTGAAGTACCGGTCGGGGAAGGCCGGGTGGAGGGCCTTGGCCTGGGCCATGATGTGCGTGTTGAACTCGCGGGCCCAACGGCCGAGTTCTTCGGTCTCTGCGCCGGGAAGGCTGATGGCGCAGGTACGGGCGTAGGTGGCGTGGTCGAGGTCGTGGATCTCGTCGGTGAAGCCCTGGAGCGCGCCTTCGGGCAGGACGACCAGCCGGACGGGGTGGTCGAGGCCGCCGAGGGAGACGGCGGTGCGGGTGAGGGCGTACAGGTGGTCGAGGTTGATGGCGATGTCGTCGCGCTGCTGGATCTCGGTGATCTCCGGGATCAGGCCGACTGCGGTGTACGGGTCGAGGGTCATGCTCAATGCCTCCTGACTGGTTCGCATCGCCATCCTCGCGCGGTGGTCGGACACGGCCTTGGTGGCGCTGTCGGCGCAGGTGGCTACACTGATCGGCAGCGCGGGGGCGCGCACCAGGAGGAGTTGTATGCTCCGGCCCCTGCCGACTCGCAGCCCTGTCGGCTATCGCCGTGATGGGCGGCCGATCTTCCCCATTCTCGGGGCCTCGTCGGAGGACGAGACGAACGAGCACCTGGACGACGCCGACGACGGCGGCGGCCAGGAGCAGCAGGTCACCGTGACCCAGGATCGCCTGGGGAAGATGCTGACCAAGGAGAAGGCCCAGGGTGAACGAGCCGCCATCAAGCGCCTGTTGTCGACGCTCGGATTCGATACGCCGAAGGCGCTGACCGAGTTCGTCGCCGTACAGCGCGAGGCCGAGCAGGCCGCGCTGACGGAAGTTGAGCGACGCGAACAGGCCGCCTCTGAGAGGGAGTTGCAGGCCGCGCGGCGAGAGGAACTGGCGGCTGAACGTGAGCGTGCCGCTCTTCGCCGGGCCGCGCTGGTGTCGCTCGGCGCGGAGGGCGACGACCTCGTGGACGCAGAGCGGCTGCTTGCCGTCGATGACGAGGACGCGGACGAGTCGCAGATATCGGCCGCGGCGGAGGCGCTGCGGTCGCGGCGCCCGGAGCTGTTCGGCGAGGTACGCAGGCAGGTACCGGCGGCTCCGGACGGAGCTCCGGCCGGACGGGGCCCGCAGCGCACGACGCCGGTGAGACGACCGGGTTCAGCCGGTCTGGAGATGGCGCGTCGGCGCGGGCTCGTACCGGCCGCCGAGTTCAGCGACGCCCGCTGATACCAAGGCAGTTGGGGGACCACGCCCCCAGAACTTCGTGGACGGCACCGCCCCCATGGGCGGTGTGCGGACAGTTACCGCATTCGTCCATGGAGACACAGCGTGACCATTCAGCCTGTTACGACGTCCGAGTACGTGACCGCCAACCGCGAGTGGCTGGCGGCACTGCACGGCACGGACTCGACCGACACGATCACCCTCGACCTTTCGCTGTTCACCGAAGGCGTGCACTACCAGTGCGGTGACGGTTGCGACCCGTACGGCCGGGTCTTCTCCGGCGTACCGGTCGGCAAGGTCGCCGAGTCGAAGCTGTGGGGACCGTACGACCCGGAGGCGCACTGCGGCCGTCAGGTGCTGCGCGGCTTCGTGGTCGCCGAGGCACCGTTCGCTCCGGGCCAGACCCGGGTACCGGCCGCGCTGCTGTGGCACGGCGCGGTGAAGGCGTCGAAGGTGCCGGGCGGCATCGACCTGTCGCAGCTGACGTGGCACCCGCGGGCCGCGCAGATCCGCTTCGTCTGAGCGGGGCCTGAGCTATGACGATTCAGGACCTGTTGAAGGACGTCGCGGTCGCGGACCTGACGACGTTCGCCCGTGCGATCCCGTCGCCGAAGGACTTCCTGCTCACCCGGACGATCTTCCCGACGCTGGAACTGCGGGAAGTCAAGTGGCGCACGCGAGACTCGGGCCGGTACGTGAACGTGGCGAAGTACCGGGCGTTCAACGCGTCGGTGCCGTTTGCCACACGTGAGGCGTGGCAGACCTCCCGTGAGGGTGCGCTGCCCGCGCTGGGCCAGAAGCTCGTGGTCTCCGAGCAGGAGCAGATCCTGCTGGAGGCGTCGCACGGCTCGGACCAGGACCGGCTGATCGAGCTGCTGTATGACGATGTCGAACGGCATGTGGAGGCGATCCGCTCCCGGCTGGAGCTGGCCGCCGGCGACGTCCTGGCCGACGGGAAGTTCGAACTGGTGCAGGAGAACGGCCTGACGCTGGAGGTGGACTGGAACGTCCCGGCGGAGAACATGCCGGTCGCCGCCCGCCCGTGGTCCGATCCGGCGTCCGATCCGATCGCTGATGAGCTGCGGTGGATCCAGCACCTGGACGACATCGGCGCTCCGGAGCCGGAGATGGTCGTGTCCTCGCGGAAGGCGTTCAGCTATCTCGCGGCGAACAATGCCTACAGGGCGGCGTACTACGGGTCTGTGAATCCGTCGACGACGCCGACGGCGACGCTCACCCCGCAGCAGATCAACGTGGTGCGCGGCAACTACAGCCTGCCGCCGATCACCTTCTACAAGGCCCAGGTGCGCGTCGACGGCAAGCCCCGCAAGGTGCTGCCCGAAGACCTGTGGATTCTGGTGCCGCCGGATCGCGAGAAGTGGGGACAGACGCAGCTCGGTGTGACGGCCGAGGCCCTGGTCCTGTCGCGCGGCACGAACCCGGAGATCATCCGGGAGGAGGCCCCGGGCCTGATCATCACCCGCGGTGTCCAGGATGACCCGGTGCAGATCTACACCAAGGGCGCCGCGGTCGGCATGCCGGTGCTGCACACCCCGGACGCACACATCGTCGCGAAGGTGCTGTGATGCCGCGTCTTGTTGCTGCCGTGTACGTACAGGACCCATCCACGCGGGAGGAGCTGATCCTTCTGCCCGGAGAATGCCCTGATCCGGAGCTCGCCGCGCTGGTGACGAACCCAGACGCCTGGGACGTGCCACCCGACGACTGCGAGCCAGAACCGGAGCCGATCGCGGTGGGGGAGCCCGACCCCACCGCGGGGAAGGGCGAGCAGGAGTCGGAGCAGGCGGAGGCCGGCGGGGGTGGCGGCGCGAAGAAGTCGCCACCGCGGCGGGCTCGCTCGTCGGCGTCGTCGTGATCGTTCGTACGGCCCGGTACCAGGGAGGCTCCCCGGTGCCGGGCAGTACTTCGTGTGGAGAAGGAGGACGAGGACCTGGTGGACGAGTTCCAGCGGTCGTGGCTGCTGGCGCAGCTCGGGCCGGACACTGACCCGGCCGACCTGGAGCGCCGGTTCTTCCGGCTGCGGTCGGTGAGGGCGGTCACCCTGGAGGTGCTGGGCGAGCGGCGCGCGAAGCTCCTCGCCGACCCGCTGAAGGTCACCGTTGACGGCGTGGTAACCATGGACATGCAGGAGAACCTGCGCGGCATCGAGCGGCAGATCGAAGTCGTACGACAGGTGCCTGCGCCGGACGATCCGCAGGACGAAGGCGAGGCGAGCGAGGCACTGGCGGCGACGTGGCTAGTGCCGACCCGCCGCTACAGATAGTGCCCGGCGTGGGGCCATTTCGTGCAACGCACCGAGAACATGCTGAGGCTGCCCGCGGTGTTGTCGGCCACCGCCAAGCCCAGCATTCGCTTGAGCGCCGAGCCGATCGCTCAGCGCGCCTTCGGGACTGGACGGAGGAGGAGTTGCTGCCGCTGTGCATACCAGCCGCCTAGCGGCTGGTATGCACAGCTCGGTTATGGGCAGCCGAGTGATTCCTCGGCGACCTACGGACCACTGGCACGGCACACCGGTCTGTACCGTCCAGTCACCATTCCATGGCCGCGAGGGCAGTTGCCCCGCATCCGGTCTTGGCTCAGGCTCCCACTACCAAGGCCAGTAGCCCCAGCCCACCAGCCCGAACAGGAGAGATACACCCGCCGCGATCACCGGCGAGACGTACACCGCCAAAACGGTGCGCCCGCCGATCTGAACGTGCACGCCCTCACGCGGCACGACCGAGGCCGCTCCGGCCGGAACGTCCGGGATCAGACCGTTGGCAGCCGGAATCCCGGGGGATGACTCCCCACTAGAAGGTGTGCCATGGTAGGCGGTCACGAGATGTCCCTTCCTCGAAGCGCAGCCACCGTCTCCCCGGCCTAGGAACCTGAAGACGGCGGCGCGCGACACTCGAGTCCCCCCGGATCCGGGAGGACGCAAAAAGGGCCCCACCATTGGCATGGTGGGGCCCTCATTGCTGCGGTGACGCTATCGGAGGTGGAGGGCAAGAGCAAGTTCGGCTTCCGCGTATGTCGGTCCGTCACATCGCGGCGCTGAACGGCGGGTTGTCCCCAGCAAGGATCGTCTGGGGAACCCCTGGACCGTCGCATCGTTCGTGATCAACCTCGCCCCTGCAGCAGAAACGCCATCAGCGCGCCGGCCACGTCGGGGCCGAAGCCGTGGCCGCGCGCCTCGGGGATGAGAAGAACGTCGATGCCGCCATCCCTTCCACCCTCGCACGAGTACTGCGCGTACCCCACTGGTCCGCTGGCGGCCAGCACAAGGAACGACTCCACCTCAGGCCGGAGGCGCCCCACGTACTTGGCAGCTACTTCCTCACGGGCCAATGGCGCACCGCCCCAGTGCTTAACGAAGGCGGAGTCGGCGAACCAGCCCGCCAGCAGGTCGAGGTCCTGCTCGCCCACGGGGACGAGGCGTGTCAGCTCCCCTTCGATTGACATCGCGGTGGGCATCCGGCGACTCCTGGTTTCGAGAACACGATGGGACCACCCCACCGTAGGCGCCTCAGCGGTCGCGACCGTCCCGTTAGGAGGTCCTTAGCCGAGGACGATCCCCTACTATCGAACACATGTTCTTTTGGGAGTCGCCCGCTCACCACCCTGTCATCGCTCCAGTCGAGGTTCCGCCTCGCGCCGAGCACGAAACCGTCGGCGTACGGACCGACGTGTACCCGGACAGGCACGAGCCAGCGGTATGGATCTGGGTCGACTCCGCGTGGACCCTGGCGACCATTCGCGCGCAGCACCGATACCCGGACGGTGTCCTCGAACTCCAGGTGTGCCTGCCCAACGACATTCCCGCTCGTGAGCGCACCTACAGGTGGGGGCCTGGCGTACTCCTCGCCCATCCTGGCCATCGAGCTACCCGGCTGCCCGGCCTATCTGGAGCGGGGGCTGGGTGCGTCTGATGGCCGGGGCAGGCGCACGTGGATGACGGGCAGCTCGCCAGGGTCAGGGAGTACATGGCTGGCTGGAGGCACCGAGATGGCCAGTTGATCGGGATCTTCGCCATGCAGCGCGAAGACGTGCTGCCGTTCACCGGGTCCTAGCCAGGGTCAGCGACGAGCAGCTTCCGGAAGTCCAGCCGTAGCGCGCTTTCGGCGACGGAGAAGGGTCAGGGCTGCTACCGCTGCGAGGGTCATCCACGCCTTGCCGAGGATCTGTCCCGGCAGGTACTCGAAGGAGTCGAATGCAAGCTTGAGGAACAACAAGCTGTCCGAAAGCAAACCGACCGCGTTCGAGGCGAGCATCGCGATCAGCAGGCCACGTTCCCGCAGAGGCTCATAGACGGCGAAGTCCATGCTTTCGGCGACCACGAAGGCCGCAGCTGATGCCATCGCGAGTGCGGGGTCAGCAAGGAAGTACGACAAGACGGTGCCGATGGCTATCGCCGCGAGGACCGCCCTGCGGCCGGCCGCCTCCCGTGCAAGGTCACGGAGGACGAGGGCTAGTCCGACCATGTAAACCCCGGCTGGGGCCGCGTAGCCGAAGCCCACTGGGACGGCTCCGAAGTGTGTAACAGCAAGATTGGCCGCGGGAATGGTGGCCACGTAGGCAACCAGCGTCGCGATACCGGCAGGAGCGGGGACGTTCACGATCTTCTCTCTGTCTGGTGAAGCAGGAGTTGCACCCAGTCCCCTCCGTGAGCGGACGGCGGGGCAGGCGCCCAGACAGTACAGCCCATGCCACTGACAACAGGAGTGAGCCCAGCCCTCAGGACTCTGGCCAGGAATCGCTCCCACGCCGAGGTCGCACACAGACCGTGTAGGCCACCGGATCGGCCTGCTGCAGCAGACGGACGGCGGGAAGACTGATGAAACGCTGCAGTTCACCCAGCTCTCGCTATCTCGCTGCGGCGACCGGCCAGAGCGGCTGCCGGAATCTGACGGCCTCCTGCACCTGGCCCGCCCGGCTCTAACGCAGGTGTTCTTTCGGCCGTCTTCAATCGCCGCCTACGACTTCAGACAAGATCAGGCGTGCCGCGTTTGCCTGACATTGTCCCTGTACTTCACGCGAGCGGTAGCTCCAAGGAGCCCCTCCCTGCGCCAATTTCGAATGTGTATACGAATATCGCTATTAGTCCGTTGACCTTGTTGTCAGTGGTTCCCTCTAAGCTCATCGACGTTGGTATACGAGCAGGTGGGGGCGAGAAGAAGGATGTCTTCAGGCTTCGCGATAGGGCACCTCGTCGAGTTCACAGCGGCTCCGGGGGTTGGCCGAGTAGGAGCCATAGACGGCGACATGCTGCGTATCGACTTCTTCGAATCAGTAGCGGAGGAGGTCGTCCACTCCCAGCATGTGCCGGCCAAGAGTTGCTGGCGCGCCCGGCTCGAACCCGAGACACGGGTCTACTGGCGCGAACCGAGCACCGGAGACTGGCTGGCGGGCCGGGTGACGGGAGAACACCTCCCGGAATACTTCATCCAAGTTCCCAACAAGATGTGGAACGAGCGGGCGAGCGAGCGCGACCTCCGGGTGCGCTGGGACCGCCCCGTCCGCGACCCCCTCCAAGTCCTAACGAGCGGCGGCAACGAGTCGGGGTACTTTCGCGACGCTCGGCTGCCCTTCCTGCAAGATCTCGTAGCCCAACGAGCCGCCTGCGCGAACATGGCGGCGCTGCTGTCCTCAGCTGCCGAGATTTTTCCGCATCAGGTCCGGGCAGCCATGACCGTGCTCTCCGATCCGGTACAGCGATACCTCATCGCCGATGAGGTCGGCCTGGGGAAGACCATCGAGGCCGGCTTCGTCATCCGCCAGACGCTTCTCGATGATCCGCAGGCACAGGTAACCGTCATCGCCCCTGAACCGCTTCGGCGCCAGTGGGACAAGGAACTCCGCAATAAGTTCTTCATCGACGACTTTCCGTCAGCCCGGATCGTGATCACCTCGCACGAGACGCCGGAGAAGTGGTCCGCCTACCACGACAGTGCCCTTGTCGTCGTGGACGAGGCGCATGCGCTGGTCCAGGACAGCGGCGAAAACCTCACGCCCTACCGTGAACTGGCCGCCTTGGCGCACGCTGCTCCCAGGCTTCTACTGCTGTCCGCGACCCCTGTGACTTCTCGCTACACCACTCACCTCGGGCTGCTGCACTTGCTCGACCCCAACCTCTACAGCTGGGACGATCGCGAAGCCTTCGAACACCGCTATGCCCTGCGCGCCGAGTTGGCGGACAGCGTCTATGCCCTGGACGCCACCTTCACCTTCCTGCTGAGGTCTACGCTTGACGACATCCGACGGCTCCTCCCCCAGGACCCCGGATTCGAGAATCTTGCAGCTCGGGTCGTCGAGTGCCTCACCGAGGACGATGACCTCCGTGACGGAGTGGAAGCCGACGGTCTTTCCCTGCGCGTAGAGGAGCTACGAGGGCACATCAGTGAGACGTACCGCCTGCATCGCCGGGTGATCCGGCACCGGCGCGACCAAGTGGCGCTTCCAGACGACGAAGACGAAGAGAGCGAGCCCTACGCCGTCCGCGGCCGGGAACGCCCGCAAGTTCTCACCCTGCCCTCCACCTTCGACGCCGTCGAAACCGCCCTCGTGGAGTGGCGCACCGGCGTGTCGGATCACTTGCTCGATGCCGGCCTCGAAGGCGAGACCACCGTCTACGGACGCATCCTCAGCGTCCTCGCCTCCCGAGCAGGCGGGCCCTTCGATGACTTCGCCGACACTTTGCGCTGGCGCGTAAACGGAGACGCTCAAGCGGCACAACGAGCCGGTCTCAGTCCTCAAGAACGAGCCATGCTCGCCGCCCCCACCCTCATTCCTGCAGAGGGGCAAGCACTCCTCGAACTTGAAGGGCAACTCAACGACACAGAAGGAAAGCAGCGGGTGAAGGCGGCGGTCAACGCCCTCATCCCGACGCTGAATCGCGGTGGGCGGATCGTCGTCTTCTGTGGTCCGGGGGCACTGGCGCACCAACTCGCAGCGCGCCTAGGCGGTTTGTCCCGGAACGCGCAGGTTGAGGAGCACACCCGCCGGATCGGCGCAGCAGCTTCCGAGGACGCGGTCACAAAATGGCGCACAGCGGCGGGCACGTCGGTCCTCGTCGTCGACGACACCGCCGAAGACGGACTGAACCTTCAGGTCGCGAATGCCATCGTCCATGTGCGCCTGCCGTGGCACCCAAACCAGCTTGAGCAACGAATCGGACGAGTAGACCGCTATCGCAGCGCCGAGTCCGTCAGCCAGTCTGATGCCGCCAGCCAGTACGTGCTCAGCGTAAGCGCCGAGCACGAAGCTCTCGGCACAGCGTGGCTGGACCTGCTGCTCGACGGCTACAACATCTTCTCGAAATCGGCGTCGACACTGCAGGACGCCATCGCAGAAGGCCTCGACGCCGTCTGGGCCGACGCACTGCAAAACGGCCCTGCCGGGCTCGCATCCGCACAGCAGCGCGTACAGGATCAGCTCCTCGAAGCACGCCAGCAGATCGAGAAGATGGACATGCTCGAGGCCATCTACCTCGACGCCGATGGCCAGGACAACACGGCCAAGGCCCTCAGGGATCTGGAAGTGAACTGGAAGGACATCCAACGCGCTGCCTTCCAGTACACGAGCGAAGGATCCGGCGGCATCAACATCCGACGCTCCGCTCACAACGTCGGCGAAACCGTCTTCGACCTCGTGGAGTCCCGGCCGCATGTGCCACCGCGTCTGTACCTGGCACAGACTGCCGCGCTGACTCCGGCCGTGACGCGGGGAACGTTCAACCGGTCAAAGGCTCTGCGCTCCCCAGGCACCCGGGTGTTCCGCATCGGCAACCCCTTCATCGACATGCTCTCCTCGCTGAGCGCCATCGACGAACGCGGCCAAGCCACAGCCTTCCAACGCGTTGACCCCAGCCACGCAGGGGATCCAGAACCCTACTTCGGCTTCGACTTCCTTGTTGAGGCCGATATTTCGGCAGCAGCAGAGACGATGACCAACCCGGAAGAGGTGAGCCGGACGTTGCAGCGACAGGCTGACCTTCTTCTTCCACCGTTCACTCGCCGAGTGTGGGTGCGGGCAGGGAGCACCGAGGCGTTGACGCTCGCCACGGCGCTCGAGTGGCTGAACAGCCCTTACGACAACCGGAAGTGCCGGAACTTCAACAACCAGCGGGTTCGTGAGCTTGTCGGCATCTTCGGCGGCTGGTCGGAGTTCCAGCACTCTGCTGAAACCGCCGAGAAGGTCGCGCGCAACGAACTCTTCCGCGTCACCGACCTGGCGGCGCTCTGCACCGAAGCCCAGGAACGGGCTCGCCGGCGACTTGCCGTGACCCGGGCCCAGGCAGAGGCACGGAGGGCTGCTGGACGTCTCCTGCGCGATACCGAGAGCCAACTGGCCGACGTGAACACCGCCAGTCTGCTCATCGACGGACTCACGCAGCCGAACGTACAGCTCATGTCCGCTACGTGCATTGTCCGCGGGGGAAAGGGAGCCCAGCGTCATGCGTGACAGTTGGACCGGGGCTCAAGAACTCTTTGACACCTGGCCGTTGGTTCCCCCGACGTCCGAGGACACGGAATACCGCGGAACTCTGCGACGCCTCAAGGACACCCTCGAAGGACTAATGGAACGCCGGTCTTCATGGCGTGACGTGGCAGCACTGACACGACAGATCCTCCTTGAAGCCCAAGCACACGGAAACAACTTTGGCCTCGAAGTCCCGCTCGGCGCACCGCTGCCCACACGGCTGCAGTGGGAACAACTCCACTGCCACGCCCTCCCAGCTGGTCGTCGCGTCCTGGTCACAGCCCGACCATGGCACCCCGACGTATCAGACCAGAAGGCCACCGAGGCCGCTGAGCACGACTTCCAGCAGATTCACCTCGGAGAGAGCCTCCATCAACATCTTGCATTGGAGCCCTGCCCAGCCGACCCCTTCTGGATCCAGGCTCTCGGCGAGGACTACGCCGAGTACAAGTCGATCGGCCAACGCCAAGCAGCACGTGCCGTAGCACTCGCAGAACCGGGCAGCACTGTGATCGCCTGCCTGCCGACCGGCCACGGAAAGACTGCACTCGTGCAGGCTCCCGCGCTCCTCTCAAGCAAGCGCAGCGGCGTGACCCTGGTTGTTGTGCCAACGGTTGTGCTCGCCCTGGACATGGAACGCCGCGCCCAAGAGTTGCTGAGCGCCCGCGGCCGGCAGAGCCCTACTGGCCGCTACGCCTACATCGGCAACCTGGACGAGAACCTCAAGCAGCAGTTGCGAGAAGACATCCGGTCTGGCAACCAGCGGCTGGTCTTTACGAATCCTGAATCGCTCGTGTCCGGCCTGAAGTCCGCTCTCGAAGACGCTGCCGAGGCAGGCCACCTGCAGTACTTCGTCGTCGACGAGGCGCATCTTGTCGAGCAGTGGGGCGAGGGATTCCGGCCTGAGTTCCAAACCATGTCCGTCCACCGTCGTACCTGGTTGAGCACCGCCCCTGCAGGGCGTGAACCCGTCACCGTCTGTATGAGCGCGACACTGACCGAACAGCAAGTGACCACGCTCGAGAAACTCTTCGCAGGGTCCAAGCCCGCTGAGATCGTCTGGGGCGCCCAGCTGCGCCACGAGCCTAGCTACTACATCGACGACTTCACGGAAGAAGAGGAACGCACGGAGGCAGTCCTTCGTGCCGTCGACCGGCTACCGAAGCCACTGGCTCTGTACGTGACAGAACGGAAAGACGCCCGGGCATGGGCAGATCGCCTACGCACAGCTGGCTACAGGCGAGTCGCCGATGTCGCCGGCTATTCAAGCCCCGACGAACGTCGACAAGCCGTAGAAGGATGGGGCGGCCGCTCCGCCTTGGGGCCCATCCCCACCCAGTACGACATCGTCGTAGGAACCTCAGCCTTCGGCCTCGGTGTTGACCTCCCCGACGTCCGCAGCGTGGTGCACGCATGCCTGCCGGAAACCGTTGACCGCTACTACCAAGAGGTAGGGCGGACCGGCCGGGACGGAAGCCCGTCCGTGGCCTACCTGGCATCGGCCCCCCGAGACCTCCCCGTCGCCGAGGGCATCAACCGGCAGGCGATCATCAGGGCCGACACTGCCTGGTCAAGATGGCGGTGGATGTGGGACGTCCGGGATAAGACGTATCCGCGTCCGCGGCACTACCTCATCAACCTCGACTCGATCCCGGACAACGTCCATGACATCTCCGAGGCCAACCGGGACTGGAACATTCGCACCCTGAACCTCATGCTGCGCGCAGGGCTCATCGAACTCCATGTCCCTGAACCACCCCAGCGGAACGAAGGCGAACCGCGTGCCGTCTTCCAGGAACGCCTCAAACACTTCTACGAGTTGGCGTCCACACATGTCGACGTCTCCATCGCGGACACTCAGACCAACGACGAGGGACACTTCCAGGCTCGCTTCGAAACTGAGCGCCGGCGCTCGATCACTGCTCAGAGGACGGCACTTACTGATCTCCGGACCTTGCTGCGCGGCGATCGGTGCACAGGCGAGGTACTCAGCACCTACTACCGGGTGCAACGAGGCGTAGCCCCGCTGCTGTCGGGCATCAACTGCCGAGGCTGCCCTAGCTGCAGATCGACAGGTCTTCCTACAGACAACGGCTTCTACAAGCTGGCAGGAGACCCCCATCCGCTAGTTCCTGCCCCGACCAGGGCTGGTCGGGATCCTCTCCGGAGTATGCGCGGCACCGCTCCATGCCTCAGCTTGTGGTGGGGAACCGAATCCGAGCGCCAGGTTAATGTGCCCCGGCTTCTGGAGATGTTGGCCCTTCGCGGCATGAACGTGATCGGCGGACCAGGGATCACCTCCCGCCTAGCCGAGACCCTCCAGGAGGATGTGGCACCCCGCCCGATCATCCGTGACACCGACGCAGACCTGCTGCGCTTTTACGACGGCCCCATCGTGTGGGTTCTGGACGATGATCCGTCGTCCCTCGACAGCGTGCTCAGGTCACGCCTTGGTTCACCAGACGTGACGTACCTGATCCACCCACGGGGCATGCCGCATCCAGAGCGGCCCGCCCTGCCCTTCACCGCTCTTCATCCTCAAAACTTCCCCGTCCGGAATGCGTTGGAGTCGTTCTGATGGCCCTGATCAACGTCGACGCTTCGCGCCCTGACCCCATGTGGGCAGTCGTCCGTCTACTGGCCCACTCGAAGAAGCCTGTATCGCTCAACAGCGCACGTGCCCTGTTGAGTCCGCCCACGCTAGCTTCCCGAGAGAAGGACGATGCGTCGGAGATGTTCAGCAAGGCCATCAAGACGCTGCGGGAACTCGGGTTGCTTCACGTTTACGACTCCACCAGTGAGCTGAAGCTTGTCGGACCCGCCGCACCTCTCGACGGCCGCGACTGGGATGCCTTCTCCGCTGCTCTGCGCACCGCCGTGCTCGCGCCTGAACGCAACAGCGGTTTGGGAGACAACGAGGAACAGAAGGAATCCCGAGACCTCACTCGGGCCCTGGCCTGGTTTCTCACCCTGGATCCTATGGAGGCTCCGGTGGCTTGGGAGCAAGCGCAGAAGCTCAGGCAGAACGCTTTGAAGCCGGAGGCCGGCCCCGCCATCGTGAACGCTGAGCGTTGGCGGCCGTTCGGAGACTGGGCTCCCGCGTTGGGGCTCGCTGCCCGCCCCCTCCTCTCTGGGGAAGGCAGTAGTCCATTGACTCCGGACTGCACCGCCGCTGTCAGGTACGTCGCTCAGAGCCTGTGGCGGCCTGGCCAGCAGATTAACGCCGTAGCAGCCGTCCGAAGCATCCGTGAGCACTTGCCAGTGCTGCCGGGCGGCGAATACTCGCGGGCTCTTCAACTCGACAACCCCGGCGACCGTGTGGCCGGCGCTGCCCTCTCCTTTGCACTGCTGCGTGGTAGCGACGAGAAATGGCTCCGTCTGGAACTCGATTCCGATGCCCCTCTAGTACTGCAGGTAGCCGACCCAGAGCAGCCTTCGAGCCCGCGCTACGTAAGCGACATCACGATGCAGGAGGTCCCAAGTGCCTGACTTCCGCGGAAAGGTCTGTTGGGACCCCGCGACTGCCGCCAACACCATCGGCGTCGAGGCCATCTCTCCTTCTCCTGCCGTCTTCCGGGCCACGCACGCTCCTCTGCGGATCCAGCGAGCGCGACTCGATGGCCGCCAACTTGTGCGCGAGGGGCAGCCGGTCGATGAACGGGCGGTCCTTCATGACTTCCTGAATCATGAGTCCAACACCGGCGCGCTGCTCATGCCCATCGTCGGCGAGTCTGGTTCTGGAAAGTCGCACCTCGTCCGGTGGGTGCGCGAGCATCTTGATCTGGTCGACGATCAGCCTGCATCTCGTGAGGTCATCTACCTTGAGAAGCACAGAACAAGCCTGAAGGCAGTAGTGCAAAGCCTGATCGCCCAGGCTGACAGCGATGAACTGAAGCAGTTGAAGGCGGAGATCGACAAGTTCACCGCTGACATCGACGCGTCAGTGCTCGCTCGGCGCCTCATCCATTCTCTCAACGAGACTCTTGTAGCCGAGGCAGGGCGCGGGGTCTCGGGGCCGGCGCGGCAACTCTTCGGCCCTCAAGGACTCGGGGCACTTCTTGACGATCCGCACGTCAGTGAATTCATGCTCAGGCCGGAGAAGTTTGTTCCTCAACTGGCCACCTACCTCCTGCGGGACCGTACCAAGGGGGAAGGAGATCGCCCTCCGAAGTTCACCGTTCATGATCTCCCGCTGGACATCACTGGCGTCAGCAAGGCATCAGCCCTAGCGAAGAAGTGGGTTCAGGTCCTCAGTTCCAAGGCCGAACTTCAGGAGGTCGCGATCGACCTCCTGAACGAGCACTTGGAGACTGCGATTAACCGGAGTTTCAACCTGGGCATGGGGCGCCTGCTAGAAGCTATGACCCTTGTGCGGGAGGAGTACCACCGGCAGGACAAGGAGATCATTCTTCTCATCGAGGACTTTGCCCTCATCCAGGGTGTTCAGAAGGACCTGCTCGACGCCATCGTGGAAGCGGCCCACCGCGAAGGCTCCACCCGCCTGGCCCCCATCCGCACCCTCATGGCGGTAACCACCGGCTACTTCCGTGACTTGCCGGAAACAGCCCTCACACGCGTACGGGCGAATCTTGGCTACGCCTACGACCTGGATGTGCCGTTCAGCCAGGAAGACACCGGCGAAGAGGCGATCGCCGCATTCGTGGGCCGCTACCTCAACGCCGCCCGTGTCGGCAAGGATCGACTGGACCAAGAAGGCGACGCAGAGCCGACGAACGCATGCGACGAGTGCCCCCTGCAGGCTCGTTGCCACGATGCGTTCGGGGCATCCGCTGACGGTTACGGGCTGTACCCCTTCAACAGGTCGGCCCTGACCCGCGCGGTCCACTCGACTGCTTCGAAGGACGAGCCGTGGGCGTTCGTTCCTCGAACCGTTTTGGGAAGCGTGGTACGGCCAGTCCTTATTCAGCACGCTAGCTCGCTGCGGAAGGGAGAGTTCCCGGACTCTTCCTTCTCCGAAGGATTCCCTACTGCTGAGATCGATCAGCCCCTCAGCACAGCCGTGCAGCAACTCGTCGAGCGCAGCGATCCTGTTGCCGCCGACCGGCGCAAGCGGGTACTTGAGTTCTGGGAAGATGCAGCCGCTCGGGGCATTGAAATCGACCCCACGGTGCTGGAGGCGTTCGCCCTCAGCCCTATGGCGGCCGAGTCTCCGGTGCTTCCTGAGCAGCCGCGACGTACTGCAGAGCCTTCCCGGCAATCCAGCACCTCGTCGAGCACCGCCAAGACGGAGGACAAGACCTATCCACCGTCGGTGCAGCGGAGCCTTCAGAACATCGAGGAATGGGTAACCCGCGGCGACGACCTCAAGCAGGATCATGCTCGGACGATCCGCACAGTCGTTGCCACTGCGGTGGCCCAGCGGTACCGGTGGAATACACCGCTCATGCAGGCGCAAGCCAGTGTGAAGGACAAGGGTTGGCCGAACAATGCCACCGTCGTCAGCATCGAAGGCTCCGCGGTCGCAGGCATCAGCGGTGCTGACAGCGCCCCCATCCAGTTCAAGCGGAGCGCGACGAACAGTAGGTTCTTCCAAAGCCTGATCCGTGCGCAATACGGGCTGGATCAGGTCCGTGGGGAGGACGTCCGGAGGCTGGCCACCGTCGCCGAAGAGCACTCCCGTGCGTTGGCAACCAGAGTTCAGCGCAACTTGGAGGTCACAGACGACGACCTCGTGGTCGGCCTGCGCGCATCCCTTCTGGGAGCGGTTCTTGCGGGCCGCGCCTGGCCTGGCATGAGCATCGAGGAGTTGCTGGCATCTGCAGTGGACGACGGCGAGAGCTGGAAGGGCGCCGGCACTATGTCGAGGCCTGAGCGGTGGACTGTTGCACTCAACCAGCACCTCGCTGCGCGCAGCGCCCTGGTTAAGCGCATCCGCACCGGGGTCGGCATCTCGCAGGGCAGCAGAGGAGCCGTGGGCATGATCGATGCTGCCCGGGCAGTCCCTCTGCTGGAGCAGGCAGCCGCCAACTGGTCATGGGAAACACCAGTGAGCACCGTCCCGGAATGGATCAAGCCTGCAGTCAAACCGTTCGTTTCATGGCCCGCCCTGATCGACGGACAGATCACGATGCTCAACGATCTGCTCCGCGACATCCGACTGCGGCAACCGCGCAGCACCCCAGGGAAGAACACCCTCGCCAGCATCAAGTCTGCCGTTGACCGGGCCAGGGAGGTCAGCTTGTCGCTGTCTACTCAGCGAGCGCGCGATCTTGATTCGCTCCTTGAGCAGGCAAGTGCCGTGGAGTGGTCCACGATCTCCGCGCTGGAGGATGAACTGGGGCGTTGCCACGACGACGACCGTCCAGAGGCGTCCCTTTTCACTGCACGCATCCGCACGGCCGCCCAGGACCGGGGATCCTCCATCGAGGTGGTTCGGAACCTGCTGTATGTCGCTGATGAGTGGCTCGACGAAGCCCTGAAGGGTGCTGAGATGCGGGCAAGTTCTTCGGCCGCCAAGAGCGCCGCCGATGGCGTACAGGAACTCGTTGCCGAATGGCGTTCTCTGGTAGCCGAAGGGGTTGATGGCCAGTGACCCAGATGTCCGTGTACGAGAAGGCAAAGCTGCTTGAAGATCACGCCTCGCGCATCGCGGATGGCGAAGAGTCCCAGCGTCAGGCAACCCGGGTTTCAACTCGGTTGATGGAGCTTCGGTCCCAGCTCAATCAACTGCGCTCCCAGTTGGCCGTCACTCAAGCTCTGCAGGCCCGTGGCGCGGGCCTGGACATCGACCTGTCCGGCATCGATGACGGGAGAGCGGGCTTTGAGCGCAGCTTGGGGCCCAGCGGTCTGCCCTCCAATCAGGTGTTCAACACGGCGAAGAAGAAAGCACAGGTAGTTGCTGATCGTCTTGGGGAAGCGAATCAAGCCGCTTGGTCCGTGTGGACGGGACAGCTACTCGAGGAGCTGCCCGTAGCGCGGATCTCGATGCTTCTCGATCCAGGGGCCGAGAAGCAGGCATCCGCCCGCCATGCCGAACTTGAGCGCGTGGCAAGGGGCAAGGCATCCAAGGACGCCATCACCACCTTTGCCGTCACGCATGCCGGCTTGGCTGAACTACTTCAGGACGCTCAAGACCCGCCTCAGGCACTAGCCGTTCTGCTGGATCGGCTGCGCGAGCAGTCCGGTCTCACGCTACGCGACATCACTGACGAAGAGATCGCGCTCATCCGTGAATACGGGATGGATGCCCACATCAGCCTGAAGAGGAAGGGCTCGTGAACCAGCGCAGCATGGACCAGGACTTCACCAATGAGCTCCTCAACCGCTTGGAAGACCTTGAACTGCCATTGCTCTCGTGGGGCGTGACGGAGGGTGCGCTCTCTGAGGACGACGTGGTCGAATGTATCGAGTCTGTTCTCAGCGAACATCCGAAAGCCCCGGAGAACGTCTCACCTCATGACGTACTCCAGGAGATGCGCGGCCTCGCCCTGGTCTGGAAGGTGCCCTGGCCGAATGACGGGCCAGCGCGCTATCGCACTCGATTCGCCGAGTCGCTTCGGCTCACAGCCGGACTTCGCCAGCTCTTCCGTCCTCGGGGCGACTGGGCAGACGAGGCACCGAGTGGATGGTGGCGTCAAGGAAGGCGCCTTGTTGCCGATTATCGGCTGCACACGCGCTACCGGCGCTACCCCAAACGTGACATCTCCGCCTCAGCGGCGCTCAAGGAGTTGGGGACTTCGCCTAGTTGGGGAGGCCTCCAGGACCAGGTAGCAAAGGCCTATCTGGGCGGAAAGAGCTTGGCAGGCTTCCAATTGGAAGCGACCCAGGCCGTCTATGAATCACTTGCCCACCAGGACAAGTCCAGCGGAATCATTGTCGGGGCCGGCACCGGCAGCGGCAAGACACTCTCGTTCTACCTGCCCGCGTTCGCCGCGATGGCAGCACACGCTCCGGGCAGCGTCCACACTCTGGCCCTGTACCCGCGTACTGAACTGTTGCGCGACCAACTCAAAGACGCCGTCACCGAAGCCAGCAAGGTTGAACAGGCGCTTGCGCAACAGGGGAGGCGCTACCTTCGCATTGGCGCTCTCTATGGAAGCACCCCGAACGACTCCAACGATCCCCGACGGCTAGCCGCGGGCAGGGGATCAGGTCGTTGGAAGCGGTTCCAAGACGGGTTCATTTGCCCCTTCCTTCCGTGCCCCAACGACGAATGCGAGAACGGTGAGTTGGTGTGGTCCGATCAGGACCGCGCGGCCGACATCGAGCGGCTCGTCTGCTGGCGCTGCCAGCATGAGGTGCCGGACGGGCGGCTTGCCCTCACTCGTAAATCCCTGCGGAGCAGTCCACCCGATCTGCTGTTCACGACGACCGAAATGCTGAACAACTGCAGCGCGGACAGCTTCCTCGAAGGCCTTCTAGGCTGGAGAGGCGGGCAGGTTCCTTCGCTGATGCTCCTCGACGAGGTTCACACCTATTCCGGCGTGCATGGTGCCCAAGTCGCCTACCTGCTTCGCAGGTGGCGTGAGGCAGCCCGCAAACCTGTCACGTTCGTTGGCCTGAGTGCCACGCTTCGCGACGCCAAAGAGTTCTTCGCCCAACTCGTCGGCCTACGCCTCGCCGACATCGACTCCATCGCTCCGTCCGAGGACAGCATGGTGGAGGAGGGCCGCGAGTACGCGCTGGCCCTGCGCGGCGATCCGGTGGCAGGGGCCAGCCTGCTGTCGACGTCCATCCAGACCGCGATGCTCTTCGGCCGAGTGCTCGACCCAAGTGACGAGACCTTTCTGTACGGATCCACCGGATTCCTGTTCACCGACGACCTGGACGTCACCAACCGCTTCTATAAGTACCTACGCGACGCGGAAGGCGACCAGGACCACTTCGGTCGCATGAGCCGACGTGGTGAAGTACTTGCCGGGCTCCGCTCACGCGCACGGCCTGAGCCCGAGGCCCGGTACAACGAGGGCCAGTCATGGGATCTCGTGGAGAAGATTGGGAACGAACTCGCTCCCGACCTGCGCATGCACCACTTGATCATTGGTCGCACGTCTTCGCAGGACGCCGGCGTTAACCACAACGCCAGGCTGACTATCGCCACCGCCTCCCTGGAGGTGGGGTTCAACGACCCCCGAGTTGGCTTCGTGCTTCAGCACAAGGCACCTCGCAATGCCGCCTCCTTCATCCAGCGCCGCGGACGTGCTGGTCGTGCTCGGGGGACGCGGCCAGTGACCGTCGTGACCCTCTCTGACTACGGTCGTGATCGCCTCGCCTACCAGGGCTACGAGACGCTCTTCGCACCAGAGGTCGCGGCGATCAAACTGCCTCTGCGGAACCGGTATGTCCTCAAGATCCAAGGAGCCCAGGCTCTTCTCGATTGGGCAGGGCGCCGACTGCGCAGCAAGGGTGTCCGGAATGCAGACCCGCGCAAACTCCTGAAAGCACCGGCGGCGGGAGCAGTGAATCCCCGCTATGAGGCAGAGCACAAGGCCCTCATCCAGGTTTTCGATGAGTTGCTGAACGACAGCCGTGTTCAGGACCAGTTCGCAAAGCACCTCACCAGGGCGCTGCAACTCCCTGCCGACGAAGCGCAGGCCGTGTTGTGGGAACAGCCACGGTCGCTGCTACTAGCCGTGGCGCCCACCGCACTACGACGGCTCAACTCCGGTTGGAAACCACTGGTGACTGACGCTGGCGCCGTGAACGGCGCCATGCTGCCCGAGTACATCACTCGAGCTCTGTTTGAGCCCTTGAATCTTCCAGAGGTCGATCTGGAACTCCCCTTTGACGACGGAGATGGAGCCGTCGAGCCGATGCCGATCGGGAGAGCCCTGACGGAGGCAGTACCCGGCCGAGTCAGCCGACGATTCGGGTACTTGAGCGATGACCATCGCACGTGGCTTCCTCTCCCTTCCGAAGGCAGTGACGTTCTGAATCTCACCCAGTTCGTGAGGGATGGGATGCCCGAGGGCCCTTGGCGGCCCCATGAGCACGGCGGGGCGGAATTCGAGGTCGTCAGGCCGAAGCGGATAGGGCTGGTCGAGCCAGATGGCGACATCATTGACCAGTCGCAGGGCGTCCCGGTGTGGGGTACACAGGTTGTTGTCCCTAACGATGTTCCGTTCGACGAAGGGATGGTGCCGAAACCGTCCCCATGGCAGCGGCGGATCGACGCCGTCAGCTTCGCGGCACACGCCGCTGGGAACCCCGTCGAGGTGCGGCGCATGACGATCGGTGCCGAGTGCACGGTCCGCCGTGAACGCCAGGACAGCGAGAACCAGTCCGTCCGCTACGAACTCCGCGGTAAGCCAGCTGCCCTCGGTTTCCGCCTCGGCGTCGATGCTGCCTGCTTTAGGTTGCGTCCTTTGAACGTCGAAGACCCGGCGGTCAAGCAGTACCTGGCCCAGCCGCAATGGCGGGCCCTTGCGTTCTCACACGCGGTTCAAGAAGATCCAGAACTCGCCGATATCTCGAACTTCTTCCAGCGGGAGCGACTCGCTCAGATCTACCTGACGGCGTTCGCGTTGGCTGGTCTGGCTGCCGAGCGCACGAACGAGGAGATCCGCACGCTCCTCGCGAGTGGTGGCTGGAGCAGGGACCTGGCAAGAATCTTCCAGGTGCTCTATCGCGATGCCGACTTGTCCGAGGAGCACATGGACAATGACCGCCTTGTTGCGGAACTGAGCACACTGGTCACCCACGGCACGGTCATCGCGGCTCTTAACCGAGCAGCTAACCTCCTTGTGATCGAGGACGTGTCCGCTGACACGGCTGACTTGGCGCGGCGGGCCTACCGCGACACCATGGCCGCCGGGATCCGGGCTGCCGCCCAGCGTGCTTGCCCGAACGCGCAAGACGGCGACCTCATCGTCGATGTACTGCCAGCCGACGAACCGGACGGGCTGACGACCATCTGGCTCAGCGAGACCTCCGTCGGGGGCCTCGGCGTGATCGAGCAGCTGATCGACTACTACTCGGCGGATCCTCGACGGTTCTGGGGACTTGTGACGAACAGCCTTGCGCCCAGTGAATTTGAGTATGTGGATGCCACTTTGACGCGTCTCCTCGAGCACGTCACTGAGGAACCAGGCGGTGCCGCCGCACGTGCCATGGCGACACTTCGCGCTAACGTGCCGGCGCAGCAAGCCCAGGACGCACTCGGTGATCTGCGGGAGGCATGGGCTCGATTGGACGGCCCGCCTCGGCATGCGGCAGTCGCGGCCTTGTCCACACGCTTGCTGCGCCCGGGCTCCGGGCCCGACATCGACGCCGCGGCTCTCGCTCTCGTAAGAGCCTGGGCTGCACTCGAAGAGCGTCTGGGGATTGAAGTCGACGCACGCGTCGTGGCCTACGCCGTGGGATCGAAGCAACTCGAACTGCCCGGAGTCCGTTCGCTCAGCGCCGACCAGGTCTTCAGCCTCCTGTGGCCTCGGGGTCACCAGGCTCGTACCCAGGACTTGAAGCACTACCAGCCGTACGCCAAGTCCCCGGTACTGGAACGGCTTCTGGTCCAGGCCGCCCACGATGACCGGCTGCCCGAGGTCGATGTGACGCAGCCTGCCTGGGTTGAGTCCTACTGCAAGCGTCTCGCAGAGACCTCTGCCGTCGATCTGATCTGCCCGGCGGGCAAGGAGCAGTCAATGGCGCAAGCCTTGAAGCAGATTCCTGTCACCCACATTGACCGGGACGTACTGCGCGTCTACGGAGAGGTTTGCGGAATCCTCCGTCAGCAGCACGAACTCCGGGTCCGCATCGAGTTGCGGGAGGCCTCGCAGTGAAGTCCCAGGAACGCACGATCCGCACCGGGCTACACACCACTGTGCGCGTCGACACCATGCTGACCTCGGCTCTGATCGCGGAGTTTATTGCTCCTAGCGATCACTTGTGGCTGGTGTCACCGTGGATCACCGATGTCCAGGTCCTCGACAACAGCCACGGTTCGTACGATGCGCTGTTCGGCGATGTTCCACCACAGAGTTGTCGCCTATCCGATGCCATCGCCCGCATCGCCCACGGTGGCGCGAAGGTCCACGTGGTTACACGCCCCGACGCACACAACGACGACTTCCTGCGCCGCCTCACGAAGGCAGCAGCGCCGGAGCGTGTCCACTTGGCGCAGGATCCGAACATCCACGAGAAGACCTTGTGCGGCAACGACTGGATGCTCAGCGGCTCGATGAACTTCACCGTTCGCGGCATGGCGAAGAACGACGAGAGAGTGACCTACACGGCAGGTAGTGACGCCGCTGCCCAGGCACGCCTGGACCTGGCCGAGCGGTGGGGAGATGCCGCATGACTCAGCCCAAACACTGGACGTCGGAACGTATCCAGGCCTTCCTCAGAGCATTCTTTGGAGCAGGAAACGACGCCTGGCCGGACATGCGCCCGGACTACACTCACAAGGAGCGCACCGAGCCCTTCGTCAGCGTTTTGCTGAACGGCGGCGATGCACCTATCGTCCTGCCGCGGTGGGACGCCGACAGCCAACAATTCGCCATGTACGCCATTGCACGCGACCAGGCTGACGTAACGAAGACAGCTGAGTTGATCGAAGCCTTCGCAGGGCCGACGTACATCTATTGCGACATGGAGCGTGGCGGGCTGCGCCCAGCCCGGCTCAACCCGGATGACCCGGTAGAGCGTGCCATCTTGGACTTCGCCGGCGAGCGCGTGACCTTCAGGCTGACAACCGCGCAGCCCTCGCGTTACCGACAGAGCCTCACCGACGCATTGCTCTTGATGCAGAAGACCTACACAAGCCGCCCTCCTCGCCTGTGGCGTGCAGTCAAACCCATCGGTCGTCTCATTGCGGAGTTCGATGCTGCTCTCGCGGCGGGCGGTGAAGCAGCTTCCCAGGATCTACTCGAGCAGCTGGCGGCGGCCGGTGGACTCACCGCCACGAACCTGGCGCATCTCAGGCTCAAGCGCCTGGATCGCCTCGGAGTGAGCAACAAGGTTCTCGCATTTCCGAACCTGCCGGACATCGTGCACCAGGATCCACCCGCTGCGGTGAAGGCCGCCATTCTCAACGCTGTTTACACGGTGGCCCTCGAGGAGCCTCTCGCTACGCGAGACCTCGACGCGGCTAGAGAGGGTCTCATCGCCCACGGCAGGGTGGTCCCTGAACTGCTTGGCGGCGATCCCCGGTCGTATGGTCCTCAGGCGATGACCGTCGTCTTGCTTGCGGCCGTGATTCTCGATGATGTGACAGTTGCTCGCCGGGCATTGGCGGCCGTCGAGGAACTGGATCAGGCGCCCCAGATCGCGGCGCTCGTTCTGAGTGAGGCCGAGCGTCTGGCGGCTATGCCGGTTCCTGATGCGAGGGACGAAGCATCCTCGAAGGTACCCCCTGACGCTAATGCAGGCGTGCCCGTCGAGTCTTGGCCAGAGTTGTTCTCTGCGCTTGCTGATGGAAGCCCGGTGGGCAAGCAGGCCGTCGAAGACGAAGTGTGGGCGCTGTGGCCCTCCCCGGCGCAGAACGATGACGTTCTGGCGGAGTTCTTGGACGGGTTGAGCGATGGCGCGGCGGGTGAACTGTGGCGTGCTGTTGGTTCGTTCCTCGATGCCGTGGGTTACGACGAGCCGGCGCCGAAGAGCGCGCATGCCTTCATCCGCAATGCCGTGGCCTTCGGCCGCTACGGCCCGGGTGATCTGGCTGTGCTGCAAGCTCTGATGGACATCGCTCTCCGGGCCTCGCCCGCCGCCGACACCTACGGAGAGATCCTCAAGGACGTTAGCTCGGAGTGCAGTCGGTGGATCGCTCCCGAACGGGCCTCGGCCGCCTTGGACTTCGTTGACCGCCTATTTCTTGCTGCGTGCCCTGACGTAGACGCCCGTGAGAGATTGTGTGTCGATCTCCTCGCACCGTTGTCCGTTCACCGGCACCGCCTTGCGGAAGCTGACCTGGCCTTCGCGCAGCGGCTCACTCATGAACTTGGCCTGGACGGTCTCGATTGGGCTGTCCCCGCAGAGGAGGGTGTGCAGGATGACCCCCTGGCGTCGATGCCACCTTCGACGCTGCTCCTGTACTCCCTGGACGAGGCGGTACTTACCCGGTGCCGGGAGGAGTTGCAGAAGATCGCTCCTGCTGTGAAGGTCGCGACTGCCTATGACCACGTTGGCACGCCGCAGTTGCGAGAGAAGGCTCGCAGGGCGGACGTGGTCGTTCTAGCGACGCGTTGCGCCAAGCACGCCGCCACCGGCTTCATCACTCAGCACACTGGCAATGACGTGCCGATCGAGTACGCGAATGGCAGTGGCTCGGCGTCTCTCCTGCGCGCAGCAGAGCGAGGTCTACGGCGCACGATCGCCGAGAGGGTCTGACGCACTGGTGGTCTCCCCGAGCTGTTCGGGGAGACCACCAGATGATGCCGCAGAACTTGGCTACTTGCTGACTAGGGCCTGCAGGTGGGTGCTGAGCAGCCGCACGTCGTTGGCCGTGTTCTGGAGACCGTTCCAGCTGCGTTCCTGGCCATCCGAGAACTTCCACGTGCCGGAAGTCCAGGCCACGTGCTTCTCGAGTCGGCGCAGGGTGATGCGGGTCTTGTCCCAGTTGACCTTGTCGAAGGGGACGCCTGTGGTGAGTCGGTCCATGACATAGCCCATGGCCTGGATGCCCACACCATGGGTCAACCTCGACTCCTTGGGAGGCTTGTTCCACGCATCCTCGAAGAGGTTCTCCACTGCCGTCCAGAAGGACAGAAGGTGCGCCAGCATCGCGTCCTCGTCCCCGGTGCCGTCCTCAGCGTTCCGGTACTGGTACAAGGCGCCCTCGTAGATGCTGTGCTCCAGCATCCTCAGAATGCTGTTGTCCTTGATATTGCCGGTAGGCGATGTGGGGCTGCTGATCCTTCCGCAGAACGGACCGTCCCCCATATTCAGCAGGACCATGATCTTCGCAGCGAGCTGGCGGCGCGCGTACGAGCGCGGCAACTTGCCAGTGGTTTCCGGCAGCAGTTCGTACACGAGCCCCTTGGGCAGTGGCTTAGTCGAGTTGACCAAGATGAACTGCGACCGCTGCTCTTCCTGAGAGGCGATGAAGCCCACAGCTGCGACGGGGAACTCTGCGAGGTCAGCATCCCTGATGGCCGCACTGCGCTGCTGACCGTCCACGAGCCAGGCCGGCTTCTCTTCGTCAGGCAGCGACTCGTCGACCGGGATGATCAATTCGCCGGGGATGGAGTAGCTCACACTGCCGCCGCGGACCGCGGGTTCGAACGTGACGCGATCATCGAAACCGAGAACCAGGGCGTTGGGAAGCATCGCCCCCTCGGACTCAAGGTAGCGCCGGATCGAGCGGATGTGGCTTTGGACCTCAGGCCGCTGATACCCCTGCAGCTTCTTCTGGCTGTCGCGGCGGATGCGCGAGACGGCGGCAAAGTCTTCCAGCTTCTTGCCGTCGACAGCGAAGCAGTAGATCTCCTTGTCGCCTTGGAGCACCTTGAGGGCGGGAACCTTCAGAACGTAGCGGTCGGCCACATCATCTCCTGTTTAAGTTGCTTTGAGTGCTATGCGCGATCTGGGCGATTATGTGAGCGGCAGCTTGCGCATCTTGGCTTCGAGTACCGTCATGTTATGGAACCCGCGACGCTTATTTCGCTCTGTTCCACGGAAGATAACCATGTCGATCTTGTGCTTCTTGCAGAGTTCGCATCGACAGTGCTCCCAAGGGCGGTCGACAAGGGTTTCCCTGTAGTGCTCGACCTTCTTCAGTTTCTTGTCGTCACCGAGGAGGGCTTGATAGGCGTACAAGGCATCCATGACCTCCTGCACGTCGAAGTTCTCGTCGGCTTCATACTGGCGCAGCAGTTTGAGGCATTCACGTTCGGCCTTAATGGCCGCCGACTGCGACACCACTCCTGCCAAGATCAGCCGCTTAAGAGTGGGGTTCCCGTCCACCTGGGGAACTCTGATAGCCAGGTATGACCGGTCGGCGGCGTGGTAGTTGTTCTTCTCGTCCATAAAGGCTTGCCGGAATGCTGATGTACTGTCGAAGCTGGTGACGTGATACTTTACGAAGCGTTCCATGCTGTCGATACGGGTGATTCCAAGGAGGTGGAACCCGACGCCACTCTTGCGAACTTCAGAGATCCCCTCGAGGCAAGCGAGGATTTCCGGCGTCTTTAGCGGAACCATGCCACCCAGGGCGATCCGCTTGTAGCCCATTTTCTGGAGTTGGGCGACACTGTCCGCGTAGCTGGCCGGACTCCATCCCTGCGCCGCACCAACCGGTTCCAGATGCTGCTTCCTGTCAGTGACCAGGCGATTGTGACTCTTGGTGGCTTCGATGAATTGCTCTGCCAACTCGAGCGAAATCTCGCGACGCTTCACCCATGTCGGATCAACGTCCTTTTCAGAGGCATCAGGTCGATAGCCGAAGATCACATGGTCGATACTGATTCCTGAGTTGAATCGGCACTCCGTGTAGTAGTGGAGAACGTCCTCAACTCTGTACGGGGGGCGCTCTTCATTGATGTAGTTGAAGGATCCGCAGTCGCCGAGGCTTTCCATCGTGTCAGGCAGCCCGAAAAAGGTTCTCACTCCGTCTCGGTAGAGCCGGTCCCTCTGAGGGGCGCTGTACTTCCCAGCCCCCTTAACCGACCCATCCACGATGGCCTTGCTGACCAGTATCCCGTCGTAGGGCGCGGGCTTTACTGCCTGATGGGCATACAGATCGTCCCTCTGCCGATGCCGCTGATCCGGGTACTCATCGTTGATGAAGTCATACCTGGGATAGATCTGATCTTGGCTATCAGGGAAGTAGAACTTCACGAAGCACTCATCCTCGAATCGCGATAAACGCGAATCAGAAAGTTTGACAGGATACTGATATGGCGGGGAGTGTTTTGCAACTCGTTCCAAGGGGTGTTGATTTCAGGCCAGCGCCCCTTGGTCCAATGACAGTGCGGCTTAATGAGCGCCAGTTCAGCCATGACCCTGTCGCTAATATCCGGCGAGTCGATATCGGCATCAAACAGAACTCGCTCCATGACCCGGTCCATGAGACGGCCCAGCGACCTGATTCCGACACCATGCATAAGGCGACTCTTGGCTGGAGGGAGCCCCCAGGCTTCAGGGAAAGTCTCCCTTACTGCAGTCCAGTAGACCACGAGAATCTTCCTAATGGCCGCGGTGTCAGTAGTTCCGTTGGACAGATTCTTGTACGAGAAGAGGACACCGGAAGGTGACAATGATTCAGTGATCGCAGTAATGAGACTGTTGTCCTTGACGACCGTGTCCGACTTCTTATCGGGAGTCGTCGACGCCTGCTTCACGAGCCCCTTGAAAGGCGAGTCACTATCCTGGTTGAGCGCGTTAACGAGGATCGCGGGGAGCTTCCGGGCGGACAGCCTGGTCGGCAGTTGGGTGTTAACTTCCGGGAGGAGTTCGGATACCAAATTGCTCGGAAGTGGAGACACCGTATTGACGCGCAGGAACTGATCGCGCTGGATGTCAAGATCTTCGGTCACGAACCCCGCAACCGTGATCGGCAAGGTGGATCGCCGAGTGAGTGCAAGCGCGCGGCTTCGCTGCTGACCATCAACGATCAGAGCCGGACGAGGCGCGTCCCGCGACTCCGGCAGCGGAATCTCAAGAGTTCCGATGGTTGCCAGTCCGTCGCTTGGGTTGGGGCCGCGACTACCTTTAAACCGCACCGTGGTGGGCAGGGCGAGGATGAGCCCATTCGGGAACAGCACATCCTCACCGTCGAGGTATTCCAAAATTTGCTTAACGTGCTGCTTCTTTTCGGGACGTTGATAGCCGAAGAGCTTGCCAGCCTCATCCCGGGAGATCCGTGCAACATCGGCTACGAGATCGACTTCTCGCGCTTCCAGGGCAAACAGATACAGGGGAATGTTCGGGTTCTGCTCAATGCGCAGGGCTCTGCGCTTGATGAGGTTCTCTGTCACCGTTCCCCCATAGCTCGGATGTACAAGTTGGCGAACCTGCTCTGCTCGCATGCCTGGTTGCCGTCACGCAGAACACGCAGGAGTCGCGACCGCGAGATGCCCGGATGTGACGCGTTCTCTCGCTTGATGAATGCCATGACGTCCTCGTCGGACATCGGCTTCCGGTCGTACCGCTCAGGCTCAGCTACGCCGGAAGCCCACTGCTGCCACGAGTCACGGGTGGCAGTCGAGGTCAGCCTGCCGTCCTCGCAGTGCTCAAGCCATGAGGCGGCCATGCGCACGTTCAGGCTCGTCAAAGTGCCGCCGAGCGTGCGTCGCAGACCCGCGTTGGAGGCGACTCTCTGGATGCCGGGGACCTCCTCGACGCCTCCAACCAGCAGGACCTCGCCCCCAACGCTGGCCAGCGCGTGGATCTCGGCCTTCATGGCGTTTGCGTACACCTCGGACAGGACCATGAGGACCGGACCCTGTCGCCCCAGCTCCTCCAGGGTCTTGCGGCCAGTTCCTTCCTGAAGGTGCCCCCACCACTGGGCGCTGTCAGCCGTAGAGGCGGCGACGGAGTCGGCATGTCGCGTACTGAAGGTCGCCGCGTAGGCAGGCGCCGCCGCCGATACTGACCGGAGGCCGAGGCCAGCCGACGCCACCCACAGTTCCGCTTCAAATCCGACCTTCTTGGCCGTTGCAGTTAGCCGACGGGACTGTGTCCAGTGATCGCCCCGGTAGAGCTCGCTTAGAGGCTTCGCGTTCGAAGCCGTCTCGACGCGCTCTCTCCACGCTGCGGAGCGTTCCTTCACGCTGCCGGCCGGTAGCGATCTTGCATGGAGCGTGGCCTCCGGCACAGCGGCCTTACGGTCCGTGCAAGTGACCACCAACGATAGTTGCCTCACGCAGCTCGACTCCCGACGGCCTTAACTAGTAACTTATCGCGGTTACTCTACCCGTCAGTTTTGGCGCTAGGGTGCACCAGTACACGCAGAGCTAACTAGGGAGCAAGGCATGGGACGTCCCGCGATCGTTCTACTGAGCGGCGGCCTGGACTCGACGACAGTTCTGGCCATCGCCAAGGACCAGGGCTACACGCCGTACGCGCTCAGCTTCCGGTACGGCCAGCGGCACAGTGTGGAACTGGAAGCCGCCAAGCGCGTGGCAGAGACTCAGGGCGTAGCCCGCCACGTCATCGCAGACATCGACCTGCGAGTTTTCGGTGGCTCCGCCCTTACTGCTGATATCGACGTCCCGAAGCACGACTCGCTCGACGATGCCAGCAACAGTGACGCAGACAGCAGCGTGCCCATCACCTACGTGCCGGCACGTAACACGATCTTCCTGTCATTCGCCCTGGCCTACGCGGAGACCGTTGGTGCGAGCGACATCTTCACCGGCGTGACCGCCGTCGACTACAGCGGCTACCCCGACTGCCGTCCTGAGTACATGGACGCCTACGCCAGGATGGCGAACCTTGCGACCAGGGCTGGCCTTGAGGGAACTCAGGAGCTCAAGCTCCATTCCCCCCTCATCGCGATGTCCAAGGCCGACATCGTTCGCGAGGGCCTGCGCCTGGGCGTGGACTACTCCCAGACCTCTAGCTGCTATGACCCGGACGAGCAGGGTCGGGCCTGCGGCCGTTGCGAGACTTGCCTGCTCCGCCTGAAGGGCTTCGCTGAGGCTGGTACCACTGACCCCGTGCAGTACCAGGGCGTCTGAGAATGACCTATCTGGTCAAGGAGATCTTCTACACCTTGCAGGGCGAAGGGAGCCATGCGGGCCGGCCCGCTGTCTTCTGCCGCTTCTCGCGGTGCAATCTCTGGACAGGACTTGAGAAGGATCGGCATCGGGCGATCTGCCAGTTCTGCGATACCGATTTCGTTGGAACTGACGGCGAAGGTGGCGGCCGGTTCGCGTCCCCTGATGACCTTGCCCGAGCCGTCGAGCAGGCGTGGCCTTCAACCTCCGCGGAACACCGCTTTGTGGTGTGCACCGGCGGCGAGCCGCTCCTGCAGCTTGACGAGGCAGCCATCGAAGCTCTGCACGCCAGGGGCTTCGAAGTTGCGGTGGAGACGAACGGCACCCGCGTACCGCCACAGGGCATCGACTGGCTCTGCGTCAGCCCGAAGATCGGCTCTGACCTGGTCGTCACAAGCGGCGACGAGTTGAAGCTCGTCTACCCGCAGTTGGGCGGAGACCCGGGCCAGTTCGAGCACCTCGACTTCCAATTCTTCCGCCTCCAGCCCATGGACGGGCCCGACGCAGAAGCCAACACCCGGGCCACAGTCGACTACTGCATGAAGAACCCGCGCTGGATCCTCTCTCTCCAGACGCACAAGTATCTGGGAATTCAGTAATGGAAATCTTTCGCGAGTTCACGTTCGAAGCAGCGCACCGCCTGCCCAAGGTTCCAGAGGGCCACAAGTGCGCGCGCCTGCACGGCCACTCTTACAAGGTCATCGTCCATGTAGAGGCTCCCGTCGACCCCGAGGCTGGCTGGGTCATGGACTTCGGCGACGTCAAGCGAGCCTTCAAGCCGCTCGAAGCTCAACTGGACCACTACTACCTCAATGAGATCGAGGGCCTTGAGAACCCGACCAGCGAGGTTCTCGCGCGCTGGATCTGGGAGCGGCTGCAGCCGACGCTGCCCGCCCTCTCAGCCCTCACCGTCCGCGAGACGTGCACATCCGGTTGCACTTATCGGGGCGAGTGAGCATGCACGACATTCAGAATGAGACTGACTCTCGGGGCATCGAACTCGATCAGGTCGGCATCAGTGGCCTTCGCTATCCCGTGTACTTCGAGGACGGCTACCTCCGTCAGGACGGCATCGCGGACATCGCAATCACCGTGCGGCTCCAACACGACCGCCGTGGCACGCACATGAGCCGCATGGTCGCCCTCGCGCACGACCACCTTCAGAGGTTCGACCCCCGGCAGTTGCCGCAGGTCCTCAAGGCCGGAGCGGATCTGCTGGATGCGCCCGCGGTTACTGTGACGGTGGCCATGCCTATCAGCACGACCGTTGTAGCGCCAGCCAGCGGCCGTGAGTCGAAACAGGTTCACGACGTCCGTATCGAAGGGCACTGGGACAACGGTGACGTGACCGTGGTAACGGCAGTGACCAGTGAGGTCACCAGCCTCTGTCCATGTTCGAAGGCAATCTCCGACTACGGTGCGCACAATCAGCGCAGCCGGATCACGCTCAACGTGACGGGCCAGGGAGACTCCCCATACCCCCTGCCGGTCCAGAGCGCCGTGCGGTTGTTGACGTCCTCCGCTTCGGCGCCTGTAGTGCCTTTGGTCAAGCGCGCAGACGAACGTGTCCTCACCATGCAGGCGTACGACCACCCTGTATTCGTTGAGGACATGGCCCGCGACGTCAGCCTTGCGTGCCGGGATCGAGGCCTTCGCCACTCGGTGCGCATCCGCAACCTCGAAAGCATCCATAGCCACGATGCTGTCGCATACGTCGCTGGATAAGACCGATCCACCACCGCTCGTCGGTGTCGGGAACTCGGGAACTGCGAGAGAGACCACCTGCGGACGAGGAGCACGGCAGGGCTACCAGGGGGAGGCGCCGTTGCGGAGGTAGCGTGGCCGACCGTCTGAGAGGGCGGCGAGAGCTGCTTCGAAGCGGCGGGTAAGCCGTGGCCGCAACAGTGTTCCGGCTTCCGTGGGGGAGAAGAACGCGAGCTCGGCAAGCTCTTCGTCCTGCGGCCGCAGCGCGCCAGCCGCTTCTTCGTCGATGATGCCGCCGTCGAAGATGAACGCCAGCTGGTCGTCCCACGGCCCGTGCGGCCCCACCCAGTCCACGACCAACTCCCCCCGCAGAGTGACGTGGAGTCCCAGCTCCTCCTTCAGCTCTCGGACTGCTGCCTCCTCGGGAGGTTCGTTGGCCTCGACCATGCCGCCGGGCAGATCCCATGCGGGCTTGTACGTGGGGTTCACCAGCAGAACGTGGCCTTGGCCATTGCGCAGCAGGACATCGGCGGAGACGCGCTTGCGGGCCTGGGTGGCGTTGCCCTCGGCCAGGTAGGCGTTCCAGGCGGCTGGGTCTGCGGGTGTGGGCCTCATGGAAGGGTGCCTCCGCTGTGGGGCGTGATGATGTCGGCCAGCAACAGCATTCTGGCCCGTGCCGCGTCATCGAATCGAGCCAGGAAGTCACGCACGGGTGGGTAATCCCGGTGGAGCTCCAGCATGGCGCGCAGTTCGTCGAGTTGGTGGACGACTCGGATGGAGCTGAGGTTGGGGCTCATCGTCAGCAGCGTGAGCCCGAAGTGGACGGCGGCGTCGAGGTCGGCGCGGTGGACGTGGATGCCGACGAGGGTGATGCGGCTCAGTGCCAGTGACCGTGCCCGGCCGTTCTCCCGGAGACTGATTGCCTGCTCCGCATGGGCGAGAGCCTCGGCGTACCTTTCCAGGTCCCGCATGACCAGGGCGGCTTCACTCGCGAGCGCGGCGGCGTCGAACGGGCTGATCCACGGATGTTCTGCCTCCACCGATGTTCCGAGAACCGTGTGGGCCGTGTCGAGTGCGCGCACCGCGGAGTCGTGCTGCTGCGTGGCGGCGAGGGCCCGGGCATGCATGGTGTGCAGCCTTGCGGTCAGCGACGGGATCCGCCGACCGTGGGCCAAATTTTCGAGGCCGGTCCGAGCCAAGTGCGCCGCCTGGGCCGGATCACCTGTCTGGAGGGCGAGATGGCTGCTGCTCGCCGCGATGTTGGCCGCCAAGGTCAGGTCGCCCGAGGTCCGGGCGAGGGGCAGGGAACGGTCGAAGTGCTGCTGGGCGAGTTCATCGCGTCCTGTGTCATGGGCCATCCAGCCGGCCATTTCGGTGAAGGCCGCGGCGGCCGCGAAGATCTGAAGCCCAGAGCGGGCATCGACGAGCCGCGGTCCAACGTCGTTGTGCAGATGGCGGACGACGGCTCCGTACAGCCGGCCGCCGCCCGCTTGCCGGTCTGCATCGCGGAACGCATCCATGGCGGCCAGGTCGTCACCGTTCGGCGGTATCTCCACAGACTTCTGCGGTGTCGGGGCTTGGGGTTCCCATGAGCGGCGCGCGAGCCCGAGCAGGTGGCCGGGAATCTGGAGGGCGTCGGCGATCTGCTCGAAGACCGAGAGCTTCTCCACTCGGCTCTTGCCGTTCATGTAGTCGTAGAGTCGCCCCTGCGTGATGTCCACCGCTGCCGCGATGCGGCGGGTGCTGACGCCGCGGTGGTTGAGCAGCCGGAACAGGGCCCCCATGTCGCGCTCCGCACACGCGGCAAGCAGGCGTGGATCACCGAGCAGCCCGGCGACGACCTCGCGTAGATCCTGCTGCTGTCGGCCCTTCAAAAGTGCCCCCTCTTAGTGTATTTCGAGGTTATGACCCATGAGGACGCGGTGACTCCATCTTGGAGTCACTGGCTGGAGTCACATGGGGCCCGGGTCACGGCGTTGACTTATGTTCTGCCGGCCCGGAGCGAGAGAACCGCAGCGTTTCTGCTCCGGTTGGCTGCCAGATCGGCGGTCCCGCCCCCGTGTCCCCCGTCGGGGACGGGGCCGCCCTCGTCCCTTTCGGAGGCGTCCGCCATGCCCGCCATGCCTACGCTCGTCACCCGCTTCGACATCACGGGCACCAGCAGCGAGGTTCCTGCTGCCCGGCGCGCGATCGTTGAGAAGACCCGGGCGTGGGGCGTCCCCCTGGACGACGACACTGCCTGCACTGTCGGTGTTGTGGCATCCGAACTGGTCACCAACGCGGTCGTCCACACCACCGGGGCGGTAACTGTCTCGCTGTATCACCAGCCCGGTCGCCTCCTGATCGAGGTCCTCGATACCAGCAGTGATGCCCCGCTGGCACACGAGGCAGGTGTCGGGGAGGAGCACGGCCGTGGCATGGAACTCGTCGGCGCTCTCGCCGCCAGTACTGGCTGGCAGCACGTCGAGCGCGGCAAGCGCGTGTGGGCCGAGATCGCGGTACCGAAGCCGCCCCCACTCTTGCGTGCTGCCGTCTTGCGCCGGTACTTCACAGCGCGATCAGGACCGTGCGTCCACCGCGTGCTGCAGCCGTTTCTTCCCAGCCATCGGGCCGAGACGACGTACCGGCCGCAGCCCAGCGGCCTTGACTGGGCGGGGTATGACCCGTCGCCCGGGTCGGGCCGCTGGCGGCGGAGGGCAGTTCCTCAGCCCTCCGTCGCCTAACCGGTGAGGGTCTGTCTGCACCACGGCACCACGGATGCGCCCGGCTCCGCATCCACCCATTGCGCAATTCCGACGCACCGCGTCTGCGGAGCCTGATGCGCAGACGGTCGAGCTCGACTCGCCTATGAGGAAGTCGTGCTGTCCGCTGCCGTGTGAACGAAGTCATTGTGGATTCGCTCGAGTACGCCGTGCAGTGACTTCCACGGGAAGGGATCCGATTGATCGGCTGGCAGTATGCGCACACCCCACTCGAGCAGGGACTGCAGGGAAGGTTCGTACAGCGGATGTCCCGCCAGGCTGGAGTTCGTCCACGGCACCGCGACCACCGGGACCTGAGCCCCTACAGCCTCGGCAGTCACCGCGAGGGCCAGAGTGTCAGCGATCCCCGCGGCGAGCTTGGTGATCGTGTTGAACGTTGCCGGCGCGACAACGACCGCGTCTGCCTGCGGTAGTGCCACAGGGTCATCTGGGTCGAAGTCCCAGCGCACCGCCTGCCCCGAGCACTGTTCGGCATGGCCAATGTCCAGGAATCGACGCCCCACCGGACTGGGGACGATGCACGGATCCCATCCGGCCGCCCGCAGCGCGGACGCGAAGTCGGGGAGATCCCCGGTAGGGCGTGTTCCACAACCCACAAGATGCACCACTGGACGCATACGAAACCTCTCCCTGTCGGCGTTGATCTTGCCATCCGGACCGCCTCAAACTCCGGCATAGGGGAGCATCACAGCGGCCTATGGTGTGTGGCATCTGACGCGTACATGTATCACTGCGCGGTACGAGAAGGAGACCTGCGTGCCAGAGACCAACGAGACGCTGCACAACCGTTTCATAGAACTGTCCGGGCTTCCGGAACGGGGCCGGGTGGTTGACCTGGGCTGTGGCGCGGGCCCGGCCCTGGCAGCCTTCGCGAGACGCTTTCCGCAGGCGCACCTCACAGGTCTCGACCGCTCTGAGCAGGCGTTGGACACGGCCCGCGAGCGGCTGCAACACCGTTCAGGCATCGTGGAGTTAGCTTCCGTAGATCTGCGAGAGAAGCTGCCGCTTGCCGAGGCGAGCGTGGATGCGGTGATCTCGTCCAACCTTCTGGAGTGCCTGCCCGACCCGGCGCAACTACTGAAAGAGATCTGGCGAGTGCTGTGGCCAGGCGGCCGGGCGGTCTTGTCCCATTCGGACTTCGACGCGATCGTGATCTCCGGTGTCCCTGTCGACCTGGACCGCAGGGTCGGCCACGCCTTCGCCGACGACGCTCCACCGTGGATGGATAGCTCTGACGGCAGGATCGGTCGCAAGCTGCCCGGCTTGGTCCACGCATCACCGCTTGTCCGGACGCATGTGGAGACCGTGGTGACGTCCTCGACTGAATTGACCGGCCACGCAGCCCGGCGTGTCGGTGATATCCGGGGAGCGTTGCGGTCCACCGCCAGACGAGGACACGGCACGGTGGGGCTGGACGAGATCGACAAGTGGTACGACGCGGTTCAACAGGCGGCCGATGCTGGGGACTTCTTCTTCGCCGAGACGGCAGTGGTTGTCGCAGCTCATGCCGTCTGACGAGCTGCGGGCTGCTCGTCCACGGCGTCCAGGAGTGTAACCAGCGGCTGGTTGTCACTGCGGAGCTCCGCATCCCAGTCGGTCAGAACCTCTTCAAGCGCATCGGTGTAGTACCGAATGGCCGCGGTGATGCCGTAGCGGTTGTACGGGGCAGGTGCTGAGGTGAGTCTTGTGGCCCATGCATCCCAGCGGCTTCCGCCGAAGCGGTGGTGGTCCGTGCCGGTGTCGCGGTCGCGTAGGAGCATGGCAGCCACGAGCACGTGCCGGGCGAGCTGCAGCGTGAGGTGGGCACCCGTTTTGGCGGCCGACCCGTGCGCACATCGGGCATGGCGCACGACGCTCACCCGAGCGATTGAACAAACCTCATGCGTGACGCGTCCTGGATACCGATAGTGGCTGCATGGATCCGGTTGTCGTTGCCCGCGCCGTTGTAGAGGAACGTCATCCTGCCGCTCTAGCGGCGTTTCTGGGGGGCAGCGTGCTGACGGAGCACCGCACGGCCTTGTCCGACTTGGACATCGTGGTGTTGTTGCACGGTCTGCCGGCTCCGTACAGAGAGAGCCTTCAGTACGGGGACTGGCCCGTGGAGCTCTTCGTGCACACCGAAGAGACCTGGCACGCATTCGTGGACCGGGAAATTCGCAAGCGCCGGTCCCCACTGCTGTGGATGTGCGCGGACGGCAAGCTGCTCTTCGACGTGGATGGGCTCGGTGAGCGTCTGGCTGCCGAAGCCAGGAAGCTGGCCCTCGCGGGTCCACCTGCGGCGACAGCGGAGGAGATCGAGGACTTCCGCTATTCGATCACGGATCTCCTGGACGATCTCGCTGGGTGTACCGATCAGGGTGAGCGGCTGTTCATCGCCTCAGAGCTGGCGAGACGGACAGGCGAACTGGCGCTGGCACTCGGCGGGTCATGGGGTGGTGGCGGGAAGTGGCTGGCACGTCGCCTCGATGACACGGCACCTGGCCTCAATGCGCGCCTGCACCACGCTGTCCGTGAGGCGTTGAACGGGCAGACCGAAGCCCTTGCTGGCGTCGTTGAAGACGTCCTGGCCCCTGCTGGCGGACGACTGTGGATCGGGTATCGGCGCAGTGGAACTCCATGACTGGCGGGGACGGCTGCGGTGACCCCGATCGACACCGTAGGCGGCTCGTCGGCTCTACCGTGGAGCGATGGCTGAAGCTGTGCAGGGTCGCGCTCCGTTCCAGGTGGTGGTGCTGCCGTACCGGCAGACTGAGGGAGAGCTGCTCTACGCCTTGTTCCGTCGCCTGGACGGCGCCTCCTGGCAGGGTGTGGCTGGTGGTGGTGAAGCGGGAGAAGCACCATTGCAGGCTGCCAGGCGAGAGTTGTCCGAGGAGACAGGCCTGCGGCGCCCGAGATTCATCTCGCTTGACTCGCAGGCGACAGCCCCGGTGCTGCACGTCACGGGTGGGTTCACATGGGGGCCTGACGTCCTGGTGATTCCCGAGTACGCGTTCGGTGTCCGAGCCGACTCAATGGAGTTGGTGTTGTCCAGCGAGCACACCGAGTACGGCTGGTTCTCCCTCGACTCGGCCATGTCGGCGGTGCGTTGGGATTCCAACCGCACCGCGTTGTGGGAACCTGACCACCGTCTCCGCCACGGCGGGGTGCCCCGAGAGCCGTGAGGGCCATGGGGACGGCGAAGCTGCTTCGCCGTCCCCATGGCCCTGACGGCTGTGGCCCCACCGCCCGATGAAGCCGATCCTGTGATCTTCAGGCGGGCGAGTGGCCCACGGCCTGTCTGATCGCGGTGTCGATGCGGGTCAGTGCCCGTTCGCGGCCAAGGACCGCGACTGACTCGAACAGTGGCAGTCCGACGGTTCGGCCTGTCACCGCGACTCGCACTGGGGCTTGCGCCTTACCGAGCTTGAGCCCGTGCTCAGCGGCAGTCTCCTCCAGCCCTGCTTTCAGCGCGTCTGCGGTCCACTCCGTGTCGGCCCAGCGGTCCCGGGCCGAGCGCAGGATCGAGTCCGCACCCGGCTTCATGGCCTTCGCCAAGGACGCCTCGTCATACGGCGGCTGATCGAGGAACAGCCAGTCCACGTACTTGGTGATCTCGCCCAGCACTGTCAGCCGGGTGTGCGCCAGGCCGGCCACCGACCGGAATACCGTCTCGTCGAAGTCGCCCATGTCCCAGGGGGCGTGCGGAGCCTGCAGCCATGGCCTGCATGCGGTGATGAAGTCTTCCGCGGTGAGGTTGCGAAGGTACTCGCCGTTGAACGCGGCGAGTTTCTTCACGTCGAAGAACGCGGAGGACTTGGTGACGTCCTCAAGCCGGAACAGGGCTTCGAGTTCCTCATAGGGGAGGATCTCGACGTTGTCGCCTGGCCCCCAGCCGAGCAGCATCAGATAGTTGACCATCGCTTCGGGCAGGTAGCCCTCAGCCAGGTAGTCCTCGAGCGCGACCTTGTCGCGGCGCTTGGACAGCTTCTGCCGCTTCTCGTTCACGATCACCGGCAAATGCCCCCACACAGGCGGCGCGGCACCGAGTGCCTCCCACAGCAGCTGCTGCTTCGGGGTATTCGACAGGTGTTCCTCGCCGCGGATGACGTGGGTGATGCGCTCCTGGATGTCGTCCACGGTGTTGGCCAAGATGAACACGGGGGTTCCGTCACCGCGGGCGATCACGAAGTCCTCAATGGCGTGATTGGGGAACTCGGTGCGTCCCCGGACAACATCGTCGACGACCGTCATGCCTTCGTCTGGGGTCTGGAAGCGCAGGGCTCGTCCTGGTTCGAGAGCCATGCCACGGTTGCGGCAGAACCCGTCGTACCCCAGGTGCTGCGAGCCGGTGCGTGCGATGACCTGGTCTCGGGTGCAGTCGCAGTAGTATGCGCGGCCGACATCACGGATGCGGCTGGCCGCTTCCCGGTGGGCATCGGCGTTACGTGACTGGAAGTACGGGCCTTCGAAGGCGGGATCCTTGTCGCTGATGCCGATTGCTGTGAGCGCGCTGATGATGCCGTCTACCCATTCGGGCCGGTTGCGTTCGGTGTCGGTGTCCTCGATGCGCAGGACGAAGCGGCCCCCCTGCTGCTGTCGTGCCAGTACCCAGTTGTAGAGGGCGGAGCGGGCACCGCCAACGTGGAACATACCGGTCGGCGAGGGGGCGAAGCGCACACGCAGGGGGCTGGACATGCCCGGCAGCGTAATTGGGTTATTCGTCGGCTCGCTCCTGATTTTTGCGGCGCTTCACGTCGCGGCAGCGCCGCGGGCCATGCGTATGTTCGGCAATCTTCCTTTCCAGAGCTCTTGCTCGCCGGTGGGCGTGAAGCCGTAGCGTTCGTAGAAGCGGATGGCCCGCTCGTTGTAGGCCGTCACCCACAGGCGTATGGGTGCGTCCTCTGCCCAGTCGAGGAACTCGCTCATCAGCTGGCTTCCGGTGCCGTGGCCTTGCGCTTCGTTCAGGAGGTACATGGGTCCGAGAGTGACCCACTCGTCTCTGCGGCCGCACATGAGCCCGACGATCTCTACCGTGGAGCGAACGGTACGGCAGAAGAGCCGATCTGGCTGGTTATTCGCTTCCTGAATGAACTCCCGCCACTGGGCAATGCCCTCAGCGGTGGTCGTGGAGCCACGGTGGTCTCTGATCCACGCTTCGTCGATCCCGGCCTCTTTGTTGGGGTATGTCTGGAGCCAGGCTTTCAGCTGGATCTGGCTGATCGCTGCGGCGTCACCGGTGTGGGGTGATTCGATCAGGTGAGTCATGGACCTCTGCCTCTCTTCGGACGGGACCAGGAGGGGCCCTTCGAGCATCCAGCAGCCTTGAGAGATCGGTTGGCGGGGGGAGCTGACAACCTGGGCTCGGCGGTTGTTGTCAGCGAACGTCTTCCGATCAGAGCTTCCAGTCGCGCCGGGTTGCCAGCCAGCGCATAGTGACCTCGCCGCACCAGGTCTGGTGCTGGCGAATGTGGGGCGACCAGTCCGCCGGGGGCTGTGCGCCGGAGACGATGAAGAAGCCCGCGAGGGCGGCCAGAGCCGCGTCGAGCTGCTCGCCATCGACTCCGTGGGCGGTGGGGTGCTCTGCGAAGAGAGTGGTGGCGTCGTGGCCGTCGGCGCGTGCGGTGGCCAGGAGTAGTACGAGGTCAAACCAACTCGCTCCGAGGCAGGGCCAGTTCCAGTCGCAGATCCAGGCAGCGCCTCCCGTGTCGATCAGGACGTTGTCCTGACGTAGGTCATGGTGGAGGACTGCATCGCCGGCCACGGCTTGTCGCCAGTGGGATTCCAGTTCGGCCAGGGCGTCGAGCCTGTCGGTCGGCACCCATTCCGGCAGGATGCTCGGGCTCGTGGCGCCGCCGGTGAGGTCACGCCAGTGCGCGAAGTCAGTGCCGTCACCAATCGCCTTGAGCCCGACCTTCTGGAGTGCCGCCGAGGGCGCGGAGAGCGCCTCGGCCTTGATCGTGCAGGCGTCGAGGGTCGAGGCAAGCTCGTCAGGCTTCCAGGGAGCGGCGGGCATGCGTCCGCCATCGACCGCGTCGAAGCCAAGGACGATCCATCCGTCTTCCGTCTCCTGGGTCCACCGCAGGCGGGGGGCCGGAACCTTGATCGGCAGGGCCTGGTTGATCAATGCCTCGCGCTGGTAGCAGTCGGCGATCACCGCGTTGTCGTTGGCGTTGACCGCCTTGACGAACTCGGACTCGCCAGGTCCACGGAGCACGGCGGCGAAGCCGCTGGTGAACCCGCTTCCGGCGCTCGGCCCTGCGTCCACCACACCGCCCAGGCGTCGCGAGATGAGCCTGCGGATGTGCTGTGGAAGATCGTCCCAGCGTGGGCGCACGGCCGTGGCGCTGTACTGAAGGCGCGGGGTGATGATGTTCGGCATTCGGTCAGGGTGAGGGAAGTACGTGGGTCTGCGCGACGGATTTCTGGCGCGCATCTGGCAAGGTCCACCCGGTGGTGGCTAGTACCTCGCTTGCGATCTGGAGGACGGATCGGCCGTCGGTCATCACCCGCACGGTGTCCGCCGGTGCGTGCTCGTCAAGGAGCCGCGCCTTGTAGGCGCTGCGTTCGCGCTCCTTCTCGAGCTCCGAGCCGAGTTCCCGGCCAGCCAGGCGTTCGTGGGCTGTGGTGTCGGATGCGGTGAGCAGGACCCGTACGAGCCTCGGTTCTGTTCCCATGACGCGCTTGAACATGGTGGCTGCCTCGGGCAGCACGCTGGCGGTGTGCGTGTAGATGAGCCGGCGATAGCCGAGCTCCTCGTAGTTGCCCCAGATGGAAGCGAGGTTGCGTTCGACGATGGCCGAGCGGTGTGGGTCGCCTTCAGGTGCTGGGTGTACATGGCCGAGGAAGTCTCCTTCCAGGACCACGTGGGCGACCTTCGCAGTGCGTAGCTGCGCAGAGATCTCCCATCCCACCGTCGTCTTTCCGACGCCGGCGCGTCCTCCGATCAGCAGCACCTCGCATTGCTTCATGCGGGAAGAGTGCCAGAAGCGGCGCGTCGAGCCCCGCCTTCAGGCCGATATTCATTCGACAGTCGTGTCCTCAACCCGCTTTCCTGGCCGGGAACTTGTCCCCATGGCAAAGGGTAGACATGTCCAGCAGAGTGCTTTCCTCAACACAGGTGGAAGAGTTTCTCGGGAATGGCTTCACGCGGGTGGAGGGAGCGTTTTCTACTGAGGTGGCGGCCGAGTGCCGTGCGATCTGCTGGCAGGAGACGGGCTGTGACCCCAACGATCCCGCGACGTGGACGGAGCCGGTGATCCGGCTGGGTTCCTGCGCTCAGGAGCCCTTCCGTACTGCTGCGAACACTCCCCGGCTCCTGGGGGCATTCGACCAGCTTGTGGGGGCGGGCAGGTGGCTACCGCGCAAGAGCATCGGGTCCATTCCGATTCGGTTCCCCCACCCTCGGAGCCCCGGTGACGACGGTTGGCACATCGATGGCAGCTACCACCCCGAGGAGCCGAAGAGTGGCCCTCCATGGGTGAATGTCCGCTCGCGCGGCCGTGCGCTGCTCATGCTGTTCCTGTTCTCCGACACCGCGGAGAACGACGCTCCCACTCGGATCCGTGTGGGCTCGCACCTGGACGTCCCCTCACGTCTGGAGGCCGCCGGGGAGGATGGGATGAGCACTGGCGATCTTGCGGCTACCGGCTTGTTCGAGGCGACCGCAGACCTGCCGCAGGTCCTGGCCACGGGCGAGGCGGGCGACGTCTATCTGTGTCATCCGTTTCTGGTGCACGCTGCCCAGCCGCACTGCGGGACATCCCCGCGATTCCTTGCCCAGCCGCCGCTGTACCCCGCGGCTCCGTTCCAGTTGGAGCGTGCCAACGGCGGCTACTCGCCCGTGGAACTCGCCATCCGAAGGGGGATGGCAGGTAGGGCTGCCGGCAGATAGACGTGCCGCAGGCCAAGCGGCGGCGGGCGTCGATGCTGGTTCCCGACGCCGCTTCTGCCTCGGGCCCACTGCTCAGTTCGTCAGTGGTGTGCGTCGCCCAAGTCTTGGGCTCCGCATTCTGAGGTGCCGGGGTCAGGAGACTGCTTGGAGAGGCAGGGCCGGCGCGAGCTGGGCAGGAAGAAGCATCGGTCCTGTGAGTTCGGCGGGTGCGTCCAGGCCGTCCAGGAGCTCGATGATCCGGTCGATGTTGGTGAGGCGCCGCTGCCCGGACTCCAGCATCGACAGGAAGGGCTGGCTCAGCCTCGTCAGGAGGGCCATGTCCTCCTGACGGAGGTGGCCGCGTTCTCGTACCAGTTGGCAGAGCCTGCCGAAGTTCCGCTGAAGTAGGGCGTCTTTAACGTCTTGGTGGGTCCAGACCTCGGCGGGGACAGAGGGGTGCGCTGGCAGAGCTGCTGTCTTGCTGCGGTTGCAGCCGGAACAGACGGTGTCGCTGTTGTACCGGCTCAGGCGGCACCGGCACGTCGTGCACCGGCGATGACCCCACGTTGTTGCAGCTACCTCGGTGGTTCGCGGCCCCGACACTGTGATCGTCTCCCTTGCCGAGTGTTCAACTTTGGCTCCGGCCAGTGCTCCGCCGGTGTGGGTCCCATCACATCTGCGATCGGTGCCGCGGAGTATCACTGGTGCTTGGTGAAGCCGCTCATCATCCGGCGACGTGACTTTTCAACATCCGCTTACACATGGGTTCGCACGGGGCAGACTTAGAGTCCCGATCATGGTGAGTAATGGGCAGGCGGTAGTCGTGGCGAAGAGGCGCGCGGGGTGGCGTCCGGACCAGCTTCGCGCCATGCGCGAAGCTCATGGTCTGACGCTTGAGGGTGCCGGTGAGCGGCTACGTGAAGTGGCCCGCGCTGCCGGGCTCACTGTGCCGGCAGCGAACTTTCAGACGCTGTGGCAACACGAACAGGGCGAGGTCTACCCAGGTCCTCATTACCGTCGGGCTTACTGCCTTCTCTACCGGGCCACCGAACCCGAGTTGGGGTTCCGGAAGGCGCTGCCGGGTGAGCAGACTCAGCTGAAGCTCACCCCGGCCGGGGTGGAGCCACTCGGCGACCACGTCCTGGCCGTCGAGCGCGCGGTGTTGCAGATCGCTCCGGGTGACAGCACCAACAGCAATGGTCAGGAAGTTCAGCAGCGGATCATTGATGCATGGAAGCGTCGTCACACTGGCGGTGACCCGAATCGGCCCACGCTGTTGATGGTGGGGGGATTCGCCGGAAGCGGGAAGTCGGAGTTCTCGCGGTTCATTTCCCGGCTCACCGGGTGGCCGGTCCTCGACAAAGACCCCATCACCCGTCCGCTCGTTGAGCGTCTACTGGTCGAGATGGGAAGCGACCCCAATGACCGCCACTCCCCGGTATATCGGGAGAAGGTGCGGCCCTTGGAGTACCAGTGCTTGCTGGAGACCGCCTACGCCAACGTCGACTGCTCGATCAGCACGGTGCTCACCGCGCCATTCGTCGCTGAAGTGAGCGACGTGCAGTGGATGCGCCGGCTGATCAACCGCTGCGAGGCGCGGGGCGTGACTGTGGCGGTCATCTGGATCCAGTGCGACCTGGAGACCATGCACGAGTACATCAGCTTTCGTTCCGCGGCCCGCGACAGCTGGAAGTTGCAGAACTGGGACGAGTACGCCTCCACGCTCGATCCGGAACTACGCCCAGCGGTGCCGCATTTGGTTGTCGATAACCGTCTCGGAGCGGCAATATCGCTCACTGATCAGGTGCGGCAAATCTTCGGGACGGTGTTCGCATGAACCAGGGCATCCTGCTGTACGGTCCACCCACATCGGGGAAGGACACGATCACTGCGGCGCTGTGCGAACTCAACCCTGCCTATGGCGCATTCGAGCGTTTGAAGATCGGTAGCGGCCGTACCCGTGGCTATCGGATGGGTTCCGCCGATCAGCTCACAGAGATTGAGGAACGCGGGGACGTCATCTACCGTAATGACAGGTACGGCAACATCTACCTCGTGGACCGTCCGGGCCTGGTCGAGGCCATGCAGGACGGGCGCATTCCTATCCTGCATCTCGGCCAGGTTGCCGGCCTTGAGGCGGTGGTGGACGGATTTCTGGCCTCGTGGACGAGTGTGTTGCTGTGGTGTTCGCGGGAGAGCACCGAGGTCCGCTCCAAGGGGCGCGACGACAGCGACACTCAGGCCCGTCTGGCCGCCTGGGACGCTACGGCCAAGGACATCAAGGCCAGCCCGGAGTTCTCGTGGGACCTGCGGCTCGATACCGACACAGTTTCTCCCACAGAGGCGGCGAAAGAGATTGATCTTCTGATTCGCCGCAGCCTTTGACGGCGGGCGAACCGCCGGGAGGCGCTACGGTTCGTCGTGCTCTCCGAAGTCGTGGTCGACGTGCAGGAGTGAGAGTGCCTCGGCGATGGTGAGTTCGCGCTCTCGGGCGTCCGACCACTGGCTGAGGACTTGGCTGGCTGCACGCATCAGGTCATCTGGCAGCCCGACTTCCCTCAACAGGGCTGCGGCATCGTCGAGTTCCGGGCCCCAGCGCCAGGCCCGGGATGCTGTCTTGGGAATGTAGCCGGTCTCCGTCAGGTAGCTGCCGCCCCGTTTCCCGGCGATCTCGAGGAGTTCGTCGGCAACGCCGCTGGCATCGGCGACGCCGTAGGCGAGCGCCGCCAGGACGCGGGAGGCCTTCTGGTAGCTGGAGTACGCCAGCTTCAGTGCGGATGCCGCTCCCGCCTCGGCGCCCAGCACTTTGGTCTTCACGTCAGTCGCGGCGAACAGTTCCGTGGCCTTGTCGCAGCCGTGGGGGTCTCCGGACAGATACAACGTGGGCTGCTTGCCTCCCACCGGCGGGGAGCCGACCACCGCGCCGTCAACGACAACGGCGCCGGGAAGCAGTTCTGCGATAGTCCTGACGCGGTGTGGCGTGATCGCATTCGCTTCGATGTACAACCGGCCATCGAACCCGCCGGCTGCGACGTGCTGTGCGACATCCACCGCGGCAGCGGGCGGACACAGAGACAGCAGGACATCGGCGCGCGCCACCAGTTGCCCGAGGTCCTGCACTCCTTCGAGACCGGCGCTGTCGGCGCGGGCCCGGGACCGACTGCTGCGGCCGTCCGTGCACCACAGCACTCGCACGTTCTGTCCGACTAGCTGGGCGCCGAAAGCGGCGCCCATGCTGCCAGGGTGCAGCAGCCCAACAGTGATCGATTCAGAAGCCATCACGATGTCCTCTCAGCTCACGGTGGTGAGCAGCAGATCGATCGCCTGCCGTACGTGGGTGGTGAAGTGGTCCGGGGCTATGTCGCCACCGGGCCATGACCTACCGCCGCTGATCCAGATAGTGCGTAGTCCGGCCGCGTTACCGCCGCGGATGTCGGTGTCCACTCCGTCGCCCACCATCCAGCCACCGTGGGCAAGATCGGCACCGCAGGCAGCCGCTGCCTTTTCGAAGATCGCTATTCCTGGCTTGCGTACACCAGCGGTCTCGGAGGTGCACACCGCGTCAACGTGATCGGTGATACCCGCGCCGGCCACCTTCGCGGTCTGGATGTCGCTCGCACCGTTCGTGGCGATGACGATCTTCCAACCGGCGCGTCGAAGTATGGACAGCCCTTCGAGCACGTGAGCGGGGCAGGTGGCCGAGCAAGCCATGTGGCCCAAGTAGTCGCGCCACAGCGCCGCAGCCGAAGGGGCGAGACCGTACTGGTTGCGGATCGCTTCGAAGGTCTCAGGGCAGGCACGCTCTCGCACGAAATGGAGCAAATGCAGTCGGGCATCGTCGTCCAGGGCGTACTGCGCGGAGAAGGCCGAAACCCAGTCTGACAAGGGGCCTTGGCGATCAACTAGTGTGTTGTCAAGGTCGAAGATCACCAGCCGCTGCATGGAAGCAGACCCTACGGGATCCATGAGCACGCGAGACAGGCGACCGTGTCGCACGGTCTCCGGAGTACCGGACATTGTTCGTCAAGCCCTGCCCAGCAAAGGCAGCCCGTCAGCCGGGAAATGGTGAGGGCACGGGCTTGCCTTCCAGTAGGACGCAATGCTTGAGCAACTAAAGTTGAAACTTTTCGGTGAGGGCACTTTGCAACCCTGCCGTGGCGGGATCTAGTGGCCACTGCCGATCGACGTCGCGATTATGTGCAATCGAAGAAAACTCGGGACGACCACGGGAATCTACGCGAGCAATAACGGGACGCTGGTGGGCAGAGTTGGTGGCGTGACTCTTCGCCAGGACCGCTGGGTCCAGATCACCTAGCGAGAATCCTTTCGCCGCTATCCGGCATTCGAGATCTCGAATGGTAGGTCCTGGGTTCGCGCAGAGTTCGTCATAGCTCACGGCTACAGTTCTTTCGCTGGGGAGCTCCAGTGCTTTCCCATAGAAGCGGCGCCAGATATTTACCCTTGCGGCTTCGTCCTCACCAGCCCACGGGCGACCACCATCGAACGAACGCCGCAAGCTCTCCACGACTCCACGCGGGTGTCGTAGCATAAGAACAAATAGCGCGTCCGGAACATCACCTGCCAGGTCTTTGCCAAGCAGCAGGTTCCACGGAGAATGGTCCAGATAGAATTCGCAACTTTCCTTTACGGCCACCGACTGAGCGAATTCGAGCGCATGTGTTCGCAAATCGTCAAGGTAGTCGTTCAAGAAGCGTCCGGGAAATCCCTCAAATTCGCGCGGCGCGATCTTGCGCGCAAAATAGAAGGCATTGAATTCGCCCAAGTCGCAGACTCTTTTCGAGCTCCCCAGATATCTACCCATCATCGTTGTTCCACTACGAGGGCTCCCCAGGACGAGGACTGCGCGTGGCGTTCCAACTGCCGGCATCATCGAACTCCTCTCAGCAGGTGAGGCCGCGAAGCCTCCAGGGCGCGCCTGATCCCGCATGGCCGTGGCCTGCGAGAGTGACCTTCCAACTCACAGCCAATCACAGCAAGCTCGTGCGGTGATATCACGGTGGTGATTTGGTTTCGTAGCGACCAACGCGCACCCTAAGGGCACCCGGCGGAAGGAATGGGGGTCGTCTCCTCCACCGCTCGACAACCACTGATTCCGTGTTGCTCCGGCGCAGCGGTCATGGCGAACTGTGCACAGGGCCGGGAAACACATGATTCCTCTGCCGGACTCGCCGGCCGCATCTCAGATATTCGATCCCGAAGAAGGTCTGCTGCATGCTCATACTTTCGGCCAACATGGAGGTTCAGAATCGTGGCTAGTCGACGTGAGGCGGTAGTCGCGCCAATCCCCTCAAGCGATGACATTCCGTTCGCATACCAGGTTATCGCTCGCGTGGCGCCCCGGCTGGGCATTGAGTTGGAGCTTGAGCCGTGGGGCGGCGAAGCTGCCCGGCTCGGGTTCCCAAATGGGCAGATCGCCTACTTTCGCCATGGCAACCTCGATATCAACCGCTCAGGTAGTGCCGACCTCGCTCGGGACAAGTACGCATGCGCGCACTTCCTCGCTAACGCTGGTATCCCAGTTCCATCGAGCTTCCCGATCCGCGCACTTGACGAGGTAACGAACGAGAGGCTAGAGAGCTTTGTTGCGCAGCACTCTTGGCCCTTCGTCGTGAAGCCCAATAGCCGCTACGGCGGCCAGGGAGTCGAGAAGGTCGACAACATGCCGGCCTTGCGTTACGCCGTGAAACAGGCGTTGCACATAGACAAGATCGCGCTGGTTCAACCTTTCGTTCGGGGCCAAGATGTCAGAGTCGTGGTGCTCGATGGTTCACCGATCGCAGCGTACAGCCGTATCCCGCCGGTGCTGATTGGTGACGGCAGACGTGCGATTCAGCTACTCCTCGAAGACTTGTATGCCGATGCCGATGGTGAGCCTGCCGGGCTGGCAAAGCGGCTCCCAGATCACGATGAAGCCTCAGCCCGGCTGGCGAGACGGGAGGGTGGGCTGCATCGTGTACCTGGCAGCGGCGAGCACGTTCCCCTCACGGACGCCGCCAATGTCGCGACCGGGGCGGACGTAGTCGACCTGTCTCAGGAACTCCCGGCGGATGTGCTGGCCTTGGCGGTCAGCGCGGCCCAGGCTGCGGGACTGCGCCTGGCCGGGGTGGACCTCCTGGTCGACCTCGGGATGGAACAGTCCGACCTCGCCCACTCCCGGGCCCACCGCAATGTGACGGACGATGGCCTCGGCGACGGACAGTGCGTCGTCTTGGAGATCAACAGTGCCCCTGAGCTCGACGGCTTCGCCTCGCTCGGCGACAGCCAAGCCGCTCTCGTTGAGCATCTGTACGAAACGATCCTGCTGGAAATAGGCAGATAGGCGACATCCAATTCCAGAACTGCCCGCCTGGTGAACTCCAGGCCCCGCCCGGCCTGTTGCGCGCTACCCTCCCTGTCCATGGCGGACCGATCCGGAGCCTGCATCAGCGGCTGGTGGGGGCCGAGGCGTCGAGGGTGGCTGCCTGACGCCGGGCAGTAACCGTCGACGTCGCCGGGCACTGGATCTCCGAAATTGGTGCCACCAAGGGTGCACAACGACCGCCGGTCGCAACAATCTCACCGCAGCCGTGCCAAGTGGCTTCCACAGGGCGGAAGATCCTACGAGCTCACCCCCCGACCGGTTTGCGCAGGGCGAGCGGTCGGGGGCATCTGCCCCCGCGGCTAGTTGTCCAGGCTGACCGGCATCAGCATCGAGAACGTGTTCTCGGTGTCGGATCGGCGAATCGCCAGGGGCGCGGTGGGAGCGCCGAACTCCAGAATCAGTTGGTCTCGGGCCCCGGCAGCGAGCGCGTGCAGCAGGAACTCGCGGTTGACGGCGACGTTATTCGGGTCGTCGTCACCGTCCTCGCAGACAGTCACCGAGCCGTCGGTCGCCACCTTGAGCACGCTGAGGTCGCAGGGCACGCAGTCCTGCTTGCGTACCTCGCTTGCCCGGACAGGGCCAGTCTCCAGCGCCTCACGGAAAGCCGGCACATCGACGAGTGACCGGCGCCCTGCTGGCAGGCGGACGAGGCGACGGTAATCGGGGAAGTCGTGATCGAGGCACTGCCCGGCCGCCTGCCGGTCACCGGTCTCCAACGTCATCCGGGCACCGTCCACGGCGAGTTGGAGGGGCTCCTCGCCATTCAGCAGCGCGCGCATCGCGTCGGCAAGCGGGATGGGCACGGTGACCTGCACGCGGGACCCGCCGTGCCCGGCGGTAGCGGCATGCGCGACAGCCATCCGGTACCGGTCGGTGGCCACGACTTGGAGTGATTCGCCCTCGATGTCGAACAGGACACCGCCGAGCATGGGCAGTTCCGGGTCGGTACTGGCGGCGAACCGGACCGCGTCCAGGGCGGCGGCCAGCTCGGGTGCGGAGACGGCCATCCGGACTGCGTCGGTGTGGAGCAAAGCCATGGGATTCTCCCTGCGTTCGAGTATTGCTCGGACCGCGGAGAACTCAATGCGGGCATCGGACAGCCCCAGTTCAAGACGGCACAGGTGCGCCTGAAGCAGCTTGCGCACCAGGTCAGTGTCCGCACTGGACCAGCCCGCCAGTACCAGGCGAATGTCCGCCAGCGGCATACCGGCCCGGCGCAGCCGGGCCAGCAGCTGGGCCTCTTCCAGCTGTTCGGGGCCATACCAGCAATAGCCGCTCACCGGATCCACCCAGGCCGGGGCCAGCACACCGGCACCGTCGTAGAACCGCAGCGCGCTCACGCTCAGTCCGCTGTCCTGGGCCATCTCACCGATACTGCGCATCTCGCTCTCCACGCCCAGAACTCTGAGCTCTCGACCAGGTCGAGAGTCAACCTCAGTCGGCCAACTCGAACACCGAGAACAGTGTGCGGGTTCGGAGACCGCCAAGGGGGACTAGGAGGCCGCGAGCTCCTCACTTCCAGTTGTGCTGCAAATGGCCCCTGCGTCGGCTTCACGCAGGGGCCACATGAACTGGAGCGCCGGGGACGAGTCAGCTGGGCTTCACCAGAGGGAACAGGATGGTTTCGCGGATATTCTTGCCTGTGAAGGCCATGATCAGGCGGTCGATACCCATGCCCATGCCGCCCGTGGGGGGCATGCCGTATTCCAGGGCGCGGAGGAAGTCCTCGTCGAGTTGCATAGCTTCCGGATCGCCGCCCGCGGCGAGCAGGGATTGCTCCGTGAGGCGTCGGCGCTGCTCGATGGGGTCGACCAGCTCCGAGTAGGCGGTGCCCAGTTCGGCGCCGAAGCCGATCAGGTCCCACTTCTCCGCCAGGAGCGGCTCGGAGCGGTGCTGACGGGTCAGCGGCGAGGTTTCGACCGGGTAGTCCATGACGAACGTGGGCTGCATGATCGTGTGCTCGACGAGTTCCTCGAACACTTCCTGAACGAGCTTGCCCTGCCCCCACTTGGCGTCCCAGGCGACGTCACGGGCGTCAGCGAGCTTGCGGACGTCCTCGATTGGGGTGTGCGGCGTGATCTCCTCACCGAGGGCGTCCGAGACCAGCCCATAGACGGTTTTGCGCGGCCACTCAGCGAGGCCCAGGTCGTACTCCGCGTTGTCGTGGACGACCGTGGTCGTGCCCAGGGCGGCCACGACGGCCTGCTGGATCGACCGCTGGGTGAGGTCGGCCATGTCGTTGTAGTCGAGATAGGTGCCGTAGGTCTCGAGCATCGTGAACTCGGGGTTGTGCGTGGAGTCCGCACCCTCGTTCCGGAAGTTCCGGTTGATCTCGAAGACCTTCTCGATGCCGCCGACGACGAGCCGCTTCAGGTACAGCTCGATCGCAATCCGGAGGTACATCTCCATGTTGTAGGCGTTGATGTGGGTCTTGAACGGTCGCGCCGCCGCGCCGCCGTGGATCCGCTGGAGCATGGGCGTCTCGACCTCGAGGTAGCCCTCGGAGTGCCAGAAGTCCCGGATCGCCCGCACGGTGTCGCTACGCAGGTGGGCCATCTTGCGGGACTCGTCGTTGACGATGAGGTCGAGATACCGGTAACGGACACGCGCCTCGGGATCGGTGAGGCCGGCGTGCTTCTCCGGTAGGGGGCGGAGGCACTTCGACGTGATCGCCCAGCTCTCCGCCATGATCGACAGTTCGCCACGCTTGGACGAGATGACCTCGCCGGTCACGCCGATGTGGTCGCCGAGATCTACGTCGTGCTTCCATGCGTTGAGCGCCTCCTCTCCGACGCCCGCGAGGGAGATCATCACCTGGATGTCGGCGGTTCCGTCACGAAGAGTGGCGAAGCAGAGTTTGCCGCCGATCCGCGACAGCATGACCCGTCCCGTGATCCCGACCTTCTCCCCGGTCACGGTGTCGGCTTCCAGCTGGGGGTATTTCCCCCGGACTTCGCCGATGGTGTGCGTGCGCGGGTAGGTCACCGGGTACGGTTCGATGCCGTTCTCACGGAGTCGCGCCACCTTCTCCAGACGGACACGCATCTGCTCCGGGGCGTCCTCGTAGATCTCGTCACTCATGGCACAAGGATAGGCGGAAACGCTCTGCGTCTTCGCCGTGGTTAACGGTCTCCTGCACGGCCAAGACCAGCTTCTGGACAGCATGTTGGCCACCGCTTTGACTGCTCGGAGCCTCCGCACGGTTTGTCACCGTCGAAGCTTCGGCGTCTTCCAGCAAGCCGAAACGGCTCACCCGTGGGTCGAGTGAGGTGGCGCGAGAGATCAAGACTGGCTCTGAACAGGTCAAGCGGCACTTCCCGCGTAGCTATTCAACAATTCCATGAGTTCAGGTGCCTGCGACGAGACGTCGTTGATTCGTTCGAGGAGCCCGTCAATCTGCTCGCTGGTGTGCATGGCTGACACAGTGAGACGGATACGGCATGTCTCCGGGGAGACCGCTGGCGGGGTGACGGCGACGCACCAGTACCCCTTGTCGAGCATCAGCTCCTCGAACTTTGCCGCTGCGTGTGGTGTCCCCATGTACAGGGGGACGATGGGCCCGTCGCCGGATGGGTGGATACCCATGCGGGCCAGGCCAGTTCGCAGTCGACGCACGTTGGCCCAGAGGGCTTCGCGGACTCCCGGTTCGCTTCGAAGGATGCGCAGGGCCGCTATGGTCGCTGCCGCCTGCTCTGCCGGCAGACTTGAGGTGAAGCGGTAGCCTGAGCTGAAGGTGCGGAGCATTGCGATCGTCCGCTCATCACCCAGAACCGCTCCTCCCATGCCCCCGAAGGCTTTGCTGAGGGTGGCAACTTGGACGGGGATGCGGCCGGTGAGGCCGAAGTGGTTGGCGGTACCAGATCCGTCGGCACCGTATACGCCCGTGCCGTGAGCGTCGTCCACCAAGAGGACCGCTCCGTGCGCATCGCACAGTTCGACGAGGCGGGGGAGATCCGCCAGGTCGCCGTCCATGCTGAATACCCCCTCTGTGACGACGAGGATGGCGCGGCCCCGGTATGCGGCGAGGATGTCGGCCAGGTGGTCGGCATCGTTGTGCCGGAATCGAACCCGTTCTCCAGAGGATTCTCGTGCGCCCATCTGGATGCTGCGGTGACACATCTCATCGTAAATCACCACTGGTCGGCTGCTGGGCGACGGGGATCCATACCAGCGGCGCGCTAGTTCACCGGCATCGAGGATGCCGTGGACAGCTGCGATGTTGGCCAGCAGTCCGGTTGCGGTGATGAGAGCCGACGGCTGCTTCTTGAACTCGGCGAGCTGGTCTTCGAGTTGTTCGAGTAGGCCGAGGTTGCCGCCGAGGCGGCGGGATTCGCTGGTGGCGTGGGTGTGCTCGTGCAGTGCTTGGGTGGCTGCGGCCTTCACTTCGGGTCGGTGGTTGAGGCCAAGGTAGTTGTTCGAGCAGAAGGAGACCACGGTGCTGCCGTCGTGGAGGCGTACGTGCGGTGTGGGCAGAGTCTCGCTCCGGCGCTCTGGCGGGAGAAGTCCGCGGCCGGCCAGCCAGTCATGGGCGGTGTGAAGGTCGGAGAACAGCGGTGGTGTGTTCATATGGCGAGCCTCAGGCTGGAGGTCACGGTGAGCAGGGGCGCGGCAAGGAAGCCGTCTTGATGACGGGCGGCGAGGTCAGTGGTCCAGCGAAGGAGCTCGTCGTCCTCGACTCGGAAGCTGTCCTCTCCATGGCGTGCTAGGACTCCGCGCGTGGACAGGTCTGCTAGCGCCTTTCGGCAATGAGGGGCTTCGAGTTCTGTGAACCTGCGATAGCCGGGATGGACGCCGAAGCCACCGCTGGGGTGGTCCTTGTCAAGGATGCGGGCCATGACGTCGTCGGCGTCGAAGTCCCGGCCACTGAGGTCGGGCAGGCAAAGGGCCACGATGGTGGACCATGCTTGCCTACGCAGTCCCGCGAGGACGTCTCTGTTGCCGGCTACGTGTCGGCTGAAGGCCAAGGCGCCCATCCAGGCCAGGTACCAGGTGTCCTCGCTGCTGTTCCAATAGGAGTCGCCCAACTGCTGGGGAAGCAGCGGTTCTCCGTTGATCACTGGGATGCCGCGGCCTGCTGCTGCGTCGTGTGCCTGGTCGACGGTGAAGTATTCGCCGGGGTACCGGAAGTCGGGGCGCATCCCATGCTGGTGATGCAGGCTGCGGTAGTCGTCGATGAAGCTGCTCAGGCGGTCAAAGAGCGCGTCGTCAGGCCTCGTGCCAGCGGGGAGGATGACGTTGACGTCGATGTCGCTGTCTCCACGGACGGCGGCCCCGAAGGGCAGGCTTCCGCTGGTGAATGCCACTGCCGCCTCGGGCAGGTGGAGTTCGACCAGCTTGCCGAGTTGCTCGTGGATCCTGTCGGCCTCTTCCACATCGATGATCTCGTGGTGCATCACAGGTCCCCCACCGCATTGTTGACGAACAGCGTCTCGACGCAGGCCTGCGGAGGAAGCTGAATTGCCGCGACTGTCAGTTCAGCGATGGACTCAGGATCCATGAACTCCTTCTTCTCTTCGGGCTGCAGATGGTCGTACGAAGGTGTATCGACCGAGCCTGGCTGGACACTCGTCACCCTGATGCGGCGTGGCCGGAGCTCGTCGCGCATGCTTGCGGCGAAGCCCTCCAGCGCGTGTTTGGAGGCGCAGTACAGGGACCAGTCGGCGAAGCCCCTGCGGCCTGCGATGGAGGAGACGAAGGTGACCACTGCCTTGCCGTCACGCAGCAGAGGCGTGAACGCCTGGGTGGAGAAGATCGACCCGGCGACGTTGGTGTCGAAGAGTTCGTCGTACTGGGCGCGGCTGGCGGAGCGAAGTGGGGTCGGGTAGCCGACTCCTGCGCACAGGATCAGCGCATCCACGTGTTCAGCGGAGGTTGCCACAGCGTGAGCCGACTCGTTGACGGCGTCGAGATCACGAACATCGACATCGTGCGTACGGCAGCCATCGTGATCGGCGTGGACGTAGTTACTGGCCCGCCTGGCAAGGATGTGGACGTTCCAGCCGAGGTTGAGTAGCTGGGTGCTGATTGCCTCGCCGATTCCGAGGCTGCCTCCTGTGATAACCGCGACACGCTTGGTGGTTTGGTTCATCACTAGCCTCCGGTCAGGTCCTCTTGGATGGACTGGCATAGGTCGTCTACGGCAGAAGCGATCCGCTCCGGAGTGCTGGTGAACACATCACCGTGGCGGTTGTGATCCGAGATGACGAGCAGGCATCGCACCTGGTGGCCGGCGAGAGCGGCGGCGGAGAACAGGTGGGCACTCTCCATGTCGACGCAGTCAGCCGCACCCGTGAGCTGCTCGTGGAGAAGCGTGGAGTCGGCCAAGCATCCGACCGTTGCGGCAACTGCACCGGGCGCCAGCGGCTTGGCCGGATGGCTACGGCTGTGGAGCGATAAGTCCGAGGGGCAGGGCTGCTGGCCGGACACTCCGCTAGAGGGGTCTGCGATAAAGGCAGACACCGGATCCACGGTGGCCCCGATCGGTTGGTTCCGCAGACCGCCTGCCAGGCCGACGAACGTGATCCGCGTCGTTTGGGGAAGGGCGAAAACGATGTCCTTGGCCGCAGTTCCTTGAGGAACGTGTACGACGGCAGCATCCCCGAGCAGGGAAGTACGCCACCACCCGTCACGCTCCGTTCCACCACGGGCTAAGGCTGTGTGGATGGTACGGATGGGGGTCAAGACCACTTCGGGACCGAGCCAATCGCAGCCGAGCAGCGTCATACGTGCCCGCCGCCGCCACTGCTCGTCCGGCACCTGCACCGTGCTGACGACGAGTCCTCCCTGTCCGGTCATGACGAGATCACCGGCAGTGAGAGCATCGGAAGCGGGCAGGCTGTGGCCAATTCCCGGACAGGGCTCATCATGGCTTCCACACCCGCGCACAACTTGGTGAAGGACGCTTCCTCCAGGTTTCCCAGACGGAACCGGTCCGGGTCCAGCTTGTAGAGCCATGAGCACGTGGACAGGTCCCCGTTCGGCGCCACGAAGAACACCGACTTTCCCGCTGGGCACCCCTCGACATCGCTGGGCTGCGGCTTTCCGAGGCTGTGATCGATCTGCATCCCGAGCTGCTCGTACTTCGCCTGGAGTTCCGTGAGCTCATCGAACAGTTTCTGCTTGCGCCCGGCGGGCAGCGCCAGCTCCGGGTGACGCGCCGCTCGCCCCGCGGGGAACACCGAGTTGATCACCAGCGCCTCAACGCCCATACGGGCCATCTCGGCGCAAAATTCAGCTATGTGATCGACGTTCCCGGGGTGGACAACATGGGATACCCGAACGGGAACTCCAGCAGCGAGGAGTCGTTCAACAGCAGCTATAGCCCTGTCGAATGATGCCGGCTTAAGGCGCACGAGCGCCTGAGACTCCCGGTTGTGTCCGTCTACGCTCACGGTTATTCGACGCAGCGCCGTCCCGGACAGAGCATTGGCGACTTCCTGGGTGATGAAGTAGCCGTTCGTGTTGGCATAGACTTCGGCCACTTTCGGGTCGATGGCGCCGATGATGTCAACGAGATCGTCCCGGGCGAACGGTTCGCCTCCGGTCAGGTAGATCTCGGTCACTCCGGAAGAGGTCATCTCCCGTACGGTGTCGAGAAAGCGGGGGGTGCTGAGATCGTCCGTGCGGGAGATCTCCGGTGAAGAGTCTGACAGGCAGTGCTTGCACGCCAGGTTGCAGTAGTTGGTGGCTTCCCAAACAACCGTGGCACCCGCGGCAGGGGGGCGGAATCGGCAACGATCCCCGGCTGTCTTAGTCATACTTCTCCCCTTTCAACTGCTTCGATCCCAAGGGCCGCGTTACTGAGCACGGCTTGTTCGAACCCATCCGTTTCCGGGCGCTGACGGTGATGCCATGCCGCGCACTGGACCGCCCATAGGGCGATGGCGCCGGCCATGCGGTCAGCCAGGAGCATCCCTGTTCTCTCTTCCATCATCAGCCGCCCCTGCCGCAGTAATCCCAGGCGCATGGTTTCTGGCAGTCGCACGGAAGGCGTCAGGCATAGGGCCGCGAGATCATGCAGTGGATCTCCGGGCCCGTAGAACTCGTAGTCCAACAGCCACGCCCGTGGCTGCCCAGGATCGACAAGTACGTTGGGCGGGGTGGCGTCCCCATGGCAAGGAACTCGCACCGGGTTCTGTATCGCCCTGCGAAGTGCTGGGGTACTGGCTGGCGCGTGAGAGGCGAGAGCTTTGCCCAACTCGGCTTGCAATTCACTGATTTGAGGTGGCGGGTCATCCGGCCACGGGCCAGGGAGGCCTACGGAGGAAACCATCACCTCCAGCACTACTTGCATCCATCTGGCAGGGTCGCCGGCCGCTGGGTCGTCGAGCCTCACGCCGGGGAGCTCCTCCATTACCAATGTCGGCGGATTGCGGCGATGCCCCAATACGCGCGGAGCAAGACCGTCCGGCATCTGTTGCAACGCGCGCAGCTCCCGCTCATACGGGCCCGAAGCGGCGTACCGCTTGACGTACCTTGCAGCCTTCGTCCCCGCACTGCTCGCTCCGGGTACGCGCCAGAGCGAACGTCCCGACCGGTCAACACGGACGGGTATCCATCCTGCGGCGCACTCGTCCTCGCTCGAGATTTCCACCGAGCCCATGTCCACAGGAAACTCCTCGACTACACATTTGATGCATGAAGGAAAATTCCACTGGCGCTATAACGGCTCCAGGCGGCCGTGCGGTTCACCGTGCTGCGGCAACTCTGCTTGACCTAGGGTGAGTTGGCACATCACACCCGTGATATCACTCTGGCAATGCGCCGCACCGAGAAGGCGTACGCCAGCTCGGCGAGCTGAGGTCGACGCCCGTTCCGCAGGCCAGAGTCGCGTTAGCTCGTGGCTGCAAGATCAAGCTGGTGAGCTCGGGTGGGGCCTGTAGGCCGTCGAGCATGCAGACGATCTTGTCGATGTTCGTGAGGCGACGCGTACCTGATTCCAGCATCGACAGGAATCCCTGACTCAGTCCGGTTAGCGTGACCATGTCATCTTGGCGGAAGTTGCCGATCTCCCGTACGAGGGTGCAGAGAGCCCCGAAGTCCCGAGTCTCTAGCGCCTCCTGGACGCGCCCATCCGCCCACACTTCCGGCGGCACGCAAAGTGGCACCAGGGGCGAGTCGCCAGGGGCTCGAAGGCATCCACTGCAGCGGGTCTCACGGTTGTAGCGGCTGAGGCGGCAGCCGCACCGAGAGCATCGACGGTCGCGCTCGGCGATCACGTCGGTCCTGGCAGTGAGCTCTCTCGGCACATTCGGCATCCCCTCGTCGCTGTCAACCAGGCAGGCTTTGCGTTGAGCCGGAAGCGTTCACTCCCCCTGCAGCCGCGAGCTCAGGCCGGGGACGAACACCCCCTCTCGATCGACACTCTGTAGCCGGACGGTTACCTTCAAAAGGGCGGACACGGGGGCACTCTGTGTGCCCCCTCTCTGTCCTCACGGTCTGCAGGCGTGGCGCGAGGCATGCGTGCAAGACTCGGCAGGAAGGGACGTCTGACGGCTTCGTGGAGGGCACAACATGATCGACGACCGTCCCCGCTGGGCGCAGCGCATGGAGTCTGAGCGTGCCGCCCGCGGCTGGAGCCCTCTCGACGCCGCCCGCGCCATGCGCGCCCATTCGGACCATGAGCTGCCGGACGAACGGACGCTCGCGCGATCGTGGCGCCGCTGGGAAGCCGGAACGGTCGAGCCCCGAGACCACAAAGCTCTGATCTCGGCTGTCTTCGGCACAACCACCCACGCGTTCTTTCCGATGGACCATCGCCGGGATGGAAACATCGAGGTGCTGGATGTCTCAGGCATGGACACCGTCGAGATCGTGGCCCGGTTGCGGGCTTCGGATATCGACGAGGCCACCCTGGACGCGCTCCGCATCACGGTCGAACAGGCTTTGCACGGAGTACGCCTACATGCCTGGCGACCAGCTGTTGATCGAAGGCAGAGCATGGCTCAACCGCGTGGTCAGCATGCAGCACCAGCGGCTCACACTCGGACAGCACCGTGATGTCCTGTCCCTCGCAGGAATGCTTACCTTGCTCGTGGGCTGCGTGGAGTACGACAGCGGGGGCGCAGCCCGCACCCATGCGGAGGCCACCCGGCAAGCAGCCCTGACTATCGGACGCGAGGTCGGACACGCCGGTATCCAAGGGTGGGCACATGAGATGCGAGCATGGTTCGCGCTCACGACCGGAGACATGCGCGGCGTCATATCCGCAGCCGATGCTGGCCTCGCCGTCGCGCCCGCTGAGTCCGTCGCCGTCCAGTTGCTGGCGCAGAAGGCCAAGGCGTGGGCCAGGCTCGGCGACAGGCGCCAGACTGAAGTCGCGCTCGACGCCGGCCGCACCCTCCTGGAATCCATGCCTTATCCGGAGAATGTCCAGAACCATTTCGTAGTTGATCCCGGAAAGTGGGACTTCTACTCCATGGACTGCTATCGAAAGGTCGGCGACAATCAGATCTCTGAGACCTTGGCACGTGAAGTTCTGCGAGCCGGGGTGGACTTTGACGGGGCCGAGCGTTCCCCGATGCGCAACGCCGAAGCGCGGATCACCCTGGGCGTCGTCGCTGCTCGGGAAGGCGACCTAGAAGTAGCCCTCGCCTATGGTGATCAGGCGTTGCGGGGTGACCGACAGTCCCTTCCTTCGCTGGCCATGGTCGCCAGTGACTTGGGTGCAGTTCTCACCCAGCGATACGGCAGCGACCCTCAAGCGCGAGAGTTCATCCAACATATGCGTTCTCTGGGTTCACGCTGATTAGACGTAAACTCAATGTCGTCGCATTCGCCTCAGATGGCAGAGGCGCTCGCTGCGCTGCCGATTGCGGAATCCTCGAGAGTCTTTCGAGCCGTTTCTGCCTCGCTCCACGAGAAGTCGTACAACGCGAAGTCGCTGACCGGACGGTACCCAATCCGTTGGTACAGGCCGTTGCTGGTGGGGTTGGCCAAGTCCGCGAACAGAACGACCTCTGCCGCGCCCGCAGCCAGCGCGGCCCGGCTCACTTCGACTACCACGGCTCCCGCGTATCCACGGCCGCGTAGGTGGGCCGGGGTGTAGACAGGGGCCACCCTGATCTGGCCAGCGACCATCGGGGTCGCGCCTGCCATTGAGACGAGAGTGCCGTCCGGGGTCTGCCAGAGCATGACCCGCCCGGAAGCGATGCGCGTGTCGGCCCAGGAACTCGAGTCCGAGGAAGCGACTCCCCCGATGGCGTCGACGAACTCCTGGTGCCAACACATGAGTTGCTCACGATCCTGTTCGCCGGCAACTCGCCCCCAGCCCGCCGGGGGCGGCCCCGGCAACGTAAGGACACCGAGCCGGTACAGGCGCTGCCGCTCGTGGAGCAGTGGCGTCATGCCCATGTGTCGCTGCCATGCCTCGGCGAAGGAGGTGGCGGTGTCGTGGTCCGCGCTGACCCCGGGGAGGAGGTGGCCAGAGTTCGCCAGGTGAGCGGCGAGGGCGTCGGCCTCATCAGGGGTGAGCGGGGTGAGCACCAGGCGGCGAGGTGGGGTGCGGAAGAACGCCGCGCGGACCTCGCCCTCTCGTTCCAGCCAGCCGAAAATGGGAGCCTCGGCACCGTACGCGTCCATTCCACGCTCACGCAGGGACTCGGTCACCGTCAGCGGAATGGTGTGGAGCGCAGGGCGTGACTGCAGGAAGTCTCCGGCTTGGTCGAGAAAGCCGTCGATATCTTCGGTGAGGTGCCACTGCCCCGGACCCATACCTCACGATCGCTCGCGCTGTCGACATGCGCCCGCCGGATTCCGCCGGTCAGGTGACAGGGCCCAGCAGACGCGCCGGAGCCGCTCCCACAAGCTGTGGCGGCTCCGCCGGCCGCAATATCGGGCCAGTGAGTTCGAGAGGGACCTTCAGGCCAGCAAGAAGTTGAACAATTCTGTCTATATTCGTGAGGCGGCGCGCGCCCGTTTCAAGCATTGACAGGAACGACTGACTCAGGCCGGTCAGCGTGACCATGTCATCCTGTCGCAGGTGCCCGAGGGTCCGCACCAGGGTGCAAAGCCTCCCGAAGTCTCGCTCTGCCAGGGCTAACCGGACTTCTGGCACGTTCCAGACTTGCTCAGGCACGCGGAGGGTTACCGGTGCAGTCGCGTGCCGCCCTCGGAGGCAGGAGCTGCAGTAGACCTCCTGGTTGTATCTGCTCAGTTGGCAGTCGCACTCCTTGCAGCGGCGCGTGCGCGCGGTAGTCCCGAGCCCCTCGGCGGTGCGCAGTCCTGACACAGGTATCCACTCCTTGGTGACCTGGTGCGATGCCGTGCGCTGCGACGGCCACAGGAGCCGGTCAGCGTCTGACCGTTCCCATTCGTGGCCGTACGGTGGTTCACGAGCGCAGTTGGTGGTGCACCAAGGCTGGGCCCAGTCAAAGCGAAGGACCCGGACAGTCTGTCCGGGTCCGATTTCCCGTGTCCTGAAGGTTATTGATTAATCGTCAGCTAGTGCTTCTCTCCACCTCGGCCAGCACGGCTTCCCACGGGTACCGGCGCCCCGGCATCCCGGCACGCGGCTCGGCGAGTGGCCACACCTCGTCCCCGTAGATCAACCGAACTCCCGCATCATGCAGGGCCTTCACGTGCCTCTCCCATGCGGGGTGCCGGGCGTGGGCGGCGTTCACCCGCGGCCAGACGACAACTGGCAGATCAAGGGTCCCGATAGCCTCGTTCAGCTGAGTCAACGCCTGGTTGTCCGAGATTCCCAAGGCGAGCTTGGCGATGGTGTTCGCGCTCGCGGGGGCAACGACGTAGCAGTCCACCGGAGGATGCGGGCGCGTGTCCCCAGGCAGTCGCGGCTCGGTCCGTACGGGCAGGCCCGTCGACTTCTCGATCCTGGCGGCCTCTCCACTAGAACGGAGCCATTCGCCTGCGGTCGGCGTGAGTGTAACCGCGACAGTCCAGCCGCGTTCGAGGGCGGGAACCACGAGCCCCGTCCTCAGTTCCTCGACTCCGCCGGCACCCGACCCCACAACTCCCAGCACCTTGCCCTGCATCAACCTCACTGCACCGCCCTGCACCGTTGGGCCATGGCCAGCAACTCGGACGAACGGCTGCCGCCAGTGACCGGGGATTGCTTCCTCAAATCACGAAGAGTCTCCCGCACCCGCGGATTGTTCCGCACGAGCTGCGGCGAGGTGCGCTCGGCCTCACGCAACTCGCTCAAGGCGTCGTCGACACGTCCGCTGAGACACAGGGCCCGGGCATAGTCGATGCGGTGGGACACCACGCGTTCCGGCGGCATGTGATCGACGTCGATGTTCCCGTTGTCGATGACGTACGGGATGTTGTCCAGGTCCAGCTCGATCGAGACTCGGTGCAGTTCGACGTTCGTCGGGCCGAAGCAGGTCTGCCAGTAGTTCTCGTCGGAGCCGAGCCGATCAGCCAGCCCTGCCGCTCGTTCAAGCAGGGAGCCGGCCGTGGTCCTGTCCTGGTGGCGCGCCGCGGCCACCGCCGCCCGTAGGTGAATCATGCCAAGCAGGCTCAGTGCGGCGGGGTCGTCCTCGTCGACTTGGCGCACGAGCCAGGCCGCCGCGGTGTCGCCCAGCTCGAGTGCGTCCTCATAACGTCCGTTGGCCAAGAGCGCGTGGGTACCGGAGCGCGCGGCAGAGACTAGTGACAGCGGATCTTCGGACTCGTCGGCAGCGCGCATGGCGCGCTCGGCCGCGAGCCATGACAGGTCGGACTCACCGATCTTGGCGAGGGTGGTTGCCGCCAGATGGTGCGTACGGGCGGAGACGACGAGGCCGCGGCGCCGCTGATCTCCGTGCGGGAGGTCTTCGAGCTCCTGGGCCGTCCGGAGCAGACCCGGGAGCGCGGCGATGACGTCCCCGAGTACGCCTGCTTGGTAGTCACCCCAGCTGCGTTCCACGACTGTCTGCGCTTGCTCCGGCCTGGGCAACTGCCTGTCGGCTGTCGGCCCGAACAGCAGCTTCGAGAGACGGCGGGGGCTCATGAGCGCATCACGAACAGCCGGCACGTCGTCCATGTGCTTCTGATCGTCCTCCATGAGGAGGGGCTGCCCCATCAGGTCGCCGAGTGGGACGCGCAGTACGCGGGCAAGCTCGGCGAGCTTGTCGATCCTGGGGGCCTTCCGCACGCCTCGCTCGATTTTCGACAGCCAATCGGTACTGCGCCCAACGAGCCCTGCGAGCACGGGCTGTGTATAGCCTCGGCGCTCGCGGTAGAACGCGATCCGCTCTCCGATGCTGAGGTGATCCCCAAGACCCCGCATGTGGCCTGCCTCCCCGACTCTCGGTCTGCAATTCACGGTAGCGGCCGACCAGATCCCGGGATCAGGGAGTGATTCGGGTTGGTGGTGCCGGGCTCAGCATCCGCTTGCGCGTCAGGGGCAGGCCGGACACTCTGTCCGGCTTCGAGAGGTTCGGTGGATATCTGCTCGTACGCGAGACCTAGTTTCGGGACCGTGAGGGTTCGCCAAGTGCACTGGTTCCGCAGCGGTTTTGGCCACGATGGTGTTGTACCGGAGCCGAGGGTATTTCGGTGGTTGCTGTCGTGCCGAACCGCCACAGTGTGAGGATGACCGTCTTCTATCTGGTGCAGCATGCGGAAAAGGAACGCCTGCCCGGTGACCCAGGGCTGACCAAGCTGGGACGACAACAGGCTGCCATGACTGCCAACTGGCTACAGCGTGCTGGTGTGCACGCGATCGTCAGCAGCCCGTTGCGGCGCGCTCGCGAGACTGCATCGTTCATTGCCTCCAGCACCGGCCTGCGTGTTCAAGAGGACGCCCGCTTGCGCGAGAGGATGAGCTGGGACGGAACCCAACCCCTGGATAGCTTCCTGGCGGACTGGGCCACCTCGGTGAAGGACCGGAATTTCATGCCTGTTTCCGGTGACTCCTCTTACGCTGCCGCAGAGAGAATGCGCGCCTGCCTGGTCAACTTAGCCGGGGAGCCGGGACCCATTGTCATCGTGACCCATGGCGGAGTCACGGTGGATTTGTTGCGCACCTTGATCGGTGACCTCGCTGTGCCAGCCGAGTTGATGCAGAACGGCGTCCCCTCCTGCGCGATCACCACGCTGGATCACCTCTCGGTGGTGAGTATCGCCTCGGTCGCGCACCTGGAATGACCAGGTTGCCGGTTCCGCCGCGTGACTCGCCAACGTCGGCGAACAGCACGGGGTAACTGCAGCAGGTGGCGCCAGGCTCGCCAGGCCCCGTCTTGAGATGGTGGCCGCATCAGCAGATGCCGCTTTCACCCCGGTTGCCGTCTGTCTTACCCTGCCCGAACCGTCAGCTTCTCAATGGACGTTCGAAGTTTCGAGACGTCTTCCAGGCTGTCGATGGTGATGTCAGCCCCTGCGGCTGCAAGTTCGTCTCCCGTGGTCTTGCCCGAGGCCACGCCGATGACCGAGGCGCCGCCCTCAATGCCTGTGCGGACGTCCTCGAGGGAGTCTCCGATGATCACGGTGTTGGCGTGGGTGAAGGCCGTCCCGTGCTTGGCCTGGGCACGCTTCTGCGCGATGCCGACGAGCGCGGGCCGGTGGTGGTCGTCGGAGGCGAACCCGCCGATGTCGGTGTCGAGGTAGACGTCGAGGTTGAAGGCCGCGAGCTTCAGCAGCGCGTTCGGCTTCAGGTTGCCGGTGACGGCCGTCGGCACCCAGTGCTCGTGCTCGTGCACGGCTCGGAGTGCGGCCTGCGCGCCGGGCATGAGGATGCCTTGGCTGCAGAGGTCTTCTGTATGGGCTGCGAGCCGTTCGGGCAGCAGTTCCACCATGCGCGGCAGCAGCTCTGGGACCTTCTCCTCCGGTATGCCGTTGTCCAGGAGCAGGGAGCGGATGGCGAGGGGCATGGTCACGCCGGTGCCGCGCGCCGGCAGGCGCTCGGCAGGGCGACCTACCACTTCAGCGAACGTCTCGCGGTACACCTGGCGGTCGATGTCGCCGACGTAGAGCAGTGTGCGGTCAATGTCCCAGAGGATGAGAGTCTGCCGCTCTTCGATGTCGATCATTCCTCTTTTCGCGGCAGGTCGTGCTGCGGTGACCGCGTTGCGTAGTGTGCCAGTCGAGTAACTGTGGGGCGCGAGCAACTCAGTGCGCAGCGCCGAAGGTGAGCAGGGGCACATCGTAAAGCGCGGGGTTACGCGGCCGGGTCATGGTCGGCGCGACGACCTCGACCACGAAGAGCTCGCTGAGGAACTGGACCTTGGCGCTCAGTAGGTGGCTGGTGCGGCCGTCAGCCGATTGTGCCTTGAGCCCGGCGGAAACGTGGATATGCGGGAGGACTCCGCCGGTTTCCGGATCGTGGGCGAGGGTGCCAGCGCCGAATGCCTCGACATTGGTGACGTACGTCTTGGCCCAGACCGGGGCGTCGGGGTCCTCCAACTTCTCGCAGGCTCCGACGATTTCTGCTTCGGCGAATGCGCCGATGAACGAGGGAACGTAGCCCTGGCGTATCCCGTTCTCGCGGCAGAACACGGAGAGCGTGTCGAAGAAGTCCTCGCCGTGGTCGAAGGTGACGCCGAAGGTACGGCCGATGGTCAGTTCGTGGGCACGCATGCGGGAATCCCTAGAGTCTGAAGGCGGGCTCTTGAGCGGCGGTCATTCCGCGAAGGTCGCGAATGCATCGGTGATCGTGCTGTGGTCGGCGTCCTGGGCGAGCAGCGCATGGAGCAGGAGCCTCGCCTGGTACGGGCCAAGGCCGTCGCCCGGGATGAGACCGCGGCCGATAAGGTCCTTCTCCGATCCGGGGAAGCTGTACGTTCCGGTCAGGACGGGGCCGTTGCCGATGCGCGAGGCGAGTACCACAGGAATACGCGAGGCCAGTTCACCCAGTGCCTCGACGAGCGGCTGCGGGACGTGGCCAACGCCGAAGGCAGCAACAACGAGGCCGTCGCACTGGCCGCCCCACGCGTGCAGCAGGGTGCCGTCGTCGCCGAGGCTAACGGTGTACAGGCCCACGCGCGCGTCACGGGTCGGCGGCTGCACCACACTGCGTCGGCGTGGCAGGGGCATTGTCAGGCGTACACGATCTTCGGTCACGCGGCCGATGGGGCCGGTGCCTGGTGAGGTGAAGGCTGCGGGGCTGGTGCTGTGCGCCTTGCGGACGTGCCGGGCCGCGTGGATCTCGTCGTTCAGGAGGACCAGAGCGCCGGCTCCGCGTAGCTGGGGCTCGGCTGCGGCAAGAATGGCTGCGTACAGGTTGGCAGGTCCGTCGGGTCCGGCCATGGTGGGGTTGCGCATGGCGCCGGTGACGATGAGCGGCTGGTCGCGGCTGTGGTGGAGGTCGAGGAAGAACGCGGTCTCCTCAATGGTGTCCGTGCCCTGCGTGATCACGACTCCGTCAATGTCGCCACCATCGAGGTGCTTGTCGATTGCCGCACTGAGTTCGGTGAGGTCGTCGAAGGTGAGCGAGGCGCCGGGGACTCGGCGGAATTCGTGAACACGCAGATGGATGCCGCGGTGGTCCAGGCCGGGGACGGCTGCGAGGAGGTCCTGGGCAGACAGGGCTGGTACGACACCTCCGGTCGTCGGGTCGGTGGTCATGGCGATGGTGCCGCCCAGTGAGTAGACCGCCACCGTTGTTGTCGCGCCGGCCATTGCCTCAACTTCCCTTCCGTACCTGCCCGCTCGCATTTCAGTGGATCTCACTCGATGGAGATCGTTTGGTCCAGGTTATCGGGTCTCCTCGGGATGGCCGCCAGCCTCGGGCTGCAATTCAGCGGCCACGTAGGAGCAGGCGATGTCCAAGGCATCGAGGCTGAGGTGGCGGCTGCGGGGTCTGGCCAGCCCTGTGGTGCCCTCGGCTGCGAGCTGTCGGCAGCGGCGGGTCAGCCACGGGCGGTCGAGGCCGAGGTAGTCCGCGGTTGCTGCCAGCCGTTGTCCAGGCGTCGATCCTGCGGTGATCGAGTGTGCCTGCGCGTGCCCGGTAAGGTCGGTGAACGTCCTCAGCATGGGAGCTGCGGCGGCCAGAGCGGTCTGGGGTGAGGGCTCGGCACGCACCCAAGTAGCGATGGCGGCGCGGTGTCCGGGGACCAGTACGAAACCGTCCGTCTGCTGGAGGTCTGGCTCGTCGGTGAGCCAGGTTGTGACGCCGTACGACTCCATTAATGCGAGCGCGAGGAACAGCAGAACACGCTCGTACGTGGGCGAGGCAGTGATCTCGGAACGGGGGACGCAGAAGGCGCGCCCGACCCCGCTGTGGGCCCGTCTGGGAGCCATCTCCTGGAGGTAGCGGTGCTTGTGCTGGAAGATCAGCCACGTCGCGGCCTCTTCCCCGCGCTGTTCGCGGGTCCAGAAGACCGGGTCGTCGGCCAGTGCGTCGCGCTGTTCGAGGATGAACGAGGCACACATCTGGGAGCCGACGAGCATCTGCGATCCGTCGGCGAGGCTGTCTCGGGCGGGCAGCGTGCCGTTGTCTTCTAACGGGGGCTGCGGTGGAGGAGCCAGCAGGTCGTGGAGGGCCGTGTCGTCGCCAAGAATGGCGGAATCGAACCCCGCTACAGCCCACAGGATTCCGTAGGTGAGGTCGTCGAGTTCGTACGCCGCGGGGATAACGAGGAAGCCGCCCGCCTGCTGCCGGTCGCCTTGGCGTGCGTCCATGACGAAGTGCCGTCGTGTCCCGTCGACGGTGCGGGAGGTGGCGAGCAGTGCCCGGAGCGGCATCCGGCTCCATGCCTCGGTGTCCGTGTTCGGCGAGAGCCACAGCGTGTTGCCGCGAAATGAGGCGGCCGGTCTGGTTAGCGCGGGCAGCACCGTGGGAGCGAGATTGCGGCCGCCGGGCAGGAGCAGGTGACCTGGTCCCTCTGTGAGCGTCTCACCGGTGTCCAGGCTTACAGGTGGCTGAGCCCGGCGAGGAAGCGGCAGTGGAGAGATCTCGGGAGGTACCCCGAGGCCGGAGAGGAACTCGGCGATCTTGTCGATATTGGTGAGGCGTCGGCGCCCTGCTTCTAGCATGGAGAGGAACGCTTGGCTGAGGCCCGTTAGTTGAGCAACGTCGTCTTGGCGCAGAGATCCATGCTGGCGGATTAGGCGGGCCACCTGGCTGAAGTCCCACGATGCCAAGGCTTGTTGAACATCGGTATTTCGCCACACGTGTTCTGGAACGGAGGGAGTGGCTTGGGGCAGGTTGTGTGAGCGGAGGCACGCCGAGCACAGCGTTCCGGAGTTGTACTGGCTTAGTCGGCAGCCGCACCGTTCACAACGTCGCGGCGACTGCGCAAGCACTTCTGTCTCCCCGATTGAACGCGGGCCTTCTGCCCCAACTACCCCTGGTGAAACTGAAATCACTCCAGTGATATCACCTGAGCAATGTGCGCGCCGCGCGTTTTCCCACCACTCTGGGGGCTCCCGCAGTGCACAGCACCGACGAATCATTCAGGAACGGATCTTTCGGGCGGGCGCATGCTACTTGCGCTGCAGACTCAGCTATCCCTGATCTCGGCCACCGGAGTCCAAGGTGCTTTCGGCCTTACGCGTACGGATGGATCAGCCCTTACTGCGGATGCCCCAGTGGCATCCGGCGGTGCAGCACCAATCGCGCCGCGGCAGGCACCTCCGCCTGGAGGTCCGCTGTGGTCGTTAGCTTCTCCGCCGTCGTGCTCCTGGGCGTGATCGTTTTCCTCCTCATGAAGAAGGCGGGCCTGAACGTCGCGCACGGCATCGTGTGCATCCTGTTCGGCTTCTTCCTGGCCAGCAGCTCTGCGGCACCGAGCATCAAAGAGGGCGTGCAGGGCGCGGTCGAGCTGATCGCAAAGATCGACTTCTAGGCCGACCGTCGGGGCATGGGCGCGGTTGTTGGCTCCCCTCCCTTCCCCCCCATGCCCTGACGGTCTTTCCACCACCGGACGTGACCCGAGGACTTTCGATGATGCCGATACCCGATGTGCCTGCGCGCCGGGCGGTGATCCTCGCCACCGCTGCGGCGCCGCTGGGGGCCCAACGCCTCTCACTGCCCACGCTGGACGGCAAGAGCGCAGTTCAAGCGCGAGGGGAAGCCTCGCTCGTCGGGGCTCAGCAGCTCGCCCCATCTGTGGAGCACGCGAGACAGGAGGGCCATGGGTAGGCACAGACCTGCCCTCGACCGGCATCCGGCCCGGGACGACGCCGCCCTTCGTAGGGTGATCGAGGATGCTGCGATGGGTCGCTGGGAAGGAGCTCGCGAGCTCCTGGCCTCGACGGGGGCCGACTGGGACAGACGGATCTTCCGCCTGCAGGTCCTCGCCCGTATCGGAGTGCGGTTGACGTTCGCCGACACATGGGCGCAGGCAGAACCTCGCTCCCCTCACGCTCTGGCTCTGCTGGCCAATGTATTGGCCTTGAGGTCGATGGCCGACGGCCCGGGGCGGGGGCCCACCGAGGGGATGCAGCAGGCGTGGAACACGTGCGATGCCGCCGCCGACGCCCTGCCGAACGACCCATCTCCCTACGTTGTCATGCTCGCGTTGACGCGCTTCCATTCGCCGCCCCGAGACCGCGAATGGCGCGCGACGGTGAAGCAAGTGTGGAAGCAGGTACTCGAGTGCGATCCCTGGAATCGGGAAGCGCACCACGAACTGCTCACCTACCTCTTCCCCTCCTGGCACGGCACAGGCGGCGAGGTCTTCCACTGGGCGCAGGAACGGTGCGCCCACACCCCCCGAGGGCTGCCGCTGCACGTGCTGCCGCTGGTCGCACTCGCTGAATCCCACCGCCTGCGCATGGAGGTTGACGGAGACCGCTACGGACTGACCGTTCACCCGTGGACGGACAACCCGTCGACCGGGCAGGCGTGGGAGAACTGGTGGGACTGCCGGGCGCCCAAGCGACCGCACGCCGCCTTCCACGAGGACGCCAACTACCTGGCGCACGCCTTGTCGTTCGCGGGACGGCATCTGGAAGCCGCAGATGTCTTCGACGCCATCGGCCCATACGCAACTGATGTGCCGTGGAGCTACTGCGGCGACGCCGCGACGCTGTTCAACCGACATCGCACCTGGGCGGTCAAGGCGTCTGCACCGTAACGCCTTCGAGGGCAATATCCGCAACACCGCCTGTCAACCCACCAGTTACGACGAAGAGAAGAAGGGCCTCGCCATGCCATTGGACATACCAAGCGTCACGCCATCGGAAGAGGAACGTCTCGCAGAGCTCGGCATCACCCAGACCCTGGACCGCTCCATGTCGGGCCGGCAGAACTTCGCCGTCTCGTTCACCATCATCAGCATACTGAGTGGCTGCCTGACCATGTACGGGTTCGGCATGAACACCGGCGGCCCCGCGCTGATCATGTGGGGCTGGGTGCTTGTCGGCCTGATGACCCTGTTCGTCGGCCTGGCCATGGCGGAGGTCTGCTCTTCCTACCCGACATCCGCCGGCCTGTACTTCTGGGCCCACAAACTCGCTCCCCGTAAGTCCGCTCCGGCCTGGGCCTGGTTCACCGGCTGGTTCAACACCCTCGGCCAAGTCGCCGTCACCGCTGGCATCGACTTCGGCGCCGCATCGTTCCTCAACGCCTACCTGAACCTTCAGTTCGGGTACGCCGCCACCCCCGGCCACACCATCACGCTCTTCGGCCTCATCCTCCTACTGCACGCCGCCGTGAACACCTTCCGGGTGCGCATCGTGGGCTTCTTCAACACCGTCTCCGTGTGGTGGCATCTGATCGGCGTCGTCGTGATCGTCGGCGCGCTCCTCGCCATTCCCGACACTCACCAGTCACCCGGGTTCGTGTTCACCGAGTTCGTCAACAACACCGGCTGGGGCTCCGCCGTCTACGTGGCCCTCATCGGCCTGCTGATGGCCCAGTACACGTTCACCGGCTACGACGCTTCCGCCCACATGACCGAGGAGACGAAGAACGCCTCCGTGGAGGGTCCGAAGGGGATCGTCCGGTCCATCCTCGTCTCCTGGGCGGCTGGCTTCGTCCTCCTCTTCGGCCTGACGTTCGCCATCCAGTCCTACACAGGCTCCCTCGAGTCCGAGACGGGAGTGCCGCCAGCGCAGATCTTCATGGACGCCCTCGGCGCCAGCACCGGCAAGATGATGCTCCTCATCGTCATCGGCGCCCAGCTGTTCTGCGGCATGGCATCCGTGACCGCGAACTCCCGCATGATCTACGCCTTCTCCCGCGACGGCGCGCTCCCGTTCTCCACCGTGTGGCACAGACTGCACCCCGGCACCCGGACGCCCACCAACGCGGTGTGGCTCGCTGCCGGCAGTGCGTTCGTCCTCGGTCTGCCGTACTTGTACAACGTCACTGCGTACGCCGCCGTCACCTCCATCGCGACGATCGGTCTCTACATCGCCTACGTCGTCCCGACGTTCCTGCGCCTGCGCCAGGGCGAGGACTTCCACCGGGGTCCCTGGCACCTGGGCCGCTGGTCGACGCCCATCGGTGTGATCGCGGTGGCCTGGGTCGTGGTGATCACGGTCCTGTTCATGCTGCCCCAGCTCGCCCCGGTGACCCTGGAGACGTTCAACTACGCGCCCGTCGCCGTCGGCGTGGTGCTGGCCTTCTCCGGCACCTGGTGGCTCGTCTCTGCCCGCAAGTGGTTCCTCAACCCGAACCACCCACGGAACACCGCGCCCCTCGCCCCCGTGCGGCAGAGGGCGGTCCGGTGACGCGCAGGTTGATCATCTGATGTCCCGGTAGGCGGGCCGTCTGGCCTTCACGGCGCCGAACCGCGGGGTCAACACACGCCAGTTGGATGATGCACAATCCCATCTCGAGGTGAGGTGCGTTCCGCCCATCGGGCAGCAGAGCCTGCGGAGCGGCGAGCGGCAGAAGCCGCTCCGCAGGCTCTGCTGCCGTGTTCGTGAGATTCCTCGTGGCTGGATCTCGCAGTTCCTTCAGAGGAGCTGCGCTTCGCTGCTCCCGTCTTCGCCAACGGACTGCTCGGTTCGCCCGTCCTCTTCGCCATATCGGCTGCTCCCGTATCGGCATCCGCTAAGCCCACCGGTGTCCATCCGAACGAACGTCGCAATGAGAAGGGCTAGTTCCATGACCGCACGTCCCGGCACCGTTCCTGCCAGATTCACCCCGGCCCACCTCCGCATCCTCGCCAAACTGGCGACCGGCGCCAGCAGCGCGAGTGCGGCCCTCGACTTGGACATCACCACCGGCACCTTGGGGACACAGGTACAGGCTATGGGCCGCCGGGCCGGCGTCAGCGGGCGCGCCCCGCTCCTCCACACCGCTTACCGCACCCAGCAGCTGCGGCGCCCCGAACAAGCCGTCTTCGACGGTGTGCTGGACGACAGCGAGCTCCAGATGGTGCAGCTGGTCGCTTCTGGGGCTTCAGTCCAGGAGATCGCTGACGCTTGCCGGATCTCCCGTGACACTGCAAAGGTCCGCGTGAAACGCTTGCGGGACCGGGCGGGGGCCGAGAACGATGTCCATCTCGTCGCGCAGGGCTGGCGCTATGGGTGGATCGACGAGTCTCTCACGGTGAAGCCTGCGGGCTTTCTCGGCGCAGTTCCAGTTCGTGGATGACGTCCCAGCGGTAAGCGCGGCCTTCACGACGGAGTTCTACCAGCTGGACTCGCTGAACGGGAACGTCCACGGAGTCGAGGGCGCGCAGGGGCCGCACGGCGTCGCGCACGATGTTCGCGGGCATGCGGCGGTTGCTGTAGCCGATGCCGATGTGCGGTCGAAGAGCTGACGTCGGCTTCTTCGGCGGTAGCCCGACCTCGGCACCGGCCCGGCCGAGGGCCGCGTGCAGCTCGATGGTGGGGTTCCACGGGGCGACGCTGTAGCGGATCGCACCGCGGGATGCTGTGAGCGGCACCGCACGAAGGGTGAAGGCCGCAGACCTTTCCTCGCGCGCAGTAGCGATCAACCGGTCCAGCTGGCTGGGTGCGACCTGTTCGACGGGGCCGATGCGTCCCAGCGTCAGGTGCAGGGCATCTTCGTCGACATCATCGAATCCGAGGGCACGGAGTTCCCTCTGGCACTGACGTGCATGGTTGATGAGGGGGGTCGCGTCGGGGAACGTGAGCATCCAGTAGTAGGCGCGGGTCGAGGAGGTCCAACCGGGCCGGTCCCAGTGGTTGGTCATCTCCTCGACGTTGGTGAACGCGGCCCAGTCGTGGTCCGCGATCACCGATGCGTCACTGGTGCTGGGTGGAGGGGTGGGAGGGAATGCGCCCGGGTCTGCCGTGAGCTGCATCCGCTGCCCCTCTCCTGTGCTCCGTCGGGTGTGACATTTTGGCAGACTTCGCGAGGTCCCTCGTCTGGGGGGCGGACTGCCAGGAGCGTAGGGCGTCGGCGTACTCCCTGACGACGGCTACGTCTTTCCACTGGGTGGCCTGGGAGTGAAGTTCGCCTGCGCGCTGCACCACGGAGCGGATCGGTGGTCCGCCGCCGGCCTCGAGGACCTGTCGGCCCAGGACCATGGCGTGCTCGATGTCCGGGCGCGGGCCTGCCAGGAGGGCGGTGGCGACGTCCAGGCGGACGAGGGCCTGGCTCCAGGCGGAGTCTGACTGTTCGACGAGTTCGTCGATCTGGTCGGCATATCCGAGTACGCGTGGGGCGTTGGCGAGCGCGACGTGGACGGTCGCGGCGTTGGCCAGCGTCCGGGCCCTGCCGTAGGGCTCGAAGGAGATGCAGGAGGTCAGTCCCGCGGAAACGGTGTGCCGGCTGCTCAGGTCTTCTGCTGCTGCGATCGCGCGCTCGGCGCCTGCGCGGTCTCCGAGCTTGCCCAGGGCCCTGGCGAGGCCGTTGGACTGGAGTCGGATGGCTTGCGGATGGGTCGGGGCGATCGCAAGTCCCGTGTCGGCCCACTGAACGGCCTGGTCGTAGTGGCCCGCGTAGTAGGCGTTGAGCGATCGCGTGCCGTGTGTCCACATGATGAGCTCATGGTCGGCGATCTCCTTCGCCAGTTCCTCAGCCTCTGCGCAGTAGGCCTCGGCCAATGCCTCCCGGCCAGCGTTCACGGCCATATAGCCGAGCAGTCCGGAAGCTTGGGCGGCGAGCCGGAAGAGGGCCTCGCGCTGCCGGGGCGGCTGTCGCCCGTCCAGCCGGTCCTGGATGAAGTTGCGGAGGTCGACGGCTTCGGGAGCCAGGCGTTGAGGGCCTTCGGTCTCATAGCGGTCGACGAGATCCGTCACGCCTTGCTCCAGGAGCGCGACCGTCGCGGGATCAATGTTGGAGGTGGTGGTGGCGCTCAATCTCTTCGCGATGTCCAGCGGGTTCTCCCACGCTGGAGCGGGTATCAGGATCGGCTGCGCGCCGCGGGCCCGAATCCCATTCGGGGCGGTGGATCCCGGGACGGGGATCGGCGCGATGTGCGGGGGTACGTCCATCTGCTGAAGGACAGTGATGATCTTGTCGATGTTGACCAGACGACGTGCGCCTGACTCGAGCGTTGAAAGAAACGACTGGCTCAGGCCCGTGATCGCCGACATGTCTTCCTGGCGCAGGGAGGCGATCTGGCGGATCAGCCGGAAGGCTGCACCGAAGTCCCAGGCGGCCAGGGCCGCGGACACATCTCGGCTCTCCCACACATGATCTGGCACCCTCGGCGACGCTGCGGGCTCGTTGCCGAGGGACCTGGTGCACGCGGCGCATCGCACGTCGCTGTTGTATCGGCTCAGGGGACTGCCGCACCGGGTGCATCGCCGCCCTTCCTCGTGTGCCACTGCTGCCTCCCGCCAGAGCCGAGATCCTGGTCGGGGATCTTCGTTGGGCGCAATCACCCCAGTGATATCACCAGGCGGATGTGCGAACGCGGGCTTTCCGCCACATCCTTGAATGCCCGTCACCGCAGAAGACAGAGCACGTAGACGGCACCTGGCACCGGCCTGTTCGGCTCGCTCAGAGCCCGCCCGGGTTGGATTGTCAGTGGCGGTTGGCAAGCTACATACCCACGAGACGGCACTATGCGTGATCAATGGATCACGCATAGTGATGCGATACGGCTTCGCATAGGGGAGGACGTACCACTGTGACCGACATGCCCGAGACGGTCCACCGCTTGGTGGCTTCGGTGACCAGCAGCTTCCACGTCGTCGCCGATCACTCGTCACCCGGCGATGGACGGCCTTTCGTGTGGGAGGTCGAAGGCCCGGGCGGACGACGGTGGTTCGCCAAACTGAATCCCCGAGGCCCCAAGCTGCACCGCCGTGAAGTACACGCCTATCAGCACGGCTGGACCGCCGCGCTCGGAAGGGACCGGGCTCCCGCTCTGTGCGCCGTGGACAACGAAGAGCGCGCCATCGTGATCACCGCGGTCCCTGGTCGGCCCATCCGCCACCTCCGGCTGGATGCGAAAGAGGAGCAGGAGGCGTACCGCCAGGCCGGGCAGCTTCTCGCGCGACTCAATGCCGCAGAGATTGGAGAGCCCGAGTCTGCCGCGAGCACAGGACGCTGGGATGAGAGCGTCGAGAAGATGCTCGTCAGCGCCGCCCTGTACTTGGGTTCTGACTACGTGGCGGTGCTTCGCTCGATTACCAAGGACGCCCCTGCCGAGCTGAACCGCGTGGTGTCGCACGGGGACTTCATGCCCCGGAACTGGCTGTGGGATCAAGCCGAACAGCGGCTGAGGATCATCGACTTCGAGCGGACCTGTATCGAGTCGGCCGTGTGGCGGGACTTCCCCCGCCTGCGCTACCGCATCCTGTGCGGCCGGCCCGATCTGGAAGCGGCGTTCGAAGCAGGCTACGAGCGCACACTCACCGCCGATGAGCGCCACGCATGTTCCGCGTACGCCGCACTCGATGCGGTGAGCGCCCTGCGCTGGGGCATCGAGCACCACGACATTGAATCCGTCGACGAAGCCCACACCATGTTGCGGCACCTTCAGGATGAGCACCACGCCCGCGTCCGGAGGGGCAGGAGCCGATGAGCGCGTTCACCGGCACAGCCGACTATTACCGGGAATTTAGGCCGGGATTCCCCGATGAAATCGTCATGCTGCTCGATCAAGTCGCCCCGACCGGCTCGCATCGACGACTGCTCGACATAGGCACTGGCCCTGGTCTCGTCGGCGACGGCGTACTCGCCGAGGACAACGCCTTCACAGTGCTCACCGCGCGCCGCCCGACCTCACGCGAAGACCGGTGAACGGCATGCACGACGGGGACTGGGAAGAGGAACTGACGGCTGACATGCTCGCCGAGCGGTACGGGTTCACGGTCGAGGCGGTCGAGCGGGTACCGATGGGCACCGACACCGTCAATCGACGGGTTCTGACATCCGATGGCCGGCGGCTGTTCGTGAAGGAGTACGCGTCGACGGCCGACTTGGACGCTGCGCGGTCGGCCTGGGACATGTCGGAGTTCTGCCGGGCGGCTGATCTTCCTGTACCAAGGGTCTGGCCTGACCGTGACGGCGACCTCATTGCCTTGTCCGAAGGCAGCGCGTGGGCCGTGGTCGACGAGGCTCCCGGCAGGGTGGCCACGACTGCAATGAGCGTGGCGCGCGCGGAGCACATCGGCATGGTGCTCGGGCGCATGCACCGGGTGCTGGCCGCCTACCCCCTGCCGAAGCTCGTGCAACAGTCACGATGGCGAACCGGATCCGTCGAAGACGCCCTGGCCAAGTGCAGCGCCGTATCGGCAATGGCGAGGCGGAGAGGTCACGGCAATCTGGCGCAGTTGCGTGAACAGCTCGACCAGCGCCGCCAGGACCTCACCAAGCACGTCTGCCGCCTCCGGGCCGGGCTGCCGGAGGAACTGGTGGAGCAGGCTCTGCACGCGGACTTCACTCGCCCCAACATGCTCGTGCTCACCGATGTCGTCACCGGCATCATCGACTTTCGCAGCGCGAGAGCCTTCCCCTCGTGGGAGTTGGGGCGCGCCGCCTTCGACCCCCGGACGGTCGCCACCGGCGACCAGTGGGCGGCCTGCGCGACGGCGATGGTGTCCGCCTACCGCTCAGAGAACCCCAGCCTCCCGCTGCGCGATGTCCTGGCGTGCCTTCGGATCGCGCTGCTCTACATGTTGTTCAGCTTCTACGGCGCGACCACCAGCGAGTACGGCCTGCCGCACGAGGCAGAAGTCGACCTGCAGCGGCACTGGCAGGACCGGCTGGTCGCCATCCGCCGCCTACTGGACAACTTCGACGACCTCGAGGACGCGCTCAAGACTGCGGCCGATCGCCCCGGGGACCGCCGATGACCGACGACCGCGAGCGGCTGGCTGACGATCCGCGCTTCCGGGATACCCACTTCGTGGTCCTCGACTTCGAGGGCACCACTCCCAAGGGCTTGCCTCCTGAACCGATCGAAGTCGCTGCCTTGGGGCTCAAGCACGAGCCGGGCAAGGGCCCAGTGCGCAGCGGCTTCTCGTTCGAGTCGTTCATCAAGCCGCCGCCTCATGCACCGGTCCAGCCGCTCGACGTCGCGCAGACCGGCATTACGCCTGCGGACGTCGCCGACGCCCCTCGCGCTTCCATCGTGCTGCGCGCGTTGGACGCTGCGCTTCCTGAGCGTCCTGTGCTGCTGGTCGCTCACCATGCACCGGTTGAAGCCAACATCATCTACGCATATAGGGAGGTGTGCCCGCGTTTGGTCTACACCCGGATCGTGGACACCCGGCTGCTCGCCAAGCATCTCAAGCCCGAGTTGCCCGTGTACGACCTTGATTCGCTGCTGGCCCACTACGGGATTCCGCAGCCTGAGAGCCGGCACCGGGCTATGGACGACGTTACGGTCACCGCCGCCCTCTTCCGCGCCCTGCTGACCGAAGCTGCCCGGCACCACAAGGTCACCAGCGTCGCCGAGCTCGTCCGCGTTGCCAGCCGGACGCCACGCGCCGCCCAGCCAACCCAGCTCGAACTGTCCTGACCGCCGCCAACTCCCCAAGGAACCTCCCGTGCCCGAGCTCAACAGCCCACTCCCTATCAGCACGCCGACGATGGAGGAGGTGCGTGCGTACGATGCCGCACAGCCAGCCCCTCTGTTCTCCGCCACGGGTTTGGTTGTGGACACACGTGACCGCGTGCTGTTGCTCAGCCCCTCATACAAAGATCACCTGGAGCTGCCGGGCGGGCTGATCGCCGACACTGAATCGCCCGAGGAGGGACTGGCCCGGGGGCTGAAGGAGGAACTGGGCCTGGCCGTGCCGGTCGGTCGACTCCTGGCGGTGGACTCCGCTCCGTCCGCCGACCTGGGACGGTCAGCGGTGATGCACCTTCATCTGGTCGGCCCGCTGGACGAGGATCAGGTCGCAGAGATCTCGTTCCCTGGCGGCGAGATCATTGCGCCGAACTGGTATGAGCCCGAGGAGGCTATCGCGCGTCTGCCGGAGCCACTCGCTGCGCGACTGCGTGCGGGCCTGTCGGCGTGGTGCATCGGGTCGGTAGCCCACTTGGTCGATGGCCAGGTCCAGCCCGGCTCACCCTCGGGGCTTGCCGCGCAACGGCGGGCCGAACTGGAACGTGCGAACCTCCTTGATGCGGCTTCACGCCGGGCAGTTCGGCCGAAGGTGCTGGCCGGGTCGACCGTGCTGTTCACCGACGCAGCCGGACGGGTCCTGCTGATCCAGCCCACCTACCGCACGGATGGAGGGTGGGAGCTGCCGGGCAGCGATGTGGACAGCGATCTCGGGGAGAACCCGAGGCAGGCCGCACGCCGTGCAGTCCGCGAACAGCTCGGTCTGGACGCCCCGATGGGTCGGCTGCTGGCGACGAACTGGGCGAACAAGACCCCCCACCCTGCGCAGGTCGGGTTCACCTACAACGGCGGGGTGCTCGGCGAGGCTGACCTAGCGCGGATCCGTACCGACACCGCGGGGATCCGCCAGTGGCGCCTGGCCGAGTTGAGCGAGGTGGCATCCGTGGTCGCCCACCCGCTGTACTCGCGTATCGAAGCCTGCCTGTCCGCGCTGCACGAGGCCGCCGGCCCGCTGGAGCTGTATGGGGGCGTCCCTTGGGCCTGACACCGCCAGCCTGCCCAAGCCGGAACAGACAGGAGCATCGATGACGAAGCAAAGTTCGCGTCCCGACGATGCGTCGTCTGCGGAGCCCTCCGAGTCAGAGCGTCTGCTCTTCGGCGGCCCTCTGCGCTACGACCTCGGCTGGAATAAGCACCAAGATGCCTTCCTTCACCTGGGCTTACGGTCGATGGTGACGCGGCTTCCACATCTGCTCGTCACTACAGGCCAGTTGGCTTGGCAGGCGGATAAGCACGCTTTGCGTCTGGTCGCGTGCGCGGAGATCGGTCGGGGCATCAGCCAGGCGGTCGGCCTCATCGCTGTGAACCGGGTTCTCGGCCATATCCTCGGCGGAGGCACCACATCCGAGCGGTTGACGGAAGCCGGACCGGCCTTGGCCGTTGCCGCGTCCGCCGCTCTGGTCGGCGCAGTGCTGAGGGCTCTCTCTACGGCAGGCACAGGCCAGTTGGAGCCGAAGGTCGAACGCGTCGCCACTGAGCGATACTTGGAGCACACCGCCAACGTCGAGTTGGAGGCTGTCGAGGACGACGAGTTTCACAAGCTCCTCGACAGCGCGCAGTACGGAGCTGGATCCGCCCGGCGCATGGTGAAGTACGCGCAGAACGTCATCAACGCCTTGATGTCGCTGATCGCCGCGGCGGGGGTTCTTGGGATCCTGCACCCCGCGCTTCTGCCTCTGCTCGTTGCGATGACGCTTCCCAGCGCATGGGCCACGCTGTCCGTGGCACGGCGCCGCTATATGTCCTTCCACGCCTGGTTGCAACATTCGAGGGCCGGCCAGCTGATCAGCCGCCTGCTGATCTCCACTGAAGCGGCGCCCGAGATCCGTGTCCACAACGTCGGCCCGTTCCTCCTGCACCATTTCCGGGCCATGTCTCAGTCCCAGGAAGGGGAACAGAACAGGCTCGCGCGGCTCGCCGCTCGCACAGGTCTGATAGCCGCCGGATGGACGGGCCTTGCCACTGCTGCCGCGTACGCCACCCTCGGCGGACTGCTGTGGACCGGGGCCATGGCTCTCTCCGTTGGTGGCACCGCCGTCCTCGCCATCCGCACCGGGTCCTCCAGCCTGGAAAGCCTCGTCAACCAGGTCGGCTTCATGCACGAGGAGAGCATGTTCGTGGGGGATCTGTATGAGCTCTGCGATGAGGCGACGAAGCGAGCGATCCCGATCGGTGGGTTGCCCCTCCCCAAGAAGCTGAAGCAGATCACGTTTGAGGACGTGACCTTCACTTACCAGGGTAAGGACGCCAAGCGGGCCCTCGACGGCGCGAGTCTGACCATCCCCACGGGGAAGATCGTCGCGCTCGTGGGTGAGAACGGCAGCGGAAAGACCACATTGATCAAGTTGCTGTGCGGTCTGTATCAACCGGATTCAGGTCGAATCCTGTGGAACGACGTCGATGCCGCGCAGGCCGACAGGCAAGAGCTGGTCTCCCGTGTCGCAGCCGTGGGCCAGGACTTCTATCGGTGGCCATTCACAGCAGCAGTAAATGTCGCCATCGGCCGCCCCGAGACCGCCATGACGGACGATCGCCTGGAAGTCGCTGCCCGATATGCCGGCGCCGAGGAGCTGATCTCCGAGCTGCCAGGCGGATGGAAAACGCTGCTTGCCCGCGGGTACAAGGGGGGTCACCAGCTCTCGGGCGGCCAATGGCAGCGTCTGGGACTCGGCCGCGCGCACTACAGGCAAGGCGAGATCCTCATCGTCGACGAGCCGACCTCGGCACTCGACGCGAAGGCGGAGCAGGAACTCTTCGAGAAGATCCGTATCCTCGCCGACGCCGGACAGACGGTCATTCTGATCACGCACAGACTCGGCTCCGTGAGGGCAGCAGACTTCATCCACGTCCTCGATCACGGCCGGGTCGTGGAGTCCGGCACCTTCACGGACTTGTTGTCCGACGAGGTGGATGGCCCCAAGATCTTCCGAGGCCTATACCAACTTCAGGCGGCCCAATACGCAACTGAGGCTCCTGCTGTCTCCTCCCAGAACGGACACGCCCAAGCTCAGGGCTCGGCGAAGGGCGGGCTCCAATGACCGCTGCTGCTCCCGTCGCCGGATCGATGACGACCGGCGCCATCAACGGTTACTGCACCCATGAGTCTCGGCAGCAACTTGCACGTCGCCAGCGGTGAAGCGGACAGGGCCATCAACTGTAGGTCCCCGTTTGGGCGTCGTGGTGGTATGAACGTGTGTCAGGGGTGGCATGACGTGGCGTGATGGCGTCGCCCTACCTGCATTTCCCCCGCCCAGCCCCAAGTCCGGCACTGCCGACGAGCGCCGTCGTCCCTCGGAATTCGACGTCGAGGCTGTCCGACAGTCGCCCTAACGTCGGTTGAATGGATCACAACGACACGTCTCAGCACCACGTACGGATCACCGCCCACGGAGACACGGCCACCGTCGAGATCGACGGCGACCCGGTGGATCCGCGCGCTGTCGGCGCCTACACCATCAGCCAGATAGTGGGCGAACCCGCGCACGTCCTCATGCATGTCACCGACCGTGGAAGCACCCGGTGGTCGGGGATGGCGCGCGTCTCCGTCGCCGACGTTCCTGATCCGGGGCCGGCTGCCGCGGCATTCCTCGACGCCATCGACGCTCAGGCTCTGGAGCGAGCGGCATTGGCCAGGACCGACCTCGGTACCGGCCCGCATTCCCTGACGCAGGCCATGCTCACCCAGCTCGGGGAGTGGGCCCGTGGCGTTTGACGTGGATGGAGCGCGGCGCGTCGTCGGCCGCATCCTGGACGACAAGCTGGAGGCATGGCGCGACAGCGGCGGCCGCGCGGACGACTACCTGGACGAGACGACCGGCAAGCTGGTGCCACCGGCACCGGACGAGGTCCTGATCTGGGACGGGCTCGGCGCGGTGATGCCGCTGGGGCGTCCGGCGATCACCAAGCCGCTGGGCGGCTCGATCGCCCAGGAGCCGCCGACCACCGACTACCAGGCAGTGTTGCCTGTCCAAGCTCCAGATCTGCGGCCCGACGACGTGATCCGCGTCGCCGGGTCCGTACGGCCGGGAGGGCCGCGTGACCCGCAGATGGTCGGCCGCCGCTTCCGGGTGTCGGACAGGAACGTCGGCACCTACAGCGTGGTGCGCATCGTCCGGGTGCAGGTGATCGACTGATGGCCATCGCGAACCCGCATCCCGACGCCACGGCGTTCCGTGACCCGATCGCGCTGGCCGCCGCGCTCGCACGGATGGGCCCGGCCGCCCGCGCTCGTACGCGCACGATCACCCGGCACCACGCGATGCTTCTGCGCGTCCGCATCCAGCGCCACGCCTCCGGCCGACCGGGGCCGCGAGTGATCACCGGCCAGTACCGCGCCTCGTGGGACGTACGGATGAGTACCGGCGGCGGGCAGGTGACGGCGGAGGTGTACTCCAACGCCCCGCAGGCGAGACGGCTGGAGTACGGCTTCGTCGGTGTCGACTCCCTCGGCCGCCACTACCGGCAGCCGCCATTCCCGCACGTCGAGCCCGCATGGCGGCAGACACAGCCCGGCTTCATCCAGGCCCTGGCGGACGGAGTCCTGCCATGACCGCCCCGCGACGCCTGCCCGTCACCCGGGCACTCGCCGCCCTCATCGCGAAGACCACCGGCCGGCCATGCGGCATCGGCGAACTCCCACGTACTCGGGACGAGTCCGGCGACTGGAAACCCGCCCCCGCCCCGTACACGATCCTCGACTCGCTGCCGGGAGAGTTCAGCGGTCCACCGCTGTGGAACTGGCACGCGGACGCGGCCTGGACGTACCAGGTGACCTCGGTCGGCGAACGGGACGACCAAGTGCAGTGGCTCGCCGACCGAGTACGCCATGGCGTCGTCGGCCGCTCCGACGACGAATGGGCCCATGACCTGCATGTTCCCCAAGCCCGCGTGATCGACCGGGAGTTGGATCACGACGCCGGAGGGGAGCCCTCCGTGTCGGCGGCAGGCGCTATCGTGTCCTACGTGCAGCGGATCACGATCACCGTGACACCCGCTGCTGCATAAACGTTTCCTCACCGCGGAGGCCCGCGCGGACGCTAGGCCCCAGGCCAGGCGAACCCCCTTTGAACCTCAAGGGGCAGGGCCTCGGCACGGGACACTGCCCCAGAAGTGGGAGCGGACCTGTGTCCCCGAAGAAGCCTGCCACCCAGACCCGATTCCTTCGGCGCGGCATCTCCAAGATCTACTGGCTCAAGCAGATCAGCGACCCGAAGTGGCCGTCGCGCAAGGAGATCAGCGAGCCCAACCGGTTCGACCTCACGAGCGCAGTCTCGGACATCGAGGGCTGGGCGCTGGAGAACGACCCGATCGAGACCCCCGACATGGGCTCGACGTTCAACTCCTCGATCCCGGGCAACGACAAGGCCGAGAACAGCTCGCTCACCTTCTACGAGGACCGCCACTCGGACGAAATCGAGCAGCGCCTGCCCAAGGGGGCCAAGGGCTACGTCGTCCTGCTGCGTAAGGGCGACCTTCCCGGCTCGCGTTCGGTGGACGTCTTCCCCGTACAGGTCGCCACCCGCGCCGCGACGTACTCGACCGGCAACGAAGCGGCCAAGTTCAAGGTCGACTTCACCATCACCGACGAGCCGTCCCTGGACGCGGTGGTCCCCGAGGCGTTCCATACGCTCCCGAAGCCGCCCGAGGACTGCGACGACGACCACGACCACGACCACGGTGACCACGACGGGGACCACGTGGACGTCACCGTCGTGAGCGCGACCAAGACCACCGTCCACGAGCACAGCGAGGACTGACGGTGTCGCGCCCCGCACCGGCCACGCGCCCGTCCCCTCCCCGCGGTGAATCGCCGACGGAGGGGGCGTGGGCGGCCAAAATGGACCGCCTGCGCCGCCGCGCCCGGCCGCAGAACAAGCTCCGCGTCTGCGACGACGACCAGCTCAGAACTCGGGTCGAGGCCGCCGAACAGGACGCCCAGCGCGCCCGGTTCATCGCCGAAGCCACCCCGGACGACGAGCTGGCGGCGCAGCGCGCCGTTGAAGCGGAAGCGACCGCCGAGACGGTACGCGCCGAGTTGGACGACGCCTCGGACTTCCTGACGTTCCTGGCGCTGCCGCGCCCGGTACTCGAGGAGCTGATCGCCGCGCACCCGCCGACCGAGCAACAGGCGGAGGAGGGAGCGGTGTTCAACCCGGACACCTTCCCCGCCGCGCTGATCTCGGCGGCGTCGTTCGACGGGATGAGCCAGGACGAGGCCGCCGAGCTGCTCGCCAGCTGGTCGGCGCCGGACGCCAACCTCCTGTGGGAGGCCGCCTGGCAGGTCCAGCAGGAAAGCCGGGTCGACCTGGGAAAAGGCTGAGCCGTGACGCCGGACTGAGGGCCGAGCTGGAGCTGTGCGAGAAGTACCGCATCCCGCACTCCCAGCTCCTCGGCGGCGACGGCCGGTGGACGGCTCTGGACCGGGCGAAAGCCCTGGCCTGGGCGGAGTGGCAGCGCGCGGTGTGCCCCGAGTGCCACACCCGGCTGGAGGAGTGGGACCAGGGGCGCGGCGGCGACCCGCACGCCTACGTCACCGACACCCTGCGCTGCCCCGGCTGCGAGCTGATCGAGCAGGAGCGCGACCACGTCCCCGGCGACCGCTCCGGCTACGGCGTGAAGATCCAGCTCCTTCCCCGCCACCAGCACCGCGACCACACCTGATCCAACCCGCACGATGTACGTAAGGAGCACGGCGGTGGCCGGGTTCACCCTGACCGTGGCGATGCGCGCCGAGGTCCGCGACCTGATCGCGGGAACTCGCGCTGCCTCCGGCCAGATGCGCACCCTGGCCGACCGCACCGACGCCGCCAACCGCTCCCTCGCCCGCCTCGACGCCAACGGCGCTCGCCTCGCCTCCCAGTTCGCCGCGCTCAACCGCTCCACCCGCGCGGCCGTCGGCGAACTGAACCGGATCTCCGCCCGCGCCGCAGCCGCACGCGCCAGCCTGCGCGCGGCCGGAGACGACGGCGCCCGCTCCATGTCCCGGCTGCAACGCGCCATGGCCGGCGCGGGCAAGCGCGGCGTCTCCGCCACCAACATGCTCGCGGGCGGCAGTCTGCTGCTGGGTGCGGGCGAGATGGTCCAAGAGGGCAACCGCTACCAGAAGCAGATGAACCTGTTCCGGGCGGTCACCAGCGCCACTGCCGGACAGATGAAGCGCGCTTCGGTGATGGCGCAGGAGCTGGGCAACGACCTGAGCCTTCCGGGCTCGACCGCGGCGGACGCGGCCGAGGGCATGGTCGAGCTGTCGAAGGCAGGCTTCCGCGCGGACCAGTCCATCGACGCCGTCCGCGCCTCGCTCCAGCTCTCCGCAGCTGCTGACGTCAACGCCGCAACGTCGGCGAAGTACTTGGGCGACATCATGGACCAGTACGGTCTCGGTGCTGATCAGGCTTCGCGGGCCTCGGACACGCTGGCCGCCACCGCGAACAACGCCTCCGGCTCGATCACCGACATCTACTACTCGATGCGGTACGCCGGACCGGTCGCCAACGCGCTCGGTGTCTCGCTGCAGGACACCGCCGCCGCAGTCGGCATGCTCGGCAAGAGCGGCATCCTCGGGCAGACGGCGGGCACATCGCTCAGGGGCATCTTCGCGAACCTGGCCGCGCCCACGCCGAAGATGCAGAGCGCGCTGAAGGACCTCGGCATCGACGCCTGGACCGCGCAGGGACAGTTCCGTGGCCTGCGCGTGGTCATCGACGGGCTGTCGAAGGCCGAGCACAACCTGTCCCAGAAGGACTTCACCGCAGGCGTCACCAAGGCGTTTGGCAAGCCAGCGTTGAGTGGCGCGGCGGCGCTCGCGCACCAGGGAACCGAGTCGTTCGATGCCCTCTCCGTGGCGGTACGCCAGACCGGGGCCGCTGCTTCCATCACCGCCTCGCGTGGCCAGGGCCTGACCGGTGCGATGACGCAGCTGCGCACCCAGGCCAAGCAAACCGGGCTGGCGCTGTACGAGGGCATGGCCCCCGGCCTTGAGTACGTCACCCGGCTGCTCACGCGTGGGATGGCCGGAGCGACGCCGTACCTGACCACCGCGCTGGAGTACGGTCGCAACCTCGCGATCCTGTACGGCCCGGAGCTGAAGGCGAAGGCGGGCTCGGGCCTGGGCGGCCTGATCGACGAGGCTAGCGGACTGCTGGGGCCGCTCAGGGAGATCGGCGAGCACAGCCTCGCCACCGGCCTGAACCTGCTGATCAACGCAGCCCGCACGCTCGGCGATGTCCTGCGCAACGCAGCCGACGGCGCGGAGCCCGTACTGGCGGCAATCTCGGGCCTGGGCAAGGACGGGGGTGCTGCGGCCGGCACGCTCGACATCATCGCCACCGTTGCGAACGCGGCCATGGACGCGGTGTCGGGTCTTTCCGCTGTCCTGGTGCCGATCGGGCACGTTGTGGGCGGGCTGGTCAGCGCCTTCGGCGCGCTGCCTGCCCCGATTCAGTCGGCGGCCCTGGCCATGCTGCTGTTCCGCAGGGCGCAGCCCGGTCTGACCAGTCTCGCCAACACGGTCACTGGTCCCGTGCGCAGTGGATTCCAGAGCATGGCCCAGCAGATGCGAGTGCAACAGACCCTCGCCGCTGCCACGGGTGCGTCTGTGAGCAGGTACGGCGCGGCGTGGGCCGCCGTTCAGGCGCGCGTCGGCTTCCTGGGGAACATGACGGCCGCGTTCCGCAGTGCGAACGGCGCGGGCACCACCTTCACCGGCACCCTCAACGGCATGAGCCGCGCGGCCGGCTCCGGCCTGCGTTCGGCGCTCGGCGGTGTGACCAACGCGCTCGGCGGCCCGTTCGGGGTCGTCATGGCGGGCGTAGCGGTCGGCCTTGGAGTGCTCGCCGCGCGGCAGCAGAAGGCGGCACAGTCGGCGGCCGAACATCAGCAGCGGATCTCCTCGCTCACCTCGGCTCTGCGTGAGTCCGGGGGGCAGATCGATAGCAACGTGCGCAACCAGGCCGCGCAGGCTCTGCTCGACACGAAGACTGACCAGGGCCAGCTCACGAAGGTCATGTCGGAAGCCGGAGTGCCGCTTGCGTCCCTGACGGACGCCTACCTCGGGCAGGGCACGTCCCTGGACGCGTTGCAGAAGAAGCTCCAGGCCACGGCGGATACCCACAAGGTGTGGAAGGACCAGGCGGGCGGCAAGGCGACCGTCCAGGACTACTCGCCCGTCGGTCAGCGGTACAAGGACGCCGCTGACGCCCTCAGCAACGTCAAGGGCGAGATGGCCGAGTCGGTCAAGAACGCCAAGGAGCTGGCGAAGGCCACGCGCGGCGCCGGCGACGGCACCTCGGCGTACGACCGGCTCAAGACCGCGGTCGGCGGGCTGGCGGATGAGACCGCCGACGCCGACACCCGCACTCGCTCACTCAAAAGCGCCCTCGACCTGCTCTCGGGCGGCCAGATCTCCCTCCAGGCCGCGAAGGCGAAGGTCAACAGTGCCGTCCTTGACCTGAAGGAGGGCGGCAAGAACGTCAATCAGAAGGAGGGCTACGGCGGCAGGCAGCTGGTCAACCAGGACAAGACCCTCAACACCACGACCCGCAACGGCCAGCAGCTGTACACCCAGCTCACCGCCCTGTCCGACGCGGCGGCCGACGCCTCGGTGGCCACCTACGATCTGGCGCAGCGCAACGGCGAGGCGCTGCCCGAGGCGCTGGCCAAGGCCCGCGGGGAGATGAGCCGGGCGCGCGCCGAGGCGATCCGGGCCGCGCGCAGCTACGGGCTGACCAAGACACAGGCCGAGGGCGTCGCTGACAGCCTCGGCCTGCTGCCCTCCAAGGTGTCGCTGCTGCTCCAGACCAAGGGTATGGACAGCACGCTCGCGAACCTGATCGCGGTCCAGGCGGAGTTCCACCGGCTGCCGAAGCAGCGGACCATCAAGGTCGACTCGCTGAGCGATGGCGCGCAGAAGAAGCTGCGCAGCCTCGGCTTCACCGTGAAGACGGTGCCGGGCACCCGGCAGATCAAGATCACTGCGCCGACCGCCGGGGCGAGGAAGAACCTGGACGGGCTGATCGACAAGCTCGGCCGCACGCCGAACTCTAAGAACGTCCGGGTCTCCGCGCCGACCGGGGCCGCGATCAAGAGCCTGGAGGCGGTGCAGGCGAAGATCCGGGCAACGCCGGGATCGAAGTCCGTGACCGTCCGCGCCCCAACGGCGCAGGCGCGTAAGGAGTTGGAGGCGCTGGGCTTCCGGATCGAGAAGGTGCCCGGTTCCAAGAACGTCAAGGTCACCGTCCCGACCGGCGGAGCACGCAAGGCGGCCGACGACATCCAGGGCCGCATCAACGCGCTGCGCGGCAGGACGATCCCGATCTTCACCTCGCTGATCCGCAAGCCGTCGTCGCATGACAAGGACGCCAACGGCATCCCCGACATGATCCAGAACCCCAACTACAAGGGGTTCAACCAGGCCAACGGCGGCGTCGTGGAGTACTACGCCGACGGCGGGGTCCGGGAGGGCTCTGCCCGTCCGCGCCGGCGTGAGCAGCACGTTGCGCAGATCGCACCAGCTGGATCGTGGCGCATATGGGGTGAGCCGGAGACTTTGGGCGAGGCATATGTACCCCTTTCCCCTGCAAAGCGCGCACGGAGCAAGGCAGTTGTGGAGGACGTCGTCGGACGCTTCGGCGGCCAGGTCGAGTGGTTCGCCAACGGCGGCGTCACCGGCCGCACCGGTCGCGACTACGGGCCGGTGGTGGCCGGCTCGTTCAAGCGCGCCAAGGGCGCAGCAGCCATGGCCGATGTCGTGCGCCGCTTCGACATCCGCACCGGCGGCGACAGTGCCCGCGGCCGGGTGGTCGATGCCCGTGCGGGCGGGCGTGTCCAGGTCGTCGTCGTCCGCGAACAGCAGCCGCTGATCGGCACCATGCCGGTCACCGTCAGCGACAGCTCAGCAACCCCCGAGCAGATCGGCACGGAAATGATGCGCAACCTGCGCAACGCCCAACGCGGCGGGAGAGTCGGATGAGCACACCAACCCAGCACAAGGCCCCGATCGACCTCGCCCCGTGGCAGTTCGAGATCGGCGGCGTCGTCCTCGGTAAGGGCACCCGCATACCCATCGGCAATATCGAAGGGCTCGGCTCACCCGGCGTCCGTGCACAGGATGTGGACAACCCGACCGGCGACGGCACCCACCCGGGCCAGGATTTCTACGGGCCGCGGACCGTTCGCATCGAGGCTGGCATCAAGACCCCGGGCGATCCGACCGCAGCCGCCGACCTCCTCGCCCGCCTGGAGCTGGCCGTCGATGACCCGGCCGCCCGCACCCGCCCCGAGGGGCGGGCCGTGCTGCGCGGCCGCTGGCCCGGCCACGGCATACGCCGTCTGCACGGGCGGCTGCGCCGCATGGAGGCGACCAGCACCGCCAACGCCGTCAGCGGGTGGATTCCCCTGGACATCGAGTTCGCAGCCCTCGACCCGCGCTGGCACGCCGACACGCCTTCCCATCTTGCGCTCGCACTCGACCAGGCCGGCGACCACAAGGACGACGACCCCAGCCTCCCGGCGCCGCTGTGCGCGCCCGCCGGCTGCGGCAGCGCCGACCCCGACGACCGGCCCGGATGGATCACCAACCACGGCAACGTCTCGGCCTGGCCCAGCATCCGCATCCACGGCCCGGTCACCAACCCGCGCATCTGGAACACCGCCACCGGCCGCGTCCTCGAACTCGGCCTGGAGCTGCGTGCCGGGGAGTGGGTGGAGATGGAGACCCGGCCCGGCACCTGCTGGGCCCTGCGCAACGGAGTGACCAACGTCGCGAACGACCTCACCCCCGCCTCGCGCCTCGACCTGTTCGCCATCCCGCCGGGCCGCTCGGAGATCGGCTGGAGCGCGGAGGACCCCACCGGCACCTGCCGACTCGACGTGTCGTGGCGATCGGCGTACACCGCCCTGTGAATGGAGCAGCAGTGACTCTCGTCCAGCCCCCGATGATGGTGCACGGCGGCAACCACCCAGCGCGTGCGATGCGCCTGATGATCCGCGATCTGGCGCGCGGCCGGCAGGGCGTAGCCGAGGCCGGGGACCTGAAAGTCCGGCCCCTGGAGGCACCCGGGCCGGGTGTTCGCGTCGGCGACGGATCGGCTCTGATCCACGGCGCACGGCCCTGGCAGGGTGCCTACACCCAGAGCAACATCGGCGACGCCGTGGTGGACGTCCCGCCTAGTGGCCCGTTCGCCCGTACGGACCTCCTGGTCCTGCGTATCGAAGATCCTGAATTCGAGGGCGAGCGTGACCCGCGCACGCAGGACATCGGCTACTTCCACCTGATCAAGGACATCGGCAACGAGGCGACCCCTGCGCCGCGTGGCATGACGGCCATCCCGCTGGCGCGGATCACTTTGCCCCGTAACACCGCGGCCGTCACCGCGGAGATGATCACGGATCTGCGGCGGATAGCTAACCCGCGCACCGAGCGGACCCTGCGCACCGTGCACCCCGACAACACCGAGAAGGTGCCCGGCAAGCATGGCCACTGGGCGGCCTGGCCCAAGGATGCGGCCTGGGACGTGAACGTGCCGACGTGGGCGACGAAGGCCACCATCGTGATCACCCTGTCGGGTCTGCGCGCGGAGGCGGGCAGCATCTACGCCGAGCTGCGCATGCGCCTGGGCGAGCGCAGCTCCAAGCCGACCGTCGTGGACGACGACGGCACGACCACGCGCCGTGCGACCGTCGTGCTTGCCGACACCCTCGCCGTGCCGCCCGCCTACCGGGGCACGCGCCAGCACCTGGTCGTGCAGATCAACCAGATCGACAAGTACGGCGACGGTGACCTGTCCGTGGCCAAGGGCACCACGGTGACGGCCGACATCGAGTTCACGGAAAGCCCGGTGTGATGCCCGACTACCGCTACATCGTCGCCCGCGCCGCGACCGGAGAAGTCCTGCACTGGAACCTGCCGTTGAGCGAGGTGGAGTTCGGGCCCGAGATGTCCGGGCCCGGCTCGCTCAGTGCCACCCTGAGCCCGACGTTCGCCCGCCCCCTGAACGACATGCTTGACGCCGGAAACGCCGTGATCCTCGCCGAGCGAAACTCCAAACTCCTGTGGGGCGGGCTGATCTGGCGCGCGGAACCCCAGGGCCCGAAGCTCCCCATCGAAGCCGCCGGGTTCACCAGCTACCTGCACCGTCGCTTCGACCTGCACGGCAACCTGGGCGGACGTGGCCCCTACATCGAGGCCGACCCGTGCACCGTGATCCGTGACGTGTGGGCCTACGCCCAACAGCAGCCGGACGGCGACCTCGAGGTCGCCGTGGACGACACCAAGTCGCAGGCCAAGACCGGCACGGCGAAGGACCCCTACGACATCCCCCGCTGGGATGCCCGCAACCTCGGCGAGATCGTCGACGAGATGGCCGACATCGATGACGGCCTGGAGTGGTCCGAGACCGTGGCATGGCGCGGGCGCCGGGCCGAGCGGCGCATCATCCTCGGCGCACCGAAGCTCGGCCGGCGTCGCGAGGACCTGACGTTCACCACCGGCGCCAACGTGGTCGGCGAACCCCAGGTGATCAAAGATGCCGACGAGTACGCCCAGTGGGTCGTCGGCCTCGGAGCGGGCGACGGCAAGAAACGCAAGATCGCCATCGACGGCGTCCGCAACCAGCGTCTGCGCCTGGAACACAAGCTGGAGACCAGCGAGAAGGACGAGACCAAGCTCAAGCAGCGCACCCGCCGCGAACGCCTGGCCCGGCACATCCTGCCCACAATCACAGAACTGGAGATCACCGATCACCCGGCCGCGCCGATCTCGTCGCTGCGCATCGGCGACGACGTACGCATCCGGCTGCACGAGCCGCACACCGCCTACGACGGATGGAACCGCATCGTCGGCTGGACCGTACGGCCCGGGCAGGGCGAGACCCCTGAGCGCGTGACGCTGAAGCTGGAACGCACTGTGAAGCCCGCCGACAGCGCGGATGAGGCGGAGGAGAAGTAGATGCCGGACACGATCGCCACGCTCGCGCGCCGCCTGGCCCGACTGGAGCGGCGGGTGACGGTGCTGGAGCGGGCCCGGCGCGCGCCGTACCCGCCGTGGCGTGACCTGCCGCTGACTGGCGACACGGCAGTTCCGGACTCCGTACAGCCGCCGCAGATGCGCGCCAACCTGTGGGACACGCTGGAGTTCAGCGGCCGGATCGGTCTGCCAGGTGGACGTGCGGTGGACGAGTCAGTCGTCGCTTTCCTGCCGGACGGCTACTGGCCAGCCGTGCCTCGCACCGTCCCGGTGGCCTCCGATGCGAACCGCCGAGAACTCCATCTCGACATCAGCCCCGAGGGGAGGATGACCCTGCGGGTGCAGGACGGCGGCAGCGTGAAGGCCACCTGGCTCAGCCTCGACAGCGCCTCGTGCCGCATCGACGGCGACGACGAGTAAGCGCCCACCAGCAGCAACGACGCGGCTCGCTGTGTCAGCTGCTGGGTACCATGACGACCGGGTGACCCTCCACCCAACGCTTCGCAGCCAACTCCCCGAGGGACCGGCCCAGACCCATGGGTCCGGCCATCGCCATACGGCGCAGGGGAGAAAGGCGAAGCGAGCGTGGCAACCCCTTTGAGCGCGGACAAGTTCCTGTCCGTGCTGAAGCACGCGGGCCTCGGTGTCGTCGAGCACGGCACATGGCGCACGCACAACCGCAACACCCACGGCAACTGGGGCCCCATGAACGGGGTCATGATCCACCACACCGGCCCCTACTCGTCCGAAGCCGACATGGTGGACCTGTGCCGCGTCGGCTACCAGGAACTTCCCGGCCCGCTGTGCCACGGGGTGATCGACCGGTCCGGCGCGGTGCACCTGGTCGGCTACGGCCGAGCGAACCATGCGGGCATGGGCGATACGGACGTGCTGCTCGCTGTCATCGCGGAGAAGGAGAAACTCCCGCGCGACAACGAGGAAGACACGGACGGCAACCGGCATTTCTACGGCTTCGAGTGCATCAACTCCGGCAACGGGAAGCAGCCCTGGCCCACGGCGCAGCTGGATGCGATGGCGCGCGCCGCGGCCGCGATCTGCCGTGCCCATGGATGGAACGAGCACAGCGTCATCGGGCACAAGGAGTGGAAGCCGTCCAAGCCCGACCCCGCCGGCATCGACATGGACGACTTCCGGGCCCGTGTCGCCAAGCACCTCAAGGACGACGGCAAGCCGCCCGGCAAGCCGAAGCCTGACCCCAAGCCCAAGCCCAAGCCCGATCCGAAGCCGAAGCCGAAGTATGCCGCCTACCCCGGCAAGGACTTCTTCCGCGACGGACGCTCCTCGCCGGTGATCGCGGCTATGGCGAAGCGGCTGGTCGCCGGGGGCTGCGATTCCTACGAGACCCGGCCGGGCCCGGTCTGGAACGACGCGCACCGCCGCTCGTACGCGGCCTGGCAGATCAAGCGCGGCCATCACGGTGCTGCCGCCGACGGCATCCCGGGCCCGGAGACCTGGGCCAAGCTGCGCGTCCCGCATCCGGCCGGCGCTGCCGAACCGACACCCGACCAGCACGAGCAGGAGAAGCCCGACCCCATGCCGCAGGCCCTCGCCGACGTCGCCGAACGCACGATCGCCACCTACCTCCAGTCCGTGCTGGGCCTGATGGCCGCGTCCAGCACCACCGACCTGGTGTCGCTGTCGGCGTGGCAGGCAGCCGCCGTCTCCGCGATACCCGCGGCCCTGTCGGCGCTGAAGTCCACCCTGGGCACGGTCCTCGGGAGGCCGGGTACCGCCTCCTGGCTGCCCCTCAAGCGCGACCCGGCCACCCCCGTCCGCTGACCTCGCCACGAGAGAAGGAGAAATCCCGTGCCGGAGGGAGAGGTTGCACTGGCCCTGGCCGAGCTGCGCAGCGCGCTGGAGGTCGGTCTGGCCAGGATCGACGGGCAGCTCGCGTTGCTGGTGCAGCGATCCGACCAGACTGACAAGGCCGTGGAGGACCTGGAGGCGAGGGTGGCGTCCCTGGAGAAAGGGCGGTGGCCGCTGCCGACCATCGCCGTCCTCGCCAGCATCACCGCGGTGGGGCTGACGCTGTACGCCGTGCTCAGGGGCTGAAAGCCGAACCCTCCCAACTTGACGAGGGGTTGTCCGACCCTCCCAGTAGCGTTGGCGGCACATACGTGTCTTCCTGCGGCCTGGGGGTCTTCATGGATACAGAGCACCTGATCGTCACCGACTTGGAAGTGGACACCGCACTCGCGGAACTGTCGGTCCCGCCGGCCCTCCGCGCCGTGTGGCAACTTCTGTCGGAATCCGACATACGGCTGGACGAAGCGGTCGCCCTGGACGTGCCGGACGTCGAACTTGCTGATCGCCTCGTCGTCCTCCATGACACCAAGGAGGGCGGCACGTACGAGTCGGGGATCACTGACGCCACCGCCGCGGTGCTGGCCGAGCTGATCGGCTCGCGGCCGAGCGGCCCGGTGTTCGCCGTCGATTCGCGCCGTCTGCGCAAGGAAGAGGTCGCGGCACGGTTCCGGCAGATCACGGGCAAGAGCGTCCACGCCCTCAGCTTCACCCGCCAGGCACGCCGGCACCGCAGTACTGCACGTCCCCAGCTCGTCGCGCGCACGCAGAACGACGAGGAGACCGCGGCCCCCGCGTAGCGCGTGCACGACCGGTACCCAGCAGACGAAACAGAACAGCCCCCGCCGGAGCAGGGGCCGTTCAGGTCCTCTTGGAAAAAGACCACTGCCCACGATAGCAGGGCCCTGAGCGGCGCCGTGCGGTGCGCGGCTACCCTTCCGTCGGCACGCGAAGGCGAGAGAGCGAAGGACAGGGCGATGACTGCGAGCAAGCCATGGCTGGTCGGGCACCAGGAGTTCGCTGCCCTCTACGGGGTGGAGGCGAAGAGGGTGGCGAAGTGGCTGAGCCCGAGCCTGGCCACCCTGGACCCCGCGACCGCCATCGTCGTCTCCGGTGTCCGCTACTGGCCCATGGGCTTCGCCTGCCGCTACGGGAACACCACCCCCCGGTTCAAGCAGATCCACATGCGGGTCAAGGAACGGCTCATCGCAGAGCAGGGCGAGGGCTGGGAGGCCGACTCCCGCGACCAGCTGCCCCCGATCGTCGGCCAGCAGGAGATCATCGAGCTGTTCCACCTGCCGTCACAGGGCAACCTCGCGACGGCGATCGCCACCGGGCGCTTCCCGGAGGCCGACTGGCTGCTGTCCGGATCGCGGCTGTGGCTCCTGGACACGGTGATCAAGGCCGTGCCCGCGCTCCGCGAGAGCGCCCGCAGCCTGCCGTGGGAGCCCGACGAGACGGTGGCCGAAGCCCTGCGCACGGGCACCTACGACGGTCCCGGCTCCGTCATCCTGACCCGTGGCCGCCACGCCCGGAAGGGCCCCTGACCTGCGCAAACACTGTACGTAGAGCCTGTAGGGGAATAAGATATACGCATACCCCTTCGGGGGTGCCGATCCCCACTCATACAAGGAGGCAACGCGTGCAGATCATGCACACCCCCGGCGGCGATGCCGTCGCCGTGATGAAGGCGAAGGAACTGCTCCTGACCGAGGTGGCGCTGATGGCCTACGTCGCCGAGAATCCGGACTCCAACCTCGCGGTCCGCGTGATGCGGGACGTCGTCACCGCGAGCGAAGAAGCCGAGCGGTGCGCGGAAGAAGCCGCCGAGAGCGCCGGGGCCGCAGCGTCGGCCTGATGCCGCAGGCGTGAAGTCGCGCCTCTCGATAGCGGGGTTGATCATCTGCCCTTCGTCCCTCAAGATGTGAGACACGATTTAGATCGGTCATTGAGGGGGCGGGGTATGGCGGTCGTCCAGGACGAGATTCCTGGCCTGGTGATTCACACCGTGCGGCAGCCCGACGGTCACGAGGCGACGATCCAGGCGCAGTTCGAGGCGTTCCACCAGCTCAACCCCTGGGTCCTTCGGGCCCTGGAGAGCCTGACCGCCGACTACCTCGCCCGCGGCGCCCGGCGCGTCGGCATCGGGATGCTCTTCGAGGTCCTGCGCTGGCGCTACGCCACCGCTACCGAAGGCGACGACGAGTTCCGCCTGAACAACAACTTCCGCTCCCGGTATGTCCGCCTGCTCATCGAGCGGCACCCGGAGTGGACCCCTGCCTTCGAGGTGCGCGCGCTGCGTACCGACTGAACCGATCCTCTTGGAGAAAAAACAGTGAACGACCAACAACCCAGCGAATCCAAAGCCATCGAGGGCACCGTCGTGGAGGCGGCCCCGAAGGCCGCTCCAGCCAGCGGAACGAGCGCCATTGTTCTGCGCGCGGACCAGGACGAGTTCGACCACAAGCAGCTGAGCACGCTCGCGCTGCTCAGCCCTGGACTGTCCGCTGCTCCCCGCGGTCACCTGGCGATGTTCTTCCACTACTGCGTCCGTACCGGGCTCGACCCGTTCGCCCGGCAGATCTACATGATCGGGCGCACGAACTGGAAGGCGGAGAAGGACCCCGACGAGCCGGAGAAGACCTGGACGATCCAGACCGGCATCGACGGTTTCCGCGCCGTGGCACACCGGGCGGCGGCGAAGGCTGGAGAGGCCATCTCCTACGAGGACACCGTCTACTACGACTCCGAGGGCAAAGCCCACGAGGTGTGGCTCTCGAAGGCGTATCCGACCGCCGTGAAGGTCACCGTCCTGCGCGGGCAGGCGCGCTTCCCGTTCATCGCCAAGTGGGACGAGTTCGCCCCCACGTACTACGACCGCAAGCAGAGCGCGTACGTGGTGGCGAAGATGTGGCAGCAGATGCCCGCCCACATGCTGCGCAAGTGCGCCGAGGCCGGTGCGCTGCGGATGGCCGCACCGCAGGACCTGTCCGGGGTGTACGCGGACGAGGAGATGGAGCACGTCGACGCCGAGGCCGTGGCCGGCGTCGCCGAGGACGCCGCCCAGCGCCTTCGTGCCGCCGCCGGGCTGGAAGACGCCGACCGGGACGACAAGGACGGCGCCGCCGCCGACGAGCTCGCCGAGGACCCGGCCGACAAGAAGCAGCGGGCGGAGCGAAAGCCAGCGCCGAAGAAGCGCACCACACCGCGCCAGCAGCCCGAGCCCGACCAGGCCGAGGAGCCCCCAGCCGCGCGCAAGCGTGCTGCTCCCCGGAAGCGGACCGCGCCGGACAAGGACAGCGCCGCCTCCTGACCCCTTCCCGATCCGGACGGGTGCCGCCCGCTTCGCGGCGGGCGGCCCCTTCTTCTTGGAGACCTGAATGACCATCATGGCCGAGCGTCCCGTCAGCCTGTGGCCTGCGGCCCACAAGGCCGACGCGCGCCGCCCCCGCTCCCTGCAAACCAAGATCGGAGCCAGCGACACCGTCTGTGCCCGCCGCGCCGGATACCTCCTGCACGGGCGCACCCCCACCGACGGCGGCGAGAAGCGCAAGGCGATCCTGGGCACCTGGCTGCACGCCGGAATCCTGGCCGCTGCTCGCGAGGAGTTCGGGTGGATCATCGAGCGCCGTGTCGAGGACGAGACGATCCGGGGACACATCGACGCCGTCCAGTTCGACGGCGACACCGCCGCGCGCCTGCCGAGGCGGCTGCGCCCCAGCCTCCCGGCCCAGGAGACGACCGTCGAGGACGTGAAGACCAAGAGCACGTATCAGTGGGACAGCGTCCTGCGCTACGGGGCCAGCGACGCCGAGATCCGCCAGGTCCTGCTGTACGCGGACCTGCTGCGCAGTGAGGGGTTCGCCGACGTCGAGGGGCAGCGGCAGCTCGCCCGCCTCGGGCCGGTCGACGTGGGGCGTATCCGGTTCCGGTTCATCAACCGCGACAACGGCGACGACCATGTCCAGGAGATGGCGTTCAACGCCGAGCGGGCCAGCGGCGCGCGGTGGTGGGTCCAGCAGGTGAGGGCAGCTGCGACGCCGGAGGAGCTGCCGCGCACCTTCGAGGGGCCGGGCCTGTCTGCCATTTGCGATCACTGCCCGTTCAAGACGGCCTGCTGGGGCAGCGTCGCTGCCGGGCGCCGTCCGCAGAGCATCCTCATCCACGACGACGCCGACCGTGCAGCCGCGCTGGAGGAGTACGTCGAGGTCACTGCGGAGATGAAGCCGCTCAAGGAGCGGTTGAAGTTCTTGCGGGCCAAGCTGGATGGCTCCGATGCGGGCGTCTATGGCGACAACGTGCTGACGTGGAGCGGCGGGAACCCCATCAAGGTCGATGACGTGGACGCCATGGCCGTGCTGTACCGGCGGGCCGGTCTTGAGGTGCCGATGGCGCCGGACGCCTCAGCGATGAGGGCGCAGCTCAAGGCTGCGGGCATACCCGTGCCCGTACGGCTCGACCACGACAGGCGCACGTCGGTGAGCATCAACGTCAGCCTGCGCAAGAAGCCCTGAGGCCGCGAACCGGTAGGGGCAGGGCGGTTGTTGGCCCTGCCCCTACCCCAGTGCGCCCCCGAACGCACGTGACATGGAGAGGTGCCGGTGAGCATCCAGTTGATGGTGGTGGCGGCCTATCTGCCCAAGGAGGTGATCAACCAGACGCAGAAGTTCGTGCTGATGAAGATTGCGGACTCTGCGGACGATCAGACGCGTCTGGCGCGGCCGGGGCTGGAGCGGATGATGGCCTGGGCCGGCGTGGGGGAGAAGCAGGTCATCGCGGTCGTGACCGAGCTGGTCGGGCTCGGCCTGGTCGAGCGGGTGGAGGTCGGGCGTGTCGGCCGCCGTGCCGAGTACCGGGTGTTTCCCGACGGTGTTCCTCCGATCCCCAGTACGGAGGAGCTGATCGAGCGGCGCCGCGTGGCGCAGCGTGCCCCGAAGAACCCCCGGCTGGCACGTCAGGTCGAGCATCGCAGGCGGCCGTCTGCGGCGGCTCGCACCCAAGATGATGTGGCCGCGCGGGAGGAAGCACGCGACGCGGCGCAGGGCGCTGCCGAGGGAGGGTTCCCCCAGGGGAACCCTGGAGACGGGGAGGGGAGGGTTCCCCCACGGGAACCCAGTGGGTTCCCCCAGGGGAACCAAGAGGGTTCCCCCAGGGGAACCCCTTCTCTTCCTTCTCCTTCCTCTTTCCTTCCTATCCCCCCTACCCCCACAGCGGACGCTGCGGGGGAGCCCGCCGCGGCCAGGCACGAACAGCAGCCGGGCGGCTGCCCGAAGCACCCGGAGCCGGTGGGCAACTGCCGGGGGTGCGGCACCAACCCGCGTGCCGGTCGTGAGCAGGCGCGGCGTGACGCGATCCAGGGCGAGCACGCCTCGCAGCAGCAGTGGCTGCGGGAGTTCTTCGCCGAGCGGGCGCGGCGAGTTGCCGCGTCGGACCCGCAGGCCGAGGAGATGGCGCGCAAGCGGGTGCGGGAGTTGGCCCGCATGGGGCGTGAGCGCGGGCCCAACACCCGTTGCAAGTAGGTGATTTCGGTGATCACCAACATTGACGCCCTGGCGTACGGGATTAAGATATAAGTATCTAGTTCGGAACTCACCGGACTCAACCTCTTGGGAGAGCCCATGAACACCCTGACCCTCGACCCCGTCGCCTACGTCGTTGTGGCCGCAGTCGTCCACGGCCCGAACGCCGATCCCATCCTCGGCGAGGGGCTGTTCTGCTCCATCGACTGCGCCGCACACGAGGTGCGCGACCTGGCCGTGGCCCTCGGCCTGCAAGAGCGGGGCGCGACGTTCCTCGCCCGGCATGAGGGCCGCCCCGTCGGCATCGCAGTCACCCGTGGCGGCCGGATGTGGACGGTGGAAGTCCACTCGACGCACGAGCTGGCCAACAACGGCTAAATCCGTCTCCTGAGATAGGAGACATTTTCCAGTCGGTGGACGCCTCATGTGGGTGTCCAACGGCAACGCCCCTCTTGGAGAACGACATGACCATCGCGGCACTGCCCGACCACAACAACCTCACCGACCCGCTGTGGCAGAAGCTGTTCTACGGCTACCGCCACGTCATCACCCCGCTGCGCCGCAACGGCTGGACGACCGACGTCGAGCTGTGCGGGGGCGAGTACCACGTCCGGGCCGACCTCGGCGACGGCACCGAGCTGATCATCGCCTCCACGCATTCGCTGCCCGTCGACCCCAGCGAGGTGGACGGCTGGACAGTGGTGCGCCAGGGCATCGACCACCCTGACGTGCACACCGCCCTGTACGACTCCACCCCCGACGGCCCGCAAAGCCACCACGGGACCAGCCTCACGCCGATGTTCGCCCGCATCGACGCCTTGGACGCCTGCGCAAGCCCGGACCGCCTGTGGGTCTCGGCCTCCACCGTCACCCCCCACGGCGCCACCCACCACCAGAGCGGCCCCCTCGAAGCGCCGGGCGGAGCCATGGCCCGCTTCTTCGACTGGTCCCACCACCTCCAGCACGACGGCTGGCGGCTGGCGATGGCAGCGGAGCAGGACAAAGAGCACGAGCCGCTGGCGATCTACGAACGCGACCGCCACGTCACGCTCCTGCGGCTCACACCGCACCATGACTGACCCCGCCTCCGGCCCCTTAGCGGCCCGCGCACAGCGAGGCGAGCGCCAGTGACCGTCCTCCTGGTCCTCGACGCGTTCGGCCTCCTTGCTCTTGCGGCGTTCATCGCCCTCGGCGTCGAAGACGCCCGCCAACACCGCGCCTTGGGCGCCTTCGACGAGTCCTGACCCCACGGCTGCCCGGCCTGAACCGGGCCGGGCAGCCCCTTCCCTCTTGGAGACCAACCCCTGTGCCCCGCGCCATATCCCTGCTCTGCGGAGCAGGCGGAGACGCCACCGGCCTGGCCGAAGCCGGATACGAGCCGATCCTCGGCATCAACCACTGGCAGACCGCCATCGACACCTTCGAGCTCAACCACCCCGGCGCCAAGGCGCGCTGCGCCGATGTCCGCAACTACCCCATGCGCTGGCTGCCCCAGGCGCTGATCCTGTGGGCCAGCGTCATCTGCACCGAGATCAGCCCCGCCGGCGGGCGCAAGCGCCAGTCCGACCCCACCCAGGACGCCCTGTTCGAGGAGGAGGAGCAGTGGCGGGAGCTGCCCCAGGAAGCGTTCGAGCAGACCCGCGCGACCGCCTGGTGCGTGCTCCGCGCCGCTGAGGCCAAGCGGTACCCGGCCATCGTGGTGGAGAACGTCACCGAGTTCATCACGGACTGGATTCTGTTCCCGGAGTGGATCAGGGCCATGCGCAAGCTCGGGTACCGCGTCCAGATCGTCTCGGTCTCCTCCGCGCACATCGGCTCCGAGACCAACCCGTACGCGCCGCAGTGGCGCGACAGAATTTATGTGGTTTTCACCCTGAGCGGCGTACGGCGGCCGGACCTCAGCCCGCGCCCGCTCGCGTACTGCGTCGAGTGCGGCCGGGACGTCCGTGCCCGGCAAAGCTGGCGCAACGACAAGGTCCGTGTCGGCAAGTACCAGCAGCAGTACGACTACCGGTGCCCCAACAACCGCTGCGGGCACGCGCTGGTGGAGCCGTACGTGCGCCCCGCCGCCGACGTGATCATGTGGGACGACATCGGCCAGCGCATCGGAGACCGTGCCCGGCCGCTGGTGCCGAACACGATGAAGCGGATCGCGTCCGGGCTGGAGAAGTTCCCGTACGCGCCCAGCGTCATCACTCTTACCCACGGCAAGGACGGCACCGACCGGGCGTTCGACCCGCACGAAAGGCCGCTGCCGACCCGCACGGCGAAGCTGGGCGAAGCCCTGCTGGTGCCGGTCGGCGGATCGTGGAACGAGACGGCCACCTCGGTCGGCGCACCCATGCGCACCCGCATGACCCGCGAGAGCGAAGCCCTGGTCACGGTCGACCCGGCCCCGTTCATCGTGGAGTTCCGCAACAACTGCGACGCGGCACCGGTGGACAACCCGCTCAGCACCCTGAGCACCGCCCGCCACCACGGCCTCGTCGTGCCCGACGGCGTGGCACGCGACCGGGCCCGCAACACCCTGGTCATCCCGTACCGCAAGAGCGCGCCGAAGACCGCGGCCCAGCCCCTGCACACCCTGAGCACTCGTGACTCGGCGGCCGTGGTGCGCACCGCGCCCGACATCAACGACTGCTTCTTCCGCATGTTGCAGCCGCGCGAGCAGCTGTCGGCGCAGCGGTTTCCCGAGACGTACCAGGTCGTCGGCTCCAAGGCCGCCCAGACCATGCAGGCCGGCAACGCCGTGAGCGTCAACGTCGCCCGCTGGATCGGCGAACGCCTCAAGCCCGTTCTGGCCTGACCCCACCGAGAAGTAAGGAATCAGCACCATGACCCCCGCAGCAGCGGATCACCTGGCCATCGTCAAGCAGCAGCGCGAGGAACTGCACGCTCAGTACAGGCGGATCGAGAAGGTGCACGCCCTGGCCGTCCTCGATCACCTGGCCGCCTACCTGCGCGACGCCTGCCCGGAGGCCGTCTACATCACCTTCGCTTACTACGGCAACACCCGGACGCTGGACCTGAACGGAGTGCTCGGCGCCCAACCCAGCCCCTTGGGCGCGTGCCCCTGGCTGTGGGACGGCAGCGACGAGGCACACCCGCTGGCCGAGATAGGCGAGGACATCGAGTTCGACTTGGCGTCGGCGCTGGCCCCCTATGACTCCCCGGCCTGGGCGTGCGTCAGCCGGAACTCCGCCAGCGACGGCAACAGCTGGCTGCTGGAGCTTCCGCCGCCCGACCGCGCCGCGCGCATCGCGGAGCTTGTGCGCGGATACCACCCGGAGGCGACCGCGCTCGTGGTGGACGGGCGCAGCGCGGGCGGGTGCGTCCTAGAGGTCGTCGAGGGCGTCACCGAGGACAGCTCCGAAGCCCGTACCCGCCGACGCTGGCCGCGCGAGTGCGACGACGCCATCACCCGGCTCGTCGCCCAGATCTTCGCGCTGCCCGAGCTCGCGGACCGGCATCTCGTGCCGACCTACGGCCTCTACGCGCACGGGGACGGCAGGGGCTCCAGTGACCTGGTGCGCCTGCTGCCGCTGCCGCCGACTGCGTAGCCGCAGCCCAGCGGAGAGCACCTGATGAGTGGCACCGAGTGGGTCAGCGAAGCGCCATGCGTGGGCGACCCGCGATTCACGATCCGACCGACATGGCCCGCGTTCGCGAGCGAACTGCCCCAGCTGCTGCTGCGGATGTGCCAGGGCTGCCCCTTCCGTTCGGAGTGCATCGAACTCGTCCTGCCGCGCCAGACCCGGTTCGACGGAGTCTGCGGTGGCCGTCTGTTCGTCAACGGCCAGATCTACGCGACCTGCCAGAGCGCAGACCCCGACGAACTCACCGAACACGGCACGTACATCGCCCACGGCACGGAGGCCGGAGCCCGCGCCCACAACCGGCTCGGCGAACCGGCCTGCGCGTGGTGCCGGGAAGCCGGGCGGATCGCCCAGGCCCAGCGGCGCGCGAAGAAGCGTGCAGAGCGCACCGACCATCCCAACCCATCTCAAGGAGAATGATGTTCACGATCCAGGCGGACGCGCTGTCCGCCATCCTCGACAAGGTCGCCCCCCACCGCCCCTCCGGGCCAGACATGGAGCACCTGGACATGGTGCTCCTCGACTGCAACCGCGGCTGGCTGCACGCCATCGCTGGCGGAGACCGCACCCTCGCAGTCGCCCGCACGACCGTCGCCGGTTCGCACTGGACCGCACCCCTCGCCTTCGACGACGCCTCCGCCCTGCGCGGCTGGCTGGAGTCCTCCGACCACGTCCTGGTGGAGCACGTCCTGGAGGACGGGCGACAGCTGCTGCGCTTCTCCGAAGGTTCGGCTCAGACGACGGTGCCGGTCGCCACGTACATGGCCGACCTGCCCTGGCGCACCCTGCTGCGCGCAGAGGCTGGGCCCCCGTCCTACGAGCGCGGCCCCGTCCGGCTCAGCGCCGCAGACCTCGCGCTGTGGGAGCACGCCGGCGAGGAGGTCGAGGTGCGGCACGCCGCCCGGCGGGCTGCGCTCGTCGTCACGGCGGGACCGGACTTCATCGGATTGCAGATGCCGCGCCCCGGCCACCGCAGCGTGAACGCCCTGGACGCGTGGACTACATCGGTCCGCTCGCGGCACTTCCTGTACGAAGGGGTGCCCTACGAAGTCGGGGGCCTCTATATGGGCGGCCTGGGGGCGGTGTGGCGGGTGGTGGCGCGGCCTGCCCCCGGCGAAGAGCCCGTGGTCGTCAGCGCGGATCGATCCGGCGTGGTGCTGCCGCTGGCCGCCGTGCTCAAGGTCGGGGCGCCTGATGCCCATGGCGGTGTGATCACCTCCCCTCAAGATAGGAGACATTGATGAAACAGAGCGAGTTGCTGTGGGTGTCGCCGCCCGGCCACCGGGCCGCCACAGACCCCGAAGACGACCCGGGTGTTGGCCTGAGCGCCCTCCCGGCCGCGTGGCGCGCCCCGCGGCACCCCCGCACCTCACCCAGCCCAACCTGTCGCCCCTGCACACGAATCGAGAGGAATCCCCAGTGAACAAGGCCCAGCTCGTCGAAGCCGTCGCCGCGCAGACCGGTGGCCGTGCCAAGGCGGCAACTGCCGTGGACGCCGTACTCGACGCCATCGTCCGCGCTGTCGTCGCCGGAGACACCGTCTCGGTCACCGGCTTCGGCAGCATCTCGGCCCGCGACGTCCCGGCCCGCTTCGCCCGCAACCCGCAGACCGGCGACCGGGTGAAGGTGCCCGCCACCCGCGCCCTGCGCTTCCGCCCCGGCGCGAAGTTCAAGGACCTCGTGGCCCGACGCGAGCCGCTCCCCGCCTCCGGCAACAGCATCCAGAAGGCCCCCAAGACCCCCCGCCCATAACCCCGTACGACGGCGTGCCGCCCCGGCCTCGGGCCGGGGCGGCCCTGCCCCCGAAGGAACTCTGATGAACGACCCTGTCGGAACCGAGATAGCAGCCACCGCGACGTGGCTGGAGGAGCACGCGGCACCCGGCGCGGCCACCGTCCTGCGCCGCGTCGCCCGTCAACGTGACCAAGCGCGAAGGGATCTGGCAGCCGAACGCTCCCGCCCCACAGCAGCGCCCGCCGCGCCTCAACAACCCCAGGAGACCCGGCAGAGCGCGGATGACCACCCCAGCGTGCCGTCCGCCCCTGAGGCCGCCCGCGTCATCGCGATGCTGCGCACGGACCTGGCCCGCTTCCAGGCACTGGCCGAACGCGCGGGCTGGGTACCCGACGGCGGCAGCAAACGGCTGTGGCGCTGGCGCGAAGGCTGGTGGGAACTGGGCCACCGCAAGAAGAACCCGAAGGACGGCTACCACGACACCGGCTGGTACCTGTGGGGTCCCGACGGCAGCTTCGGCGAGTGGGTCGCGCCCCACAAGGCAGACGCGATGACCGACGCCGACCGGCTCATCACCCAGCACCTCGCCGCCACGGCGGAGGTGAAGCCGTGACCGGCCAACTCGAACTGCTCACCGCCCGCGACGCGCACGGCCCGGACCCCGTGCCCGACCTCGCCGCAGCCGACAGAATCATTTTCAGCAGCAGCGGAGGCAAGGACAGCCAGGCGGCGCTCGACGAGGCGGTACGACTGGCCGACGAGGCCGGCGTGCGCGACCGCATCGTGGTGCTGCACTGCGACCTGGGCGTCACGCCCCGTGGGCACACCGTGGAGTGGCCGGGCACCCTCGACCTTGCACGGAAGCAGGACGAGCACTACGGGCTGCCCTTCGAGGTACGGCGCGCGGCCCGGTGGGCCTCCCTCGTCCACCGCATCCGCGCGCGCGGCCGGTTCCCCAACCTGTTCAACCGCTACTGCACCGGCCTGAAGCGGGACGTGTCGCGGACGTTCATCACCGAGCAGGTCAAGGCGCTGGGCATCACCGGCCGCCCGGCGCGGATCGTGCTGGTCCTTGGCCTGAGGGCCGAGGAGTCGCGGGCCCGCGCGGGCAAACCCGCCGTGGAGCTCGACCGGCGCGCGAGCAGCGGACGCCGCACCGTCACCCTCTGGTACCCGGTGCTGCGCTGGAGCACCGCCGAGGTCTGGCAGCGCATCCGCGAAAGCGGCGTCCCCTACCACTGGGCGTACGACCAGGGCATGTCCCGTCTCTCATGCAGCCTGTGCGTCCTGGCATCGATTCCGGATCTGACCTGCGCCGCGCGCCTGCGCCCCGAACTGGCCCAGGAGTACGCGGACCTGGAAGAGGAGTTGGGCGAGCCTTTCCGCCGCGAGCTGCCGATGGCCGAGGTCATCCGGCGGGCCGGGACGGCGGCATGACGGCCCTGCTCCAGAGCGCGCCCGTGACCCTGCCCAGCGTCCAGAGCGCGGGGGAGTGGCAGCCGCGCGTCATCGGCCTGGACCTCTCCCTGACCTCCACGGGCATCGCGGGCACGGACTGGGCGTTGGCGGCTCGCCCCGGCAGGCGGCGTAGCCATGAGCGGATGGACTGGCTGTGCGGGCATATCGCTGACGGCGTGGACGGCGCCGACCTGGTGGTGGTCGAAGGCGCGGCCTACGCCCAGGGCGCGCAGGCCGGGCACCACGAACTGGCCGGACTGTGGTGGCTGGTGACCCAGTACCTGTGGCGCCACCGCATCCCGTACGCCGTGGCCAACCCCCATCACCGCACGATCTACGCCACCGGCCGCGCGAACCCGGCCCAGGACTACCCGCGCAAGGAGCGGTCGCGGGTCGCCAAGGGGATGGTGCGCAGCGTGGCTGTCGAGCGGTATGGCGTCGAGTGCGAGGGGCCCGGCCGGTACGACCAGGCGGACGCCACGGTTCTCGCGCAGATGGGCCTCGACTGGCTCGGCTACCCGACCGTGCCGGTGCCGGACACCCACCGGCGGGCGCTGGAGGCCGTGCGGTGGCCGGAGCTGATCCCCGTCGCCGCGAATTAGGGAATTGAATTCCCGGAATCAATTCGAATTCAAAAGAGGTAATTCTTGCATTCGCGGTATTTGGGATTAAGATATAAGTAACAAGTTCGGAAATACCGGACGGAACGGAGGAGGAAATGAACGGCTGCCCCTGCGAGTGCAACAGCGGCGGCTTCTGCGGCGGCTGCGGCCACGCCGGATGCGGCGGACGCCGCCGCTAAGCACCAGCAAGCACCAGGTCACACCCCGCGCCCCCGGCCCATCGCCGGGGGCGCACCCATACGCGCAAGCGTCCTCTTGGAACGAGAACACCCCATGACCCACAGCCGAGGAATTCAAACCCTCTCCGAACAAATCGGCGTAGAGCCCGACCACGTCGCTCACGCCCTCCGCCTCGCCTCACGCACCTTCGCCGCCATACAGACCACCCACTTCCGGGACATGACCGCAGACCAGTTCCGACGCCTCATCGGCAGCGACCGCCACGCCGTCGCCATCGTCGCCAACCTCGCTATGCGCCATGCCAAGCGCATCGAGGACGCCCAGATCCTGATGAGCGTCTACAAGGCCAGCTCGGGCATCGCTCCCCACCGCCCGGTCATCCGCAAGGGCGTCGGCACGCTGCCCGAGTACCGCGACCACGCCTACGTGCGGCAGGCCATCCACATCCTTCAAGCCGCCGACCTGCCGCCCATCCACACGGACGGCACCCACGAACTCCGCCCCGGCTTCCAGGTCATGCCCGGCTGCGACGACCTGCCCGGCTGGCTCTTCATCGCGCCCGACCCAGACGCCGAGGCCCGCACCGGCTTCGCCGGCGGGCGACTGGGCTACCTCGCCGTCATGCGCTGGGCCGGATGGGGCGTCATCACCGAACCCCTCACCGACGACCACCTGTGGGCCGTCTGCCACCCCGACTACCGGAACAACCCCTTCCCCTCCTGACCGCGCCCGCTCCCGGCCCGCCGACCAGCGGGCCGGGATGGGCCGAACGAGAAAGGCCACCAGCACCGTGAAGTTCCCGGTAGACGACGACATGCTCACCGCCTGGTCCACCCTCCTCGGCCTCACCAAGGAGCAGTCCAACGACGTCCTGCGCGACGTGGAACATGCCCTGCGGCGCGGCTACGCCTTCCGGCCCCTGGCCGTACGCCACCTCAGCTTCGAGCAGGTCACCGCGGACATGGACGTCGACGAGCTCGCCCTCATGTACCTGACCTTCGGCCTGCACCGCGCAGGCCAAGACGAGCTGGCCGACGACGTGATGGCCCGCGCTCTGGCCCCCGCCACAGCCCCCCGCCGCACCCTCTGACCCCACAACCGACAGCAACACCGCCGCCCCGGCCGCGCGCCGCGCACCGGGGCGGCCCCATGCGCGCAGACAGGAGACCCATGTCCGACGACGAACTGTTCGTCCCCCGAGCGGCCACCCCCGCCGCGCGGCCGGTCCCGGCCTGGGCCAAAAAGAGCCCGCCCAAGTCGAAGGCCGCCGTACGAACCGCACCCAAGGTCGCCGCACGGAAGTACCTCGCACCCAGCGACCCCCACGAGCACGCCCGAAAGATCGCCGAGAACGTCATCGACGCCTGGTACCAGAACTTCGGCGGCAGCAGCATCGACATACCCCTCGGCACCGTCGCCGCGCTCGCGCTCCTGCGCAACGTCCCCGGCCTGGCCGACTGGATACTCAACCTCCAGCCCCACGAACTCCCGCAGTTCTTCAAGGAGATCTACCTCGGCTACTGGGTCAAGCGCCCGGACCTGATCAACCGCGCTCTGCGCCTGCACGACTGGGCATGGAACCCCGACCCTGACAAACAGCAGCTCCGCGCCGTGCACGCGGTCACCCACCGCGCCATCAACACCGGCCTGCTGGACCTCACCGGCCACGACGACCCGTACCTACGCGCGGAGGCCGACGTCCTCAGCCCGCTGCTGACCGGCCTGCGCCACAAGAGCGACAAGAAGTGGCGCGGCGAGTACCACACGCCGGCGTGCGTCACCGACCTGATGGCCCGAATCCTCGTGGACAAGGACTTCGCCGGACCGGACATGTCCATCCGTGAACCCGCCGTCGGCTCGGGGACCATGTTCCGCTCCGTCGCCCAGCGCCTGCGCGACCTCCAGCTCAACCCGCACGACTACACCTGGTACGGCAACGACATCGACTCGCTCTCCGCAGCGTGCGCCGCCGTCAACACGATCATCTGGGACCTCGGCCCACGCGCCCTCATCGGCTGCGCCGACTCCCTGGCACCGGAAGACGACTACGCCAACACCGTCGAAGAGGCCAAGGACGCCTTCGCGCAGCGCGACCGCTACATGGACACCGCGAGCGCCATCGCCGCCTCCCGCCGCGCCTTCCGACTCATCGACGAGCTGACGGCCTCCAAGGAGAAAGCCTCCGCATGACCGAAGAGCACGACCTCGCACGCCCCCGCGCCACACCCGCATCACGCACCCGCAGGCCATCGTTCGCCGCTCCCGACGAGACGCGTACCGCGCACCCACTCGACCAACTCGCCCCACATCTGGAAGCGCCCTGGACCAAGGAGGACACCGACACCCCCGACCGCACCACGCTCTACACCCACCCCGAAGGCCACCGCATCGGCCTGCGCGTGCAACCCGGCGACCTGATCATCCAGACCTGGATCACCGCAGGCCCCGACCTGCCGCCCATCCCCGCCGGCACCGCCGAGGAGAAGGCCGCAGCCCAGGCAGCCAACGACGCCCGCGTGCAGCCCGGACGCACCTGGCACGCCACCGTCCCCACCCGCCACACCGACGACCTCCCTACAGCCGTCGCCAGCGTCGTACGCGAACGGCTCATCCCCGCGCTCACCCACAAGCCCAGGGGCGTCCACACCGCCACCTACGGCCCGAAGCGGAAGCCGGAGCCGACGGCGGAGGCGAAGACCCCACCGGCCAAGAAGCGCCGCGCCACCACCACGAAGAAGAAGGAAACCCAGAAGTGAACATCCCCGACAACAAGCTCACCATCAGCAGCTTGGCCAACCTCGCCGAGATCTTGCCGTTCATGCTCGGGCACTACCCCGACGACAGCATCGTCTTCCACTGCCCCGGCCCCAACTTCGTTGACGGGCCGAGCATGACCTGCCCCCTGCCCGACGACCCCGCCCACTGGCAGCAGGTCGCCGAAGCCGCCGCCTGCAACTTCATGCACTACGCGCAGCGCAAGGGCCAGGGCCTCCACTGCGACATCATCATCTACCTCTGCCGCGAACCGCGCCCCGGCCAGAGCGCCGAGGAGACCGCCGAACTCCTGCGGCCCGTAGCCGACTGGCTCGTCGGTGCGCTCACCGAACACCGCGGAACCCCCCAACAGACGCTCGGGCTCGTCGCAGGCCGCTGGTGGGCATTCGAATGCGACCTGCCCGGATGCTGCGAAGGCGAACCGCTCCCCGCCCTCGATGACCCCAACAGCGCCGCCGCACAGCTCATCCGGCTCGGCTACTCACCCGGCCGCCGCACCAGCGACATCGCCAAAGAGTTCCAGCCCGCCGACTCCGACCACACCACCCACCAACTGGAAGCCCTCGACAACGAGGGCACGGCCTGGGACGCCCAGTGCGCAACGTCGGAAGGGCAAGACGCCGCGCTCGACGCAACCCACGTGCTCCTCGAATCCGCGATGCGCGCCTTCCGTAACGGCGCGACCGAACTCGCCGACGACATAGCCGCCCGGCTCATCCACGGCCTGCACGACGACTGGGCCCGAGACCACGGCGTCGAATTCGCCGAAGACGACGACCTGCCCCACGCGCGTCGCCTCTGGGCCTTCCTCGCCCGCCGCTGCATCCCGCCCTACGCCGACGCAGCCGTCCCGGCCCTCACCTTGTTCGCCTGGGTGGCCTGGCGGCAAGAGGACATCATCGCCGCTCGCCTCGCGCTCAAGCGGGCCCTGACCATCGCGCCCGAGTACGACCTGGCCGACACCCTTCACGACGCCATCAACAGCGGAGCCGACCCACAAGGACTGCTCGACATCGCCCGCAAGACCCGAGACGAGCGACTGGCTCGCGACCACGCCACCGCCGGCACCTACGTCAACTGAGCCAACTGGCGGCCCCAGCGACCAACCGGGGCCGTCCCGATCTGAAAGACCCAAGCATGACCACACCCACCAAACCCGTCGGCGCAGTCGCACACCACACTGCCTACCTTCCACGGTTCTGGGACAAGACCCAGGACGTCCGAGACGTCTGGTCTATCGACTATGGCCACCCCGGCTTCACCCTCCACACCCCGCCCGAGCCCACCCGCGACCACCAGCCCACCGTCATTACCCGCCGACGGAACCAACCCGCTCCCCAGCACCCCGAGGAGACCTGGGCCTACCTCCACCGCGGGACTTGCCTCGGCTGTACCTGGGAAGGCCCGGACCGCCGAAGGACCGACGAAGCAGTAGAGGACGCTCACGACCACACCCACCCGAAGTGGCGGACCTTGCCGCCCCTCCCCGAACGGCGCGGCCGGCACTGGCTCACCCATGCCACGCGCCTCTACCCGGACAACTGGTTCGACAACGGCGGACCGATCCGCACCATCCGCACGGGAATCGAGAAGCGGCACCTGCCGGGGGCGGCCCCAGGAGGCGGCTACGACCTCGCGGTGGTGCCCGAGAAGCGGGTGCGGCCAGCGGCGATCAACGACCCCCTGCCGCTGGACACCGGCGCAGCCGAGGCAGCGTGATCGACGTGGACTCCATCACCTGGCTCCGCCCCGAGTTCAAGGGCCGAGAAGACGAACTGATCAGCCTCGCCGCCGGAGGCCACCTCGTCGGCGTCAGCCGCTCCGCCGTAAGTAACTGGGCGAAGCGCCATGCGGACTTCCCGAGGATCGCGCTGCTGACGGGCATCGGCGACAGACGCATTAAGTACGTCCCCCGCTCCGAGTTCCTCGACTTCGCCCGCGTGCAACTGAACAAGAAGCGCGGCTCCGGCCGCCCGACGGCACCCCGCCGCCCCACGGCACTCCTGCGAGCTGAGGAGGTCGCTCACGCCGAACGCCAGATAGCCCGGCTCAGGGAACTCGAGGCGCGGCAAGCAGCGACCTTGGCCAACACCCGAAGGGCCCTGAAGAAGCACAAGGCACGGCTCGAACGCGCCAAGCAGCGTCTTGCCGAGGAGGTCGCCGCAGTCCACCGCCTCGAATGCACGGAAGGCACGTCCCGCGCGGACCCTGCAGCATCACCGGATGGACGTGACGGCGGGGTAGTCTGTGAGGATGCGGCTGACCTGCGAAAACGGTCACCGGCTCCGCCCCGGGCACAGGGGAAGTGAGCTCGCGTTCATCCCGATGCAGGTGCGAAGCTCCCCAGATCGACCCTCCACTCCAACCAGCGACGCTGCCGTTCAGCACGGTCCTGGGGCCGGAGTACGGGAACGGATGGGAACCCTGTGGGAACGGAAGGACCAGGAACGATGCGGCAAGGCACAGCGAGGGCAGGCACCCGCATCCGTTCTGACCTGCAACTTTGCCTAGGATCAGGCCATGTGGATCAAGATCATGATGATCATGTGCTGACTCGTAATGCGTAGGTCTCGGGTTCGAATCCCGAAGGCGGCTCTGTAGAACCCCCAGGACTCACTCGCCGTGACCTGGGGGTTTTGCTTTTGGGGTCACGTGGAAGCCATTCCTGAGGATCGCGGAGGTGCTTCGGCGTGAACGCCAGGGGCGCGCGCCATCAGCCGGCGCGGAGAGCGGCGGCCGACTCTACGAGTCCGTCTCGCTCAAGCCGATCAAGGACGTCACTCGCAGCGCCAGGCGGCTTTCGCCAGGAGTCGGCGATCTGCTGGACGGCTGCGAAGACTCGCTGACGATCCAAGTCGATCTGGGCCAGGACGAAGTCGTCTGCGCTAGCTGCTTCGCGTTCCACGCTGTGAGGGTCTCTTGGGGAAAGTCCTTGAGGTTGTTGGTGACGATGAGTTGAGCCCGGGACTTGACGGCGGCAGCGAGCACGTGCCGGTCGTCAGCGTCTGGCAGTTCCAGCACTGCCTCCAGGGGTTCGTAGTCCTTGACGAGGCAGTCCCGGACGGCGCGCATCATCAACTCCCGTGTGCGGGCCAGTTTCGTTGGATCAAGCTCAGGTCTGTTGGCCTGGAGGTTCCGGAACACTTCGTCCAGGATCCGATCAGTCCACTTCGCCCGAACGAGCCCGGCCTGGGCTATCCGGATCAGCAGGTCGCGCAGTGTGCTTGGGTACAGAACGCAGGCGTCGTAGACGACGGTGAACGCCACGGGATCAGATCAGCCCCATCTCCTGGTCCAGGGCCGTGAGTTCGTCTGCGGCCGCCCGGCGCTTCTGATCGTCCTGGCGCTGGTACTCAATCAGCGACTGTGCCTTGATGCGGCGGTGTGTGCCGACCTTTCGGTAGTCGATCTCACCAGCCTCCAGCAACCCGATCAGGAACGGCCGAGACACGTTCAGCATGTCGGCGGCCTGCTGTGTGGTCAGCTCCGCGTGCTCGGGAACGATGGAGACTGTGCGGCCTGCTGCCATGTGGCTCAGCACTGTCGCCAGGAGCTCCACTGCCTCACGGGGCACCTCAAGATCCGGTTCTCCGTCCTCGATCCTGAACCGGATCCGGTCCGGGGGGAGCTTCGGGGGCCCGCGTGGTGCCCGGAGCCGGCCCGGGCGGCATGGGACGGGAGAGGACCGCGTCGCCCTCTGTGGGGGTCTCGGCTGCGGAGTGTCCCGCGGCAAAAGAGAAGGATCGGGACGGGCGCGGAGTCTACCTGTGCGGATGGATTCGGTGAGCGGGTTTTCCCAACCTGGTGTCGGGGCGGCAGACTGGGGTCAGGTCCGGCCCTGTCCCGCCGGTTGCGTCCCGTCGTTCGAGGAAGCCGCTGACACCCGTGAGTGACGATTCCCTGACCCCGCCCTCGGCTGTGCCGTCAGCCTCTGTGCCCCTGGGCTCCGCGCCTCCGGGTTCGACGTCCCCGGAGGACGGAGACGAGGACGCTTTCGGGATCGATGCCTTCACCCTCGACGACCGGCTGCGGCTCTTCCACTTCGCGGCCGCCGAGAAGCGTCACGAGTACCTGTGGCTCCTGCGTGCCTTCGAGAGGGGCCGGGCCAATTACCAGGTGCTGCTGCACGCTTCCGACGCGACTGCCCTGGTGGGCAGGCTTGTCGCGGACCATCCAGGGGCGGCCGTGGGCGACGTACAGCCGCTGTTGGACGCGCTCGCCGAGTGGCGGGTCCTGGACCGCAGTTACGACGGGACGCGGGCGGCGAACCTGGCGGAGTACCGCAACCGGCACTACGTGTACCAGTTCACCCAGGCCGGATACCGGGCCTACCGGGCGGTGGAGGACGTGCTCGGCGCCGCCCTGGAGGACGCGCAGCTCTCCCGGCTCGTCTTCCCCGACATCCTCGCCGACCTGGCCGCGCTTGCCGAGGCGAACGCCGCGGGCGACGCCGAGGAGGTCTACCGGAAGCTGGGCCGCCTGGACTCCGTGCTGAACGAGATGGCGCAGCGGGCTGCCCGCTTCTATCTGATGCTCGGCGACCTGGCGCGGACCAACGACGCCCGGCCCGAGGTGTTCCTCGCGCACAAGGACGCGCTGCTCGCGCATATGCGGGAGTTCACCGCCGAACTCGGGCGATACGCCCCGCTGCTCGCCGAGGCGGTGGAGAAGGCCGCTGCCAGCGGCGTGGACCGGATGGTCGAGTACGCCGCGGAGGCCGACGACCGGCTCTTCCGGACCCCGGCCGCCCGTCTGGACGACTGGCGGCAGCGGTGGGGCGGCATCGTGCACTGGTTCGGGGAGCGTGAGCACAGCGAAGCCGAGCGGCTGCAGGACGCCACGGTCACCGCGATCCGCTCGGTCCTCGCGCTGCTGCGGCGGGTCACCGAAGCACGGCGGGGCGGAGTCAGCCGGGAGAGCCAGCTGCGCCACCTCGCCCAGTGGTTCACCTCATGTGTCAGCGACGACGACGCGCACGCCCTGTTCCAGGCGGTGTTCGGGCTCGGTGCGCCCCGTCACATAGCCGTCCCCTATCCGGACCCCGAGCTGATTTCCGGGCGTACCTCGTGGTGGGAGGCCGAGCCGGTGGAGCTGGCCCGCACGCTGGTGCAGTCCGGCCGCACTCCTGCCCTCAAGGGGCCGGGACGCATCGAACGCAACGACGCCGAGCGGGCCCGGCTGCGGTCCGCGCAGATCAAGGAGCAGGCCGAGCGCCGGGGGGCGGCTGTCGCGCTGGCCCGCGACGGCGCGTACGGCAGGGTCCTGGACGAGGCCGAGACCCGCGCGCTGCTCTCCCTCATGGACGTGGCGCTGGCCGCACGGGTGCCGGTCACCCGGGGGGTCGCGGGGCCGACGGCCTCAGGCTCGGCGCACGGAGTGCGGCTCACCCTCGTCCCGACGGGGCCCGGCGAGGAGTTCACCACGGTGCACACCGTACGTGGCGACCTGCACCTGGACGGACTGCGCCTGGAGGTCACCGGATGAGCACCCGCGTCGCCGAGAACGTATCGGCCCTGGAACTGGCCGATTACCAGAAGGCCGTACGTCTCGTGCTGCGGCATCCACTGATCACGCCGGTGTACCCGGATGGCGGCGCGCTGGCGACCGTGCGGCGCTGGGCCGAGCAGTTGCGTACCGATCTGATGGAGGTGCTCGGCTACCGGCTGATCACCACTGCCGACACCGCCCGCCTCCAGCGTGCGCAGGACCAACTGGACCCCACCCGGCCCGCGCTCAGCCGGTCCGGTCGCCCCTTCGACCGGCGCCGCTACGCCTACCTCGCCCTCACCCTGGCCGTGCTGGGCCGACACGGCGCGCAGGTCGCGCTCGGCGAACTCGCCGACGCCGTCGCCGCCGACGCCGCCCGCATTGACGGGCTCGGCCTGGACACCGGCCGCAAGCACGACCGGGACGCCTTCGTCGACGCCGTCAGCTGGCTCACCGAACGTGGCGCGCTGCGCCTGGCCGACGGCTCGGCCGCCTCCTGGGCCGCTGATCCGGAGCGGGCCGAGGCGCTGTACGACATCGACCGGGAGGTGCTCACCGCCGTCCACCAGCCCACCCGCGTCCTCCAGCACGTCACGTCGGTGACCGCCTTGCTGGACTCGGCAGGTGCGCGGAGCCTGTCCGAGGGGCGCCGGGCCCGGCGGCTCTCCGCGTCCCGGCGGGCGAGGCGCCTGGTCCTGGAGCACCCGGTCGCCTACTACGCCGACGCCGACCCCGAGCTCACCGGCCAGCTGCGTGCCCCCGCGCTCGCCGAGGACCTCACCCGCCTCACCGGCCTCACCGTCGAGCGGCGTGCGGAGGGTGTCGCCCTGGTGGACACCTCGGGACGCCTTTCCGATACACGGTTCCCCGGCGGCGGCACCGTCGCGCAGGCCGCCCTGCTGCTCGGCGCGCGGATCAGCGAGGCCGCGGCGCGCACCGGGCGGCACGCGCCCCAACTGCTGCCCGTGCCGAGTGCTGCCGAGCGCCTCGCGGACCGGGCCGGCCGGATCGACCTCGCTCTTCCGGCGCAGGGTGTGTTCGAACAGGCCACGGCCGACTGGGAGGACGCGTCGGAAGAGGCGGAGGGGGAGAGCGATGCGCCGGCCGCCCCGGAGGTCCGCTATCCCTTCGTCACCACCTCCTGGTTGCGCGCCCGGACAAAGGAGATCACCGAGCAGTACGGTGCCGGGTTCGCCGCCGACCTGCGCGGCGACCCCGACCGGCTCCTCGACCAGGCATTGGACCTGCTGGCCACCATGTCGCTCGTCGTGCGGGTGGTGGGCGGGGTTCTCGCGCTGCCGCTGCTGGCCCGCTACCGCGGCGTGACGGCTGAGGTGAAGGGGCGCCCCCGCCTTCGCACCATCCCGAGCCCCGGGAGCGCCGAAAGCCCCCGAGCAACGGCCCCCGACGCTGCCCCGTTCCCCGCAGACGACGTGAAGGACCCCGCCCAGTGAGCACCTCTCCCACCGACCTTCCGCCCCGGTTCGTGCCCACCCGCGCCGGGATCGTCAACCTGTGGGACTACCGCGACGAGGAGTTCTCCTTCGCCGGCGGCTGGCTGGTGCTGCGCGGCCCCAACGGATCCGGCAAGACCAAGGCCCTCGAAGTGCTCTTCCCGTTCGTCCTTGACGGGCGGATCGACCCCAAGCGGCTCAACCCGTTCGCCGCCGAGGACCGCACCATGAAGTCCAACCTGCTCTTTCGCGGGCAGGAGGGCGCGCTCGGCTACGTATGGATCGAGTTCACCCACCGCACCACGGGGCAGGCAGTCACCTGCGGCATCGGTCTGCACGCCCAGAAGCACCGGGACACCCCTGCCCGCTGGCACTTCGTCGCCGACGGCCGCGTCGGCGAGGACTTCTCCCTGCTCACCGACGACGACCGGCCGTTGACGAAGAAGCAGCTGGCAGCCGAACTCGCCCCGCTGAGCGCCGAGGTGATCGTCTCGGCCACGGACTACCGCACCGCCGTCGACCAGCGCCTGTTCGGCCTCGGCCGGGAGCGCTACGAACAGCTGCTCACCCTCATCCTCACGCTGCGCCGCCCCCAGCTCGCCAAGAACCTCGACCCGGCCAAGCTCTCCGACACGCTCACCGAGGGCTTGCGCCCGCTGGACGAGGACCTGATCGGTGAGGCGGCCCGCTCCTTCGACGACATGGAGTCCGTGCAGCGCACCCTGGAGGGCCTGGTCGCCGCCGACGAGGCCACCCGGTCCTTCCTCGCGGCATACTCGACGTACCTGCGGGTCAACGCCCGCGTCGCCGCCGACAGGCTCAGCGCGCGGCGGGCCGACAGCGGCGAGCGTGAACGCGCCCACGCCACGTCGGAAGCGGATCTCGACCAGGCCCGAGAGCAGCGCGAGGCGGCCGGAGCACGGGCCGACGAGGCCGAGGCCGCGCTCGCCGCGCTGCGCGCCCGCCTGGAGCAGCTGCGCTCCTCAGCCGCCTACCAGGCCGTCGAGCAACTCGCCGATCTGGAACGCCTGGTGCGCACCTGCGAACAGACCGCCCGGCAGGCCACCGCCGAGCGCGAACGCCGCACAGCCGCCACCGGCCGGGCCCGCGCCGAGGCCGAACGCGCCGGGCAACTGGCCGCCGAACTCGCCACCGCCGTCAGCGCCTCGGCCGCCGCCCTCGCCGACCACGCGCACCGCGCCGGAATCCCCTGGACCCCTGCCGACGCTGTCCCCTCGGCTCTTGCCGAACGCGCCTCGGCCCGCGCCGCCGCCCGCCAGGAAGACGTACGGGCGGTACGGGCCGCCGCAGCACACCTGCGGGACACCGAGCACGGCCGGGACGCGGCCCGCGCCGGACAGGAGCGCGCCCAGGAGACGGCCCGGGCCGCCGAGACTGAGGAGCGAGCGGTCCAGGGCGCGCTCGGCGCCGCCCACACGCGGGCCCGGGAGGAACTTCGGCGGTGGCGGGACCAGTACGGTCAGCTGCTGCCCGAAGGCGCCGCCGAACTGCTCGCGCAGGCACTCGATGCCGCCGCCGAACCGAACGGCCAGGAAAGCGGTAACCCCGTACTCACCGACCTGTTCACCGAGGCCACCGCCGCCGCCGTCCAGGGCTTGCGTGACCGGCTCGCCGCCGTGCGCGGCGAGCGCGGCGCGCTGGAGGCCCGCCGGGCCGAGACCGAGGCCGAGCGGACCCTGATCGCCGCCGAACACGACGACGCACCGCCTGCCACCCGCGGCCGCACCGCCGACCGTGACAGCCTGCAAGGCGCTCTCCCGTTGTGGCGGCTGGTCGACTTCGCGGACGGCCTCGACGATACGGAACGCGCGGGAGTGGAGGCGGCCCTGGAGGCCTCCGGCCTGCTCGACGCGCTCATCACCTCCGACGAGCCCCCCACCGGTGACGGCGACGGATACCTGCGTGCCACCGCCCCCGTCGACGGCCCCAGCCTCGCCGACCTGCTGCGCCCCGAGACCGGTACGCCCATCCCGGCCGCCCGGATCACCGCCGTACTCGGGTCGGTCGCCGTCGCCGACACGGCGGGCGCGGCCACCGCCGTCTGCCCGGACGGCCGCTACGCCGTCGGAATCCTCATCGGCTCCCACACCAAACCGCACGCCGAGTACGTCGGTGCCGCCGCCCGGACGCGCCGCCGCGCCGCACGCATCGCCGCCTGCGACACCATCCTGACCGAACTAGCCATCCAACTGGAGGAGTTGGCGCAGGCCGGGTTCGACTGCGAGCAGAGCCTTCAGGAGTACGACACCGCTCGCGCCGCCCTGCCCCGTACTGCCGCCCTCGCCCCGTACCTGCGAGCACTGGACCGCGCCGTTGCAGCCCTGCGCGCCACCCGCGCAGCCGCGGATGCCGCTCAGTCCGTCTACGACGAGACGCAGGCCGCCTGCGCGGTCGCCGTACGTGCCCTGCACCGCGCCGAGTCCGAGCATGGCGTCACCGCCCAGGACGTCGACGGCACCGAGTCCGCCACGCGCGCCTTCGAACGGGAGGCGGGCGAACTGGCCACCCGGCGTCGAGAGCACCTCCGGCAGACCGAGACAGCCACGGCCGCCGCCGACCGGCTCACGGCCGCCGCCGAGGACGAGGAGGCCGCCGCCGAGGCCGAACGCGCCGCCCGCCGCCGCCACGGCGAGGAGGCCGCCGGACTCCAGGCGCTGCGCGAGGCCGTCGGCGCAGAGGCGCGGCAGGTCATGGCACGCGTCGAGGAGACCGAGAGCAGCCTGGAGGCCGCGGCGCGGGAGACGGACGCCGCCCGCGGTGTCAGGGACGAGGCGATCGGCCGCCTGGCCGCCGCCGAGGCTCGGCGCACCGCCGCCGCCGAAGCGCTGCGGGTCGCCGTCACCGAGGAGAAGGACACCGCCCGCGGTCTGGCCCCGTACGCGGCCCGCGAACTCATCGACATCCTGCGCTGCCCGTCCGGTCTGGCCTGGCCCGCGCAGGAGGCCGACTGGACGGGCGAGAGTCTGCCGCCCGCCGCCGTCACCGTCCACGAGGCGATCCTGACCGCCACGCGTGAACTCGCGCCCACCGAGTCCAGCGTCAAGCAGTCCGTCACCCGTCTCACCACGGCTCTGGAGGATCTGCACGCCCATCTCGCCGCCGCCGGACAGGACTACCAGCCCGCCTGGGACAGCTCCAGCGGCGTCATCACCGTCACCGTCGCTGACGAACAGGGCCCGCTGCCCATCGCCTCCTTCGCCGAGAAGATCGCCTCCCACCGCCGCGACCAGGCCGAACTCCTCTCCGACTCCGAGCAGCGCATCCTCGAGGACGCCCTGCTCACCCGCCTCGCCCAGCAGATCCACGACCGCACCGTCGACGCCCGTGACCTGATCCGCCGCATGAACACCGACATGCGCGAGCGCCGCATGTCCTCGGGCACCACGGTCGGCGTCAGCTGGCTCCTCGCCGACGGCCTCGACGACGAACAGCGTGCCGTCTGCGCCCTCCTGGACGCCGACGCCGCCCGCCTCGGCCCCGAGAAGCTGGCCCGCATGCGCACCCACTTCGCCGCGCAGATCAAGAACGCCCGAGCCCGGCAGCGCGAGGCCCCCTACCGGCAGTTGCTCGCCGAGGTCCTGGACTACCGGAGCTGGCGCCAGTTCGCCTTCCAGCTGGTACGCCCCGGCGGCGCCGAGGAACGCCTCACCCGCGCCCGGCACAGCCGCCTCTCCGGCGGCGAGCAGTCCGTCTCCCTGCACCTGCCGTTGTTCGCCGCGGCGCATGCCATGCTCAACTCCGCGCACCCCGACGCCCCGCGTCTGCTCGCCCTCGACGAGGCGTTCGCCGGCGTCGACGACACCGGTCGCGGCGAACTCATGTCACTGGCCGCCCAGTTCGACCTCGACCTGTTCATGACCGGGTTCGACCTGTGGGCCGTGCACAGCGCGGTGCGTGCCGCCGCCCACTACGACCTCGCGCACTCCGCCGTCGACCACACCGTCTCCGCGCTCCTGCTCCTGTGGGACGGCGAACGCCTGCACGCCGACGACAGCGGCACCCTGAGCAGCATGCTCGGCTCACCAGGTAACCGCTCCGTAGGCCGGCAGGAACGGAAGGTCCAGGAGGCCCAGCTTGTCGACTGACAGCCAGCCGACCCCGCCGTCGCACACCGAGCTCCGCGAGGAAGGCTGGCGGCGCCTGCTCGCCGCCGCCCGCCGTCGCCTGGAGCGCACCGGCGGCACCCTCTACGGCGACATCGGCCTCACTTCCCCCACCGAGGCCGAACGCCGCATCGTCATCGGCGTCACCGGCCGGTACCGCCCCGAGACCGCAAGACGCCTCACCATCCCCCTGGCCGACCTCGACGCCTACCTGCATACGCGCTACGGAACCGGCCTGCTCCAGACCCTGGGCCGCCTGCACGGCCCGCTGCGCGACCGCCCCGCCGAGCGCGCCGACGAGGCGGCCGCCGGTGCCCGGGCCCTCGCGGCCGCGCAGGCCTCACCTCTCGCCGAGCAGGGCTGGTACCCGGCCTGGCTGGAGCGGATCGCCGCCGACGGCACCCTCACCCGCCTCCTGCGGCGAGGCGACGCGGCACTGCTCCAAGCCGCCGTCCGGGTCCTGGAGAAACTCCCCGGAATACGGGGCGACGCGGGCCGAAGCCCCCTGCCCCTGCCCGTCCTCGCCGAGTGGGCCACCGGCGACACCAAAGCGCTGCTGCCTGGCGGCCCGCTCGAACAGCTCGTCCTGCGCGCTCTCGCCCAGCGCACCGCCGCAGGCGACGGGCAGCCGGTCGGGGCCGTCCCCCGCGACCGGGCCGGGCGCCGTGCCCTGTGGGAGAGCGCCGGAGCCGTCGCCGACGACCTCGCCAGCCAGGTTCTCGTCCTCAACATCGGTGCCCGCGGCGACGATGTGGTCTGCGACTGGCTGCGTGACGCCGCCGGCTTCGGCATCCCCTTCCGCCTCACCCTCCACCAGCTGACGACTGCTGCCGTCGTCCCCGCCGCCCGCGAGATCCACGTCTGCGAGAACCCGGCCGTGCTGCGCGCGGCCGCCGCCGAACTCGAAGACCGCGCCGCCGCCCTGGTCTGCACCGAAGGCATCCCGTCGGCCGCCTGCCACAAGCTGCTTGATGCCGCCGCCCGGTCCGGCGCCCGCCTGCACTGGCGCGCCGACTTCGACTGGACCGGCCTGCGCATCACCGCCGCCGCGGTGGCGCGCCACGGCGCCCGGCCCTGGCGCATGAGCACCGCCGACTACCGCAGCGCCCTGGCGGGAGGCGAGTCGACTCCGCTGACCGGACCGCCCGCGCCCACCCCCTGGGACCCCGACCTCGCTTCCGCCCTGCGGGCATCGGGCCAGGCCGTCATGGAGGAACGCCTGCTGACCGCACTCCTCTCGGACCTCGGCTGACGCGCTTGGTGTCGGCAAGCGTGCGGCGAAGCCCAGCCCGGTGTTCGAAGGCCACCACGGGTGTCGAGCCGCTCGACGGACCGGAGCACGCAGAGGGCCGTGCCGGGGTCAGCGTGCCGGACGAGCGGTTCTACTGGCGGGTCGAGCAGGCCGCGACCGGTGTTCCGCTGGTGTACACCTACGTTCTCGACCCTGCGACTGGGGCGTACCGGGAAGGGGACGTGTTCACCGGAGTCGTCAAGGTTTCGGCTCCATGCCCGGTGGAGTTCGACCTCGGCCAGATCTGACCTCATGCTGGGCAGTTGAGGGGCAGCCCCACGTGCGTGAGCGCCGCGTGAGCGGACGGGGTGGCACAGGGTGGATTGGGCGGCACGCGGGTGCCGGGCCGCACCTTGCTGACCTGGGGAATCAGGATTCGGCGGCACGGCCCGGCATCGGCCGGGATGATCTTGTGGGGCCTCGTAATGCGTAGGTCTCGGGTTCGAATCCCGAAGGCGGCTCGGATCAGCCCCAGGACTCACTCGCCGTGACCTGGGGCTTTTTCATGAGCGGATCCGGCGACGGAGTCGAGCTCGGGCTGTCCGGCTGTCCGGCCGTCCGTGGTCTCAGTTCTGGTCTCCGCCGAGGCGGTGACCTGGTGGCCGGACCGCGCCGGCCCCGGTACGGAGACCGCGCCGACGGCCGGTTCGACTGCCTGTCGCCGGCCGTCGCCGGTCACAGGAACGCGGAGATCGCCGCCGCGCTGCACCTGGCCCGGCGCACCGTCGAGACCCATCTCGCCCAGGTCTACCGCAAGTTGGCCGTCCGCGGCCGCCTCCAACGGGCGGCGGCCCTGGCGGAGGAGTGACCTGATCGACTGCCGTACGTCGCTCGCCCGGTGGCACCCGTCACACAGCCCGCGGTAGCCAGCCCCGTTGGACCGCTCGGGCGCCGGCTTCGAAGCGGCTTCGGGCGCCGAGGCGGTCCATGAGGACCGTGGCGATGCGGCGGGCCGTGCGGTGCGAGACGCCCAGGCGCTTGGCGATTCCCTCGTCGGTGTGGCCCTCGGCCAGCAGCCGCAGGGTCGCGGCTTCCTGGTCGTCGAGTTCGCCCTCGTCCCGGCGGGGCGCCTCGCCCAGCGGGCGGGCGTTCGCCCACACCGTCTCGAAGAGGGCGCACAGCGCCGTCAGGACGCCCTGCCCGGTGAGCACGACCCCGCCCCGTCCGCTGTCGTCGCTGTCGACGGGGATGACCGCGGTCGTCCGGTCCACGACCGTCATCCGCAGCGGGAGCGTGGCGACCGTGCGGACCTGCCCGCCCAGCTCCGTCAGCCACGTCGCGTGCGCCACGCTCGCCGGGCTGTTGCGCACGCTCTCCAGATAGATCGTCCGCATCGTGACGCCCCGCGTGAGGAGCCGTTCGTTGAGGGGGCGGGAGGCCGCCATGTTCGCCTCCGTCTGAGGCCCGCCGGGCGCGAAGGCCATCACCTCGGTCCGGACGTCCTCGGTGAGCACCGCGAGCCTGGCCCGGATCTCGTCCACGGAGGCGAGGTGCTCCACACCGACCGGCGGATCGGCCGGTCGCAGGTGCTCGTACTCGGAGATCAGCCGTTCCGCCGCCGCCCGGGCCGCGGCGAACTCCGCCTGGCGCCGCGTGAGCAGGTACTCCAGGCCGATCTCCGGCCTGACCGCGCGCGGCGGCCCGGCGGCCGAGGCGTCGCGCGGGTCCCCGGCGGGGTGCCGGGCGAGGGACAGCTCCGCGAGCCGCCGCCATGCCGCGCGGACGGAGTCCTCGGGTACGCCGAGCCGTTCGGCCAGCGCGGACGCCTCGATCCCCGGGTCGGCCAGCATCGCCCGGTAGACGGCCTCGGTCGGCGCGTCCAGTCCCAGCAGTTCGAGCATGCGTCCCCCTCCGTCCGTCCCGCCACGTCCGTCCCCCTACGTCCGCCCCGTCATTATCGGCGCCGTGGCCGGGACCGTACGTATGGCCCGATTGGGCCAGGACCCAATCCGGCCACCCGGAAGCCTTCCTGTCCTTGTGACCAGCGGGGATGCTGTCATCACGTGTGATCCGTGTGATCACAGGGATCACACGGAGGCGACCATGCTTGAGCTCCTGAAGGACCGGACGTACATCCGGTACTGGCTGGCCGTCGTCGCCTCCTTCCTCGGGGACGCCATCACGAAGATCACCCTGATCTACGTCGTGGCCACCGAGACCGACGACCCCGTCCTGTACGTCTCGCTGGTCGTCATCGCCCAACTGCTGCCGTTCGGCGTCCTCGGCGCCTTCGTGGGCTCGCTCGCAGACCGGCTGCCGGCCCGGTTCCTCATGGTCGGCTCCGACCTGGTCCGGATCGTCCTCGTCCTCGCGATGATCGCCGTACGCGACTCCCCGCTGCTCCTGCTGGTACTGATCCTGCTCAGCGGCATCGCCAAGGCCTTCTTCGAGACCGCCCGCATCACGGCGATCCCGCTGATCGTGCGGGGGCACAGCATCCCGACGGCCGTCGCCCTCTTCCAGTCGACCAACCACACCCTGAACCTGATCGGCCCGGCGCTCGGCGGACTGCTCATCGCCTTCGGCAGCGTCACCTTCGTCTTCGTCCTCGACGCGGCGACGTTCGCGATCTCGGCCGTACTCCTCGGCGGCATGACCGTGCTGCGTGAGGTGCCGGTGAAGGGCGCCGGCAGCGGGCGGGAGGGGTACTGGAAGTCCCTGCGGACCGGGGTCTCCGGGGTGCTCGCCGTACCGTCGCTGAAGTTCCTGGCCGTCGTCATGGTCCCGGTGATGCTGGTCCTCGGCCTGTTCACCACCAACCTCAACTCCCAGCTCCTCACCGTCTTCGAGCTGCCCGCCACCGGATACGGCCTCGCGCAGGCCACGTTCGGTGCGGGCAGCGTCATCGGCGCGCTGACCGGGCCGCCGCTGGTACGCCGGTTCTCCGACCGCACGCTGCTCATCGGCTCGATCGTGCTGTTCGGCGCCTCGCTGCTGCTGCTCGCCCCCACCGGGGCGGTGTGGGACGGCACCGGCCGGGGCGCGCTCGGCCTGGTCGTCGTCCTCGCGTGGTGTCTGCTCGCGGGGCTCGGCTCCGGCCTCTTCCAGGTGCCCGTCGCCAACACCCTGCTCAGCGACCTCCCGGAGGAGCTGCGCGGCCGCGGTGTCGGCCTGCTCAACGCCCTGATGGTCAACTTCACCGTCGTCGGCGTCGTGGTGGGCGGCCTGCTCGCCGGGGTCGTGGGCATCGCGGGGTCGATCGTGTGGGCCGGTGGCGTCCTCGTACTCGCCGCGCTGCTCCTCCTGGTACAAATCCCGGAACGCGTGCCCGCACGATCACGCCACGATCGCGATCCCTCGGAGAAGTCACCATGAGCACCGCCCCCGAGCGCATACCCGCGCCGGACGAACCGCCCGTCCCTGAACCGCCCGCCGCGGACCAACTGCCCGTCACCGAGCGGACCCGGCTGCGGCGGATGCGCGAGAAGGGCAGCCACCGGCGCGCCGATCTGGACGCGGTCCTCGCCGCCGGGTTCCTCTGCCACCTCGGCGTCACCGTCGACGGCACCCCGATGGTCGTGCCCACCGTGTACGGCACCGAGGGCGACCGGCTCTACCTGCACGGCTCCGTCGCCAGCCGCAGCCTGGTCCAGGCGCCCGACGCCACCGTCTGCGTCACCGTGACGCACGTCGACGGACTCGTCCTCGCCCGTTCCGTCTTCGAGCACGGCGTCAACTACCGGTGCGCGATGGTCTACGGCGTTCCGCGCCTGGTGACCGACCCGGAGGAGAAGCTGCGCGGACTGCGGGCGCTCACCGAGCAGTGCACGCCGGGCCAGTGGGAGTACGCCCGGCAGCCCAGCCGTAAGGAGCTGGCGGCGACCTCGCTGCTCGCCCTCGACCTCACCGAGGCGTCCGTGAAGATCGCGTCCGGACCGCCGGACGACGGTGACGGCCCGGACGCCGAACTGGGCCTGTGGGCCGGGGTCCTGCCCCTCGTCACCACCATCGGCGCCCCGATCGCCGACCCGGTCCTGCCGGCCGGCATCGCACCGCCCGCGCACATAGCCGACCGCGCGGGCCGCGCGATCGGCTAGTCAGGCTCGATCGGCTGGTCAGGTCCGACAGGCTGGTCGGCTCGATCGGCTGGTCAGGTCCGACAGGCTGGTCGGCTCGATCGGCTGGTCAGCCCGACCGGCTGGTCAGGTCCGTTCGTGGCGCTCACTTCCGCCAGAACAGGTGATGCTTCACCCCGCTCGGGCTCGGCACGACCTCCAGGTGGAAGCGGTCGAGCAGCTCGTCGGGCGACTTCCAGAGCCGCGAGCCCGAGCCGATCTCCACGTCCGAGACGGCCACGTGCAGGGTGTCGACGAGGTCGGCGTCGAGGAACTCGCGGATCGTCGCGGCCCCGCCGCCGAGGCGGACGTCCTTGCCCTGCGCCGCCTCCCGCGCCTGCGCGAGGACCGTGGCCGGGTCGGCGTCCACGAAGTGGAACGTGGTGTCGGAGAGCGTGAACGACGGGCGCAGGTGGTGGGTCAGTACGAACACCGGGGTGTGGAACGGCGGCTCGTCACCCCACCATCCGCGCCACTCCAGGTCCTTCCAGGGCCCGCGCTGCGGCCCGAACTTGTTGCGGCCCATGATCTCCGCGCCGATGTTGTTGGCGAAGTCCCGGGTGAGGTAGTCGTCGAGGCCGCGGCTCCCGCCCGGGTCGGTACGGTTCGGCCAGCTCGCCGTGGCACCGGCCCAGGCGAACATGGTCCCGGGATCGGCGTCGCCGAAGGGCCGTTCGAGGCTCTGGTTCTCGCCGGCGCCGAAGCCGTCGCGCGAGACGTTGAAGTTCTGGACTCTCAGCAGCTGTTGCACGGTTCTCCTCCTGTTGCTGTTGATGCCGATGTGCTGACTGCCGGGACTGCGGAAACTCATCGCGAAACAGTTCAGTACCGCTGAACTGTCGCTGTAGTTCTTCTCGCTTGTGCTGGTGCGTCGGGGTGAGGCAGGTTCGCAGGCATGCGATCCGACGACTCGCCCTGGCGCGTTCCCGACTTCCGTACGCTCTTCTCCGCGGCCGTCCTCAGCCAGCTCGGTACGAACGTCGGATACGTCGCCGTCCCGCTGATCGCCGTCGAGGCCCTGGACGCCGGCCCCGGTGAGGTCGGGGCGCTCGCCACCCTCTCCACACTCGCCTTCCTGCTCATCGGCCTCCCCGCCGGGGCCTGGGTCGACCGGCTGCCGCAGCGCCGGGTGCTGATCGTCGCGGACGCGGCCCGCGGACTGCTCTTCGCCTCCGTGCCCGTCGCCTGGTGGTGCGATGTCCTCACCCTCGCCCAGTTGTACGCCGTCGTCCTGCTCAGCGGCTGCGCCACCGTCTTCTACGACGTCACGGGCCAGAGCATCCTGCCCCGCTTCGTCGGCCGCGACGGACTCGTCCCCGCCAACGCGGCCATGGTCAGCCTGATGGCCGTCACCAACGTGGCCGGGCGCGGCGCGGGCGGCGGCCTGGTCCAGCTGCTCACCGCCCCGCTCGCGGTGGCCGGCACGGCCGTGAGCCATCTGGCCTCCGCCGTACGGCTGCTGTGGCTGAAGGAGGCGGCGGGGGCGGCGGCGGTGGCGGTAGCGGCGGGGGAGGCGGTCGGGGCGCCCGCCGCTCCGGACGGCCGGTCGCGTTCGCGTTCGCGTACGCGTTCGCGGGAGCCGTTGCGCGCCCAGATCGCCACGGGCGTACGGCACGTCCTCGGGAACAAGGAACTGCGCGCGCTCGCGCTGTGCGCCTCGCTCACCAACCTCGGCTCGCAGATCCTCAACACGATGATGCCAGTCCTCTTCGTCCGCGAACTCGGGCTCTCCGCCGGTGTCCTCGGGGTCTACTGGGCCGCCGGCGGCCTCGGTCTGCTGCTCGGCGCGCGCTGCGCCCGCGCCGTGGCGGCCCGCTTCGGCTACGGCCGCACCCTCGGCCTCGCGGGGCTGGTGTTCGCCCCCGCCGGTCTGCTCGTGCCGCTCGTCGGCCGCGGCCCGTGGCTGTGGATCGCGGGCGCGGGGTGGCTGCTCGCCATGTTCAAGACCGGGATGGACAACGTGCTCGGCGTGAGCCTGCGCCAGCGGATGACCCCGGACGCGCTGCTCGGCCGTATGAACGCCACCTTCCGTTTCCTCCTCACCGGGGCGCTCGCGGTCGGCGCCGCCGTCTCCGGGCTCCTCGGCGAACTCGTCGGCCTCCACCCCACCCTGTGGGTGGGCGGGGCGCTCCTGGCCACCGCGTTCCTGCCGGTGTTCCTCTCGCCGGTACGCACCCGGCGCACGCTGCCGTCGGAGGGGGCGGACGCGGAGGCTGAGCTGGTCGGGCGGGTGCGGCACGGTCGGCGTTCGGGGACACGGCCGTAGGCAGCCCATCCATCACTTCAGCCCGGCAGGACCTCGACCTCCAGGCGGGCGAGGTGGTCCGGGTCCATCAGGAGGCCGACGGCCGTGACGTGGCCGTCGATCACCGTGAAGGTGAGCACCGCCCGTACCTCGTTCTCGGTCGCCCCCACGACCACAAGCCCCGCCGCGCCGTCCACCAGCGAAGGGCGGAGCGTCCGGGCCCGCTCGGCGAGGCGTTGCGCGACGACCGACGCGCCATGGGCGGTCGTCGCCCCGGCCCGTACCGCCTCGGCGTCCGCCCGGAGCAGTACGTCGGGGTCGAGGAGCTCGTGCAGCGCGTACGCGTCCCCGTCGCGCGCGGCGGCGAGCAGCGCGGCCACGACCTCCCGCTGGCGCGGCAGGTCCGGTTCCGGCATCTCCTCCGTGTCCCGTACCCGGGCGCCCGCCCGGCTCACCAGCTGCCGGGTCGCCGCCGGGGTGCGCTCCACGACCGGCGCGATCCGGTCGATCGGCACGGCGAACATGTCGTGCAGCACGAACGCCACCCGCTCGGCGGGCGTCAGGGTGTCCAGGGCGGCGAGCTCGCGCGGCTGGTCCGTGGCCCACGGATCCCAGGGGTCCGTTCGTTGTGACTCGCGCGCACGCAACATACGGAGACAGACCCGCGCGACGTCGGCCTCGGTATCGGCATCGGCATCGGCATCGGTATCGGTATCGGCGTCGACGGCGGTGCCCGCCTCCCGTACCGCCTCGTCCGCCTCGGCGGAGGAACCCAGCAGGCGGTACGCGATCGCCCGCGACCGTGGTTCCTGCCCCTCGGCCAGGGACGGCGCGCGACCGTCATGACCCACCGCGTGATCGACCACGTGTCCGCCTCTGCCTATGCCTCTGCCTCCGCCTCCACCTCGGCCTCATCAGTCGCCGTGGCCCGGCCCGCCGCTGCCGAAGCCGCCGCTGGAGATGCCGCCCCACTTGCGCTTCTCCTCGCTCGGCGGGTCGGGCGAGGTCTCCGTGCCGCCGCCGTGCTTCAGCTCGTACGGCATGAGGCGGTGCTCGCCGTCGGTGCGGGGCATCTCCTCCGGCCGGCGGTACTCGGACGTCTCGCCCGGCAGGCCGCCCTCGGGGCGGTGCGGATGCTCGTCGGGCTTGGGCGTGGGGGACTCCTTGTCCCGGACCCTCATCCCCAGCCAGAACGCGCCGATCAGTACGGCGACCACGACCAGGCCGCCGAGAACCTGGGCCAGCCCGGACTGCCAGACACCGGCCGCCGTCGTGACCCCTGCGGAATCCACGAGAAAACCGTTCATGCTCCAGAGATACCCAATCTGGGCGAACTGCGACATTCGGAGAGCCTCGAACTCGCACGAACCTCGTACGAACCCGTTTCGAAGGTCATGTGAAACATTTCCCCGGGCCCGTCGCGTCAGTGAGGTGTAGGGCGGTGACCGCGACGGAGGGGAGGGGCATGAGACAGTCCCGCGCGGACGAGTTCCTGGAGTTCGCGGCAGCGAGGACGGGCCATCTGTACCGGTCGGCATGCCTGCTGACCAGCGGGGACACCCATCTCGCCGAGGACCTCGTGCAAGAGACGCTGGGCCGGATGTACGCGCTGTGGGGGCGTGTCCACCGGATCGGCAACCCGGCCGGATACGCGCAGACCGTCCTGGTCCGCACGTTCCTCAGCCACCGGCGGCGACGCTCCGCGACCGAGCGTCCACTCGGTGAGCTGCCCGACCGGGCCCCGGAGGGCGGAGACGACCCGACGCTGCGGATCGCCCTGCTGGACGCCCTCGCGGCGCTCGCGCCCAAGGACCGGGCGGTGGTGGTGCTGCGGTACTGGGAGGACCGCAGCGTCGAGGAGACGGCCGACGTGCTCCATGTGAGCTCGGCGGCGGTCCGCACCCGCTGCACGCGGGCGCTCGGCAAGCTCAGGGAGCGGCTCGGCGGCAGCATCGTCGACTTCGCGCGCCGCTGACCGGCTGACACCTCACCTCACTTCATTTCACTTCACTCACTCATGGACCGGAGACGGTGATTCGGCATGCCTCTGAACGAGGGACACGACGGTTTCGAGGACGAACTCGGGGCGGCGCTGCGCCGTACGGGCGACGGGTTCGCCACGGAGGGCGGCCGCGAGCTGGTGACCGGCGGCCTGGTGCGGGGGCGCCGTCGGGTGAAGCGCCGCCGGGTGGCGGCGGTGACCAGCGGGGTGCTGGCGTTCGCCGTGGTGGGCGTCGGCGGGGTGTACGGCGGTGACCTGCTGCGTTCGGGGGGTGGCGGGCAGGACACCCAGGGCGCGTCGGTCGCCGCGCCGAAGGACAGGACGGCACCGGCGGTGCAGAAGCCCGGAGGGGGGCAGCCGACGATCCCGATCAAGAACCTCGCGGCCGTCCTCCGGGCGAACACCCCGGCCGGCACGTGGACGATCGATGACGAGAGCGGTGTGGGCGAGGCCGTCAGCGGCGTCTACGAGGACGGCAAGGGCAAGGCGGGCGTCTCCGTCGGTCTCTACCGGGCGGGGGAGGGCGGGGAGGCCGGCGCGGACCAGGTGAAGTGCCCGGACAAGGCGTACGTGCCGCACGACGCCTGCACCAGCGAGCGGCTGCCGAACGGCGACCGGCTGATGGTCTTCCAGGGGTACGAGTACCCGGACCGGCGTACGGACACGAAGAACTGGCGGGCGGTCCTGCTCACCCGGGACGGCTTCCTGGTCGACGCGAGCGAGTACAACGCCCCCACGGCGAAGGACTCCGACGTCAGCCGCACGGACCCGCCCTTCAGCCCCGCGCAGCTGAAGACGCTGGTCACGGCGGCGGGTTGGCGCCCGCTGTTCAAGCAGCTGGCGGTGCCGGAGAAGGCGCTGCCCGGGGCGGACCCGGCCGGCGTCCCGCCGCTGGAGCCGGACGGCGAGGCCGTCCAGGCGACCCTGCGCTCGCTGCTCCCGAAGGGGCTGAAGGTGGTCTCCAAGGGCGGCGAGGGCGAGTTCGCGTACGTGGTCGTGAACGACGGCAAGGGCAAGAGCCTCGTCCAGATCAACGTGCAGAACGGTATGTCCGACGTCGCGGCCCAGCTCGCCGCCGGCGGTACGAAGCTGCCCGGCGGGCGGCTGGTGAAGGTGACCAAGCAGCCCGGTGCGATGGGTGGTGCGGGTGTGGTCTGGTGGACGGCCGAGTCCCTCACGAAGTCGGGCTTCCGCGTCGTGGTCTCGGCCTTCAACACGGGCGCCCAGCACGAGCCCGCGACCCGCTCGAAGCCCGCGCTGACGCTGGAGCAGCTGAAGACGATCGCCCTCAGCGAGAAGTGGGCGACGTTCGAGGCGAAGTAGCCGGGGAGGGGACGCCGGGTGGGGCTGTGGGCCGGGCCGGGAAGGCCCGGCCCACAGCCGTGCGGTGGGGCCCGGCGGGCACCCCGAGAGGCGGGGCGATGGGCCGCGCCTAGGCCGCTCTACCGGCAGCCGTGCGGGCGGGGCCCCGGCCCACGGCCACGCGGGCGGCGCCCTGGCCTACGGCTGTGCGGGCGGGGCCCGGCCCGCACCCGCGCCCGCCGGGACCGTCCCAAGGCCCGCCCGCCACGCGCGCCCTGCCGCGCCCGCCGAGAGCCCTGGCCGCAGCCGTACCCACCGCGCCCGGGCCCCCCGCCGTGCCCGTCACTCACAGCCGGCCCGCCTGCCGCGCCCGCCGAGAGCCCTGGCCGCAGCCGTACCCACCGCGCCCGGGCCCCCGCCGTGCCCGCCACTCACAGCCGGCCCGCCTGCCGCGCCCGCCGAGAGCCCTGGCCGCAGCCGTACCCACCGCGCCCGGGCCCCCCGCCGTGCCCGCCACTCGCAGCCGGCCCGCCTGCCGCGCCCGCCGAGGGCCCTGGCCACAGTCGTACCCACCGCGCCCGGGCCCCCCCGCCGTGCCCGTCACTCACAGCCGGCCCGCCCGTCACGCCCGCCGAGGGCCCTGGCCACAGTCCTACCCACCGCGCCCGGGACCCACCTCACTTCGCGTCCGCGTACCGTTCCACCGTCGCCGTCGTGAACGGAAACCGGACCGGGGTCGGCCCGAAGGCGATGCGGCCGGCCTCGTCACCGGCCGTGCGGATCGCCTCCGTCACCGCCTCCGTCTCCTCCGCCGGGCAGTGCACGATCACCTCGTCGTGCTGGAAGAAGACCAGCTCGGCCCGCATCCCCGCCGTCGCGCGGCGCAGCGAGGCGAGCATGAGCAGGGCCCAGTCCGCCGCGCTGCCCTGGACGACGAAGTTACGGGTGAACCGGCCGCGCGCCCGGGCGTTCCCGGAGGCGTAGCCGGGGGTGAACTCGCCTTCCCCGGACCCCGGTTCGAGGTCGGCGCCGCCCTCCTGCGGGATGCCCGCCTCGTCGTCCTCGCCCGCGCCGACGGCGCGCGGGCTGGTTCGGCCGAGCCAGGTCCGGACGAGCCGCCCCTCCTCGCCCGCCTTCGCCGCGTCGTCGACGTAGGCCACGGCGCGCGGGAAGCGGCGCCGCAGCGCGGCCAGGTTCTTCAGGCCGTCGCCGCTGGTCTGCCCGTAGATCGCGCCGAGCAGCGCGATCTTCGCGTGGTCGCGGTCGCCCGAGAACGCCCGGTCGGACAGCCGCCTGTACAGGTCGTCTGGGTGACCGGCGACCTCCATCAGGCCCGGGTCGCGGGAGATCGCGGCGAGGACCCGGGGCTCCATCTGGTCGGCGTCCGCGACCACCAGCCGCCAGCCCGCGTCGGCGACCACGGCGCGGCGGATGACCTTGGGGATCTGCAGCGCGCCACCGCCGTTGGTCGTCCAGCGCCCGCTGACCGTCCCCCCGGGCAGGTACTCGGGCCGGAAGCGCCCGTCCCGCACCCAGTCCTGGAGCCAGGACCAGCCGTGCGCGGTCCAGATCCGGTACAGCTTCTTGTACGCGACGAGGGGCGCCACCGCCGGGTGGTCGATCTCCTCCAACTCCCAGCGCCGGGTGGACCGCAGCCGGATTCCGGCCTGGGCGAAGGCCTTGACGACGTCGGCGGGCAGGTCGGGCCGGACGCGCCGGCCGAAGGCGGCGGAGACCTCGTCGGCGAGCTCGGCGAGGCGCCGGGGCTCGCCCCCGCCCGCGTACCGCTCGCCGAGCAGCTCGTGCAGGAGCTCCCGGTGCAGGTCCGCCCGCCAGGGCAGCCCGGACCGGTGCATCTCGGCGGCGACGAGCATGCCGGCCGACTCGGCGGCCGTGAGCAGCCGCATCCGCCCCGGGTGCTCGGCCCGGTCGTGCCGGGCCTGCTGCTCCGCGTATACGGCGAGGAGGTCCTCGAAGGAGACGGCCGTGGCCGTGGGTCTCGCCTCGAAGAGGGAGTCCTGCGAGCCGGGCTCGGCGGCACGCTGGGGCGGATCGGGCGGTACGGGAGCGTTCCGGAGGCGCGCGAGGGCGGCGGCCGCGGACCGGGGCTCCCCGAGCCGCCCTTCGTGGCCGAGCAGGAGCCCCTCGGCGACCTCGATGTCGTAACACCGCTCGACGCGCACCCCGGCGGCGAGCAGCCGGGGGTGGACCTCGGCGGTGGACCGCCACACCCAGCGGGCGACGCCGGGAAGACGGGACCGGACGGCCTCCACGAGATCCGGCTCGCGCAGGACGGGCCCGGCGGGCAGCCCGTCGGTGCCGAGGGGAACGAGCCGCGCCCCGTCCCCCTCCGCCTCGGCGGCCAGCGCCCACCTCTCGTTCATGGGCGCGAGTCTGACACCCACCACTGACAACACCCGGTCACGCCGCCACCCGGGCCCTACGCCGCCCTGTGGAAGAGCGTCTTTGCCGGCGGTAGCTTCGAGGAACTCGTCGACGCCGGTGAGTCCCGCATCGTCGCAGGCCGGCACAGCGACGGTGGCATCGTCTTCGCGCTCTCGGCTCGCCTGTCCGCCGCACTCGCGGACGTTGAGCGCGGCCGGTTGCGGGACCTCGCCGAGTCGTGGTCCGCGCACTGCGCGGAAGACGGCGAGGTCAGCGACGCCGAGGTCGCCGACGCGATCCTGGGTGACCTGGCCGCTCTCGTCAGCGGCGCCCGACAGCAGAGCCAGGGCGTCTACTGCTGGGTCGCGTAGGGATTCACGGGCGGTCGGACGAGCGGTCGGACAGGTCCTGGCCGGCGGGCTCCCCGGCGAACAGTTCCTCGGTGTCGGTGGCCGTGATCGCGCGGTCGAGCCAGGTGTCGAGGACGTCGGTGTCGGTGCACGAGGAGATTCGCCGGGCGGTGGCCTCGGGGACCTCGATCCCGCGTGCGGCGAGTACACGGAGCACGGCCTCGGCCTTGCCCTTTGCCTCGCCCTCCGCCTTTCCCTCCGCCTTTCCCTTGGCCTCGCCTTCCGCCTCGCCTTCTGCCTTGCCCTTCAGGAACGTCTCCTCGACCAGAGTCCCACGGCCGGGGAAGAAGCTGCCTACGCTCATCAATTTCCTCCAGGTCTTGCGGGCCGGGGTGTCGCCCAGGCCGACTTCGAGCAGTTCCGAGTAGTACGCGACGGAGTCGGTGTCGGCCGTGCCCAGGGCGCGTGCCAGTGCCTCCAGTATTGCGGTCGTGTCGCGATCCCGGCCATGAGTCATTGCGGAGAAGGCCGCCATAGCCAGATTCCGGGCCGCCTCGTCCGGGTTGGTGATCACCGGAACGTTGTCGGGGCCGAGGACGAGGGGACGGGTGGTGACCGAGTGCCAGTGATCGACACCGGCGTCGAACGGGCCGGCGGCCCACCGGGCGGTGCGCCGGTCCTGGCAGACGACGAGAAGCAGAGCCGGCATCCCGTACTTCGCCATCAGGTAGCCGAGGTAGTACATCCAGCTCACCCCCTTGTCCGGGTCCCGCCGGCCCTGCGCCTCGATGGCGAGGAGGAACGCCGTTCCTTCGGAGGGTGTAACCCGCAAGACGCTGTCGACCCGGCGCTCCAGCGGCCGTAATTCGGTCGTGTCCGGCGTCAGCGCCTCGATCGACGCCTTGGGTGCCAGCCCCACACCGAGGATCTGGAAGACCGGCGTCAGCAGCTCCGGCCGGTCCTGGAAGATCCGATGAGAGGCCTCATGCGATGAAGTGACCATGAGGGGAAACGTAGAGGCGCAAACCTCTCTGGCATATGCCCTTAGTTCATGACCACCCCCAGGGGTGGCTACCTCGGCCCGGTGTTGACGGCGGGATCGCGGACGGGGCGGTGACCCGGCTCCGACCCCGGTCACCGCCCCGTTCACCCACCTTCGCCGGTCAGCGCGTCGCGCGCCACGCGGGGAGGGCTGAGGCCGCCGTCGCCACCAGGGCGCAGGTGGCCGCCGTGGCCGCCACCGTCGGCCAGGGGAGGGAGAGCGAGACCGGGGCCGAGAGGGAGGACAGGGCCGCGGCCTGGACGGCGAGGCAGGCCGCCGTCACCGCCAGGCCCAGGACCGCTCCGATCGCCACCGCAAGCGCCGACTCGCCCGTCACGACCCGCAGGACCTGGGCCCGCGTGGCGCCCGCCAGGCGGAGGGCGGTCAGTTCCGGGCCTCGTACCGACGTCGCCATCAGCAGCGTGTTGGCGAGCGCGATCACCGTGTAGGCGAGCGCGATGCCGAGGACCAGGAGCAGGCCCAGGCGGGTCTCCCGGCTGGTCGTCGGGTGCGTCGCGGCCGCCCACGCGTCCACGCTCCGTACCGTTCCGCCCGCCGCCGCCAGCGCCTCTCCGCCACCCCGCGACTCGATCCGGTCCACCACCGCCCCCGGCGCGTTCGCCCGCGTCACGTACGGTCCGTTGTCGCCGGTCCCCAGGGCCAGGACCGCCGCCACCCGCAGCCGCACCGGCCCGCTGCCGTCCGCCCGCCACACCTCCACCGGGTCCCCGACCGTCCGCCGCTCGAACTCCTCGTTCACGACGATCGACCGGTCGTCCAGGTCGGCCACGTCCCCGGCCACCACCGGCAGCCGCGCCAGGTCCGCGAACGCCGCCGGGTCGGCCACCGCCCGCGCCCCGTACTTCACGAACGCCTCCGCCCCGTCCCGTACGAAGACGGACGTGGCGCCCGTCGCCGACGCACCCGCGACCCCCGGTACCGGCCGCAGGTCGTCCCCCGTCACCACCCACTCCGCCCGGGTCTGCTCCCGCGCCTCCGCCGCCTTCGCGCTCGTCACCGTCGTCGCCGACCCCAGCAGCGAGCCGGCCAGGGCGACCGTCACGAGGACCGGCGCGGCGACGGCGGCGGTACGGCGGACTGCCGCCGCGCTGTTCTCCCGTACGAGCATCCCCACCGCCCCCGGCAGCCGCAGCGCCCGCGCCACCGGCCGCACCAGCACCGGGGCCAGCAGCGCGACGCCCGTGATCAGGAGCATCGGCAGGGTCGTGTACGTCTTCCGCTTCAGCAGTTCCGACGGCTCGGTCACGCACGTCCACACCAGCAGCCCCGCCCCCGCGACCAGCAGCCCGCTGCCGAGCAGCGCCCGGCCGAGCGGCAGGACGTCCGTGTCGACGTCCGCCTCGCGCAGCGCCGCCGCAGGACCGACCTTCCCCGCCCGCCGCGAGGCGGCGAAGGCCCCGGCGAGCGCGACCGTCACCCCCGTCCAGAACGCGGCGTGCAACGGCCAGACCGCCCCGCCGATCGCGAACCAGTCCGGTGCCAGTTCCCCCTCCACCAGCACCCGCGCCAGCCACGGCGCGCCCCACGCGCCCAGCACGCATCCGGCGGCCGAGGCCAGGACCCCGACCCCCGCCGCCTCCGCGAGCAGCATCCGCCGCACCTGCCCCGGCGTCGCGCCCGCCGTCCTCAGCAGCCCGAACTCGCGCCGCCGCAGCGCCACCGCGAACGCGAACGTCGACGCCACGACGAAGACCGAGACGAAGGTGGTGACGCCCCCGGCGGTCCCGAGGAGCGAGTTGACGGCGACGAGCGCCTCGGCGTCCCGCTCCGGTTCGGGGTCGGCGAGCCGCCGGTCGTCCCCGGTGAGCACCTGGGCCCGGTCGCCGACGACCGTACGGACCTCGGCGGCGGGGCCGTGGACGCCGACGGCGTCGGGGCCGCCGGCGGTGGTGACCGTCCAGCGGGCCTTCAGCTCGCGCAGAAGTTCGATATCCACAGGCTGTGGACGGTCGAGCCGCCGTGAGACGGTGGCCGTGTCCGGACCCCGTTGTACGTCGACGGTGACCGCGTCCCGCCCCTTCACGACCACGGGCACGGACGCGAACCGCTGCGGCGCGCGCTCGGGCGCGTCGAAGGTGGCGGAGAGGCCGAGGCCCATGGTGGTGAGGAGCCCGACGCCCAGGGCGAGGGCGACGAAACTGCCGAGGAAGGCGGCCCAGCGCGCCCGCAGCCCGGCGACGACGACGGTCAGCACGGGAGGACCTCCGCACCGGAACGGTTCTCCGCGCCGGAACCGGCCTTCGTACCGGCGGAACCGGCCTCCGCGCCGGAACCGGCCTCCGCGCCGGAACCGGACCCCGTACCGGAGTCGGCCCCCGTACCGGAGCCGGCCCCCGAAGCCGCCCCCGTCTCAAGCCCCGCCATCCGCCCCGCGACCCCCTCCACCGTCGGGCCGTACAGCTCGCCCTCCACCCGCCCGTCGACCAGGAACACCACCCGGTCCGCGCGCGCCGCCGCCACCGGGTCGTGGGTGACCATGACGATCGTCTGGCCGTCCCGGTCCACCAGCTCCCGCAGCATCGTCAGCACCTCGCGGCTGGTGGTGGAGTCCAGGGCTCCCGTCGGCTCGTCGCCGAAGAGCACCGCCGGGCGGGTGATCAACGCCCGCGCGATGGCGACCCGTTGCTGCTGCCCGCCCGACAACTCCCCGGGCCGGTGCTTCTCCCGCCCACCCAGCCCGACCTGTTCCAGCGCCGCCCGCACCTCGCCCCGCGACACCCGCCGCCCCGCGAGCCGCAGCGGCAGGGCCACGTTCTGCGCGGCCGTCAGCGAGGGCAGCAGGTTGAAGGACTGGAACACGAACCCGATCCGGTCCCGCCGCAGCAGCGTCAGCCGCCGCTCGCTCAGCCCCTCCAGCTGGACCCCGCCCACCTCGACCGTCCCGGCCGTCGGCCGGTCGAGCCCCGCCGCGCACTGCAGCAGCGTGGACTTGCCGGAACCGGAGGGCCCCATGACGGCGGTGAACGTACCGGTACGGAAGTCCAGGTCGACGCCGTCGAGGGCGCGGACGTCGCGGTGGTGGCGCCGGAGGCCGGTGAGCCGAACGGCGGTGTCGGAGTGGGTCGTTGAGGTGGTTGAGGTCATGCCTCAAGCGAACCGTTTCAGCGTCACCCGATCACGACCACTGGCGGGCGTCTGCGCGGTATGCCTGGTCCTACCCCCGGCCTACCGCTGCCACGAACACCTCAAGCGCGTCCAGCGGCTCCCGCCCCAGCAGCTCCCGCAGGCTGCTCTTGACCTCCGTACCGTCCATGAAGCCGTGCGCGATCGCCGAGTACGCCCCCGTCAGCATCGGGACCTGGAACCCCTCGGCGCCGGACGCGGCGATCGCGGCGCGCGTCTCGGCGAGGGTGCCGGGCAGGTACTCGGCGCCCAGGGCGCGCGCCAGGTCCGCCCCGCCGAGAGGCCGTTCGCCGACGAGCTCGTAGGTGCGGCCGGCGTGCGCCGCCGGGTCGGTGGCGACGGTGACCGCGACCTCGGCGAGGTCCGCACGGGCGACGGCGGCGAGGCGGCCGTCGCCGAGGGGCCCGGTGATGCGGTTCTCGGCGTCCGGGGCCGCGATCCAGGTGAGGAACTCGGCGTACAGCCCGTTCCTCAGCACCGTCCACTCCAGCCCCGACCGCTGGAGCCGCCGCTCGGTCCAGCGGTGGGCGAGGGAGAACGTGAGGTGATCGCCGTCGCCGGAGAGGCTGGTGTAGACGAGGTGGCGGACCCCGGCGGCCTCGGCGGCGGAGATCGCGGCCTCGTGCCGGGCGATCACGGTGTCGTCCTCGCCGTACCCCGCCGAGATCATCAGCAGGGTGTCCACCCCGGCGAAGGCCGCCGGCAGGGTGGCGGGCGCGTCGAAGTCGACGAGCCGGGTGCCGGGCAGCCCGGCGCGGGTGCCGAGGACGACGTCGTCCCGCCCGGCGAGACGCTCCGCGACGAGCGATCCCAGTCCGCCGGATGTCCCGGTGACGAGCAGCATGGTTCCCCCTGGTTTCGTGATCGTGGGCGCTGACACCCATCCTGGAGTGAGCGCGCGGATCATGTAAGGAGGCACATTCATGTACGAGGGGCACACGGAGGTAACCACCGACCCCGCCGACCCGCTGGTCAGCTGTGCGGAGGACTGCGGGGTACGGGACGTACAGGACCGGCTCGGCGACAAGTGGACCGTGCACGTGGTGGTCGAACTGGCGGCGGGGCCACGGCGGTTCAGGGAGCTGCAGCGCCTGGTCACCGGGATCTCGCAGCGGATGCTGACACTCACGCTGCGCCGCCTGGAGCGGGACGGTCTGGTGACGCGGACCGTGTACCCGACGACACCGCCGCAGGTGGAGTACGAGCTGACGGCGACGGGCCACAGCATGACGCACCTGATCAAGCAGCTGATCGACTGGTCGCTGGACCACCGCTCGGTGATCGGCCGGGCGCGCGAGGAATGGGACGCGAAGCAGCCGTGAGCGCTACGGGCGGGAGTGCGGGGACTACGGTCGAGCGGGCCTTCGAGACGGGGCTGTACACGGACGACGACACGGCCTTGGACACGGCGGCTTCGCTGCTCGCGGCGGACCGGTCGGCGGACGCGGAACTGGCGCGCCGGGGCGAGGAGTTCGTACGGCGGGCGTGGGAGCGGGGCTGGCAGCCGGCGGATCTCGTACGGCTCGTGGGGCGGGACCTGGCCGACGAGCACGTACGGCTGGCGGGGTCGCTGATCGCGGCGGAGACGAGCGGATACGACCGCCTGCCGCACCGCTGGCCCGCCCAACTTGCGGAGCTGGACACGACGCCGACCCGGTCGACGGACCGCTTCTCGTCGGCGACGACGGCCCTGGAGCTGTACCGCCTGCTGGTGCGGCTGCCGTCCCTGGAACCGGTGGGCCCGGTGCCGGGCGACGCGCTCCCCGCGCCGGTCGCGGGGGAGCCGCGGATGCTGACGCGGGTACGGGCGCTGCTCGCGAAGGCGGAGGCGACGGGGTACCCGGAGGAGGCGGAGGCGCTGACCGCCAAGGCCCAGGAGCTGATGGCCCGGCACAGCCTGGACGAGGCGGCGCTGGAGTCCCGTACGCCCTCGGGTGACGCGCCCGGGGCGATCCGGATCGGGGTGGAGCCGCCGTACGAGCAGGCGAAGGCGATCCTGCTGGACGCGGTGGCGACGGCGAACCACTGCCGGGCGGTGTGGAACGAGCCGTACGGCTTCTCGACGGTGGTCGGCTTCGAGGTGGACCTGGAACCGGTGGAGCTGCTGTACACCTCGCTGCTCGTGCAGGGCACGGCGGCGATGACGCGCGCGGAGGCGGAGCAGCGGGCGGGTGGCCGGAAGCGTACGAAGTCCTTCCGCCAGTCGTTCCTGCTGGCGTACGCGAACCGCCTGGGCGCCCGGCTCGCGGCGACGAGCCGCCGGGTGACGGCGGAGGAGCCCACGCTGCTGCCCGCGCTGCGCAGCCGGGAGGCGGCGGTCACCTCCCGTACCGACGACCTGTTCCCTCATACCCGTACGACCCGCGTCCGGGCGATGTGGGACGAGGCCGGCTGGACCCACGGCACGACGGCCGCGAACGCGGCGGGGCTCGGCCGGGGGCGGGGTCGGGGCGAGGTCGAGGGTAGGTAAGGGAATTCAGGCGGCGCGGCAGAGGTCGGCGGGGGCGGCGGCGGGGCCGGCGGGGGCCGGGACGCGGACGGTGGCGGCGGCGGGCCGCGACCGGTCCCCGGCCTGCTTCGGGGCCTGCTTCCGGGCGTCCTTGCGGGTGTCCTTGCGGGTGTGCGTCCGTGCGTGCCTGCGCGCGAAGACGACGAGGTGCAGCACCGCGAACCGCGCGGCACCGGCGAGCGCGGAGGCGGAGAGGTAGACGACCTGCTCAAGCACCGTACCGGGCGCGGCCACCAGCTGATGCAGGACGAACATCGCCACGCAGGTCACGGCGTACGCGGCGGCCGCGGACCCGGCCGACTGCACATGCTGGCCCCAGGTCGCGCGCCCGCCCGCGCCGAAGGTGAACCGGGCGTGCAGCTCGGTGGAGAGAAGCGTGGAGACGACGGCGATCAGGGCGTTGGCCAGGGCCCAGGGGAGCCAGGAGGCGAGTCCCGCCACGGCGAAGCTGGAGGCGACCCCGACCCCGCCGCCGCAGAGCGCGAACCGCGCGAAGGCGCCGAAGGCACCGGGTGCGCCCTGCTGCGGGCTCTGCGCTGTCTCCATGATCTCCACCCCACCGCACGCCAGATCCCCATCGGGTCCGGCACCGCGATCGGGTCCTCCGCAGACCTGGCCGCCGCCGCCCTCGCGGGCTTCGACGCCGCGGCCGCCCAGCACCCGGCCTGTCGAGGACGGCCAGGACGGGGGCGTACTCCAGTTGGCGCGCCCAGGTGTCGGCGACGGTCCGCCGGTCGGTGGCGGCGGCCGCGAGCCCGGCGTCGGCAAGGTCGTCGCCGTTGCCGAGGTAGGGCAGGACCAGGGCCGGGTCGACGGCGGTGATCACGGAGGTGAGCCGAAGCCCGGTCTGGCACCACACCCGCCCGTTCCACCCCGAGCGGCTGTACGCCGCCCTTGAGTGCCTCACCTGCGCCGCCGCCCGCAGCCGCGGCAGGTTCTGGCTCGCCGACCGGCCCGACATCCTGCTCCACCGGGACGCGGCGGGCGGCGCGCTCTGCGTCGAGAGCGTCGGCCCCTGGCTGGTCTCCCTGCCCGACGCCGCCTGGGAGATGGTCCCGCCCGTCCGCCGGGCCGCCGCCGCCCTCGACTGGCATCCCGAGCACGGCGACCGCTGCCGGCACCTGGTCTTCACCTCGCCCGGTCTGGACCGCGAGGCGCTCGCCGAGCTCCTCGACTCCTGCCTGCTCACGGAGGCCGAGTACGGTCCCGGGCGGGACGCCTGGCAGCTGCTCGCGTCCGCCTTCGACACCCTCCTGGAGGCCTGACCCGCGCCCCTCCGCCGCCTCTTGCGATACTCGTCGGTAGCGCGCCGGGCCAAGGCCGAGTGCAGGCAGTCGCGTAGTCACTACGCCACCCCGCGTGCACGTGCATCCGCTCGTGCATCTGCTCACGCATGGGCATATGAACACAGCTATGATCCGAGGAAGTTGACACATGCATCAAACACCTCGGGGAGCTACCAGTGCATCATGCGCATCACGCGTACAACGGCATGGCGGCCACGGAGCTCCACGGTGTCGTGTGGCAGAAGAGCCGGCACAGTAACTCCCAGGGGTCCTGCGTGGAGTTCGCCAAGCTGCCGGGCGGGAACGTCGCCGTGCGCAACTCGCGCCACCCGGACGGGCCCGCCCTCGTCTACACGCCTGCCGAGATAGAGGCGATGCTCCTCGGCATCAAGGACGGCGAGTTCGACCACCTCGTGTGACGTACGTACGCATACGGAAGGGCCCCGGCATCCCGCCGGGGCCCTTCCGTATGCGCACATAGGGGAGCGGGCGTCACTCCGGTCCTATCCGGAACAGCGCCCACACCACCTTCCCCTGCAGCCTCCCCGCCAGCGGGTGCCAGCCCCAGCTGTCGCTGAACGAGTCGACCAGGAACAGCCCGCGCCCCGACTCCGCCGCGAAGTCCTCGTCCCCCGCGCGCGTCTCCGGGCTCTTGTGGCTCGGGTCGCGCACCGCGCAGACCAGTCGGCTCGTCCAGCGCATCAGGTGCAGGCGGACCGCGGGAGTGTGCCGGCCTTCGCCCGCCTGGGGCTCCTGGGCGGCGTCCGACGGGAGCGCGTGGCGCAGGGCGTTGGTGACGAGTTCGGAGACGACCAGGGCGACGTCGTCGAAGCGTTCGGTGAGATCCCACTGCGCGAGCGTGGCGCCGGTGAACTTCCGTGCGCCGCGCACCGCTTCGTACGCGGGTGGCAGGAGGCAGGAGGCGGAGGTGGAGACGGCGGCGGGATCGATCGGCGGAAGCCCCTGCCGTAACGGCTCGAGCATGGTCGATCCATTCGTCCCCATGCGAGGCACTCCCGGGAATCGCGGCGAATCGCGGATGTGGTGCGGTTGCGCGGGGTCCATCGTTCCGAATGCGACCACTGGATGCAAGGGCAGATGCACGTGCACGCGCCTGACCTGTCCATGCCCGTGCCGATTCTGTGCATATCTTCTGCCGACTACTTTCGGCTTGCTCAGGAAGTCGCCCTGAACTTGCCGCCTTTCCGTAATCGAATGTGTACGGGCTGAAGCGTTTAGTGGCACAATCCGGGGGCCCGAGACCCGCGAAGGAGAGGCTGGAGCCGTGACCGCAGTCGAATCGAGCGGAGCGAGCGGAAGCGTCGTGCGGCGCATCCTGCTGGGTTCGCAACTGAGGCGGTTGCGCGAGTCGCGCGGCATCACCCGCGAGGCGGCCGGCTACTCGATCCGCGCGTCCGAATCCAAGATCAGCCGTATGGAGTTGGGCAGGGTGAGCTTCAAGGCCAGGGACGTCGAGGACCTGCTCACGCTCTACGGGGTCAGCGACGAGAGTGAGCGCGGCTCGCTCCTCGGGCTCGCCCGTGAGGCCAACGTGGCGGGCTGGTGGCACAGTTTCGGCGACGTGCTGCCCGGCTGGTTCCAGACGTACATCGGCCTGGAGGGCGCCGCCTCGCTCATCCGGATCTACGAAGTCCAGTTCGTCCACGGCCTGTTGCAGACCGAGTCGTACGCGCACGCCGTCGTCAGCCGGGGCATGCCCGGCGCCCCCGCCGCCGAGATCGACCGCCGCGTCGCGCTCCGCCTGGAGCGGCAGAAGGTCCTCGTCTCCGAGCGCGCCCCGCACTTCCACGCCGTCCTCGACGAGGCGGCGCTGCGCCGCCCGTACGGCGACCGGGCCGTGATGCAGGGCCAGTTGAGGCACCTCATCGAGGTCTCCGAGCATCCGCACGTGACGCTCCAGGTGATGCCCTTCAGCTACGGCGGCCACGCCGGCGAGAGCGGCGCGTTCACCATGCTGCGCTTCCCGGAGTCCGACCTCTCCGACGTCGTCTATCTGGAGCAGCTCACCAGCGCGCTCTACCTCGACAAGCGCGAGGAGGTCGCCCAGTACGCGCGCGTGATGGAGCGGCTGGCCGAGGAGAGTCCCGATCCGGCCGAAAGTCGCGATCTTCTCCGAGGACTCCTCCAACTCACCTAGGACGTAAGTACGATGACGCGACATCAGTGTCGCCACGTCACAGTCGCCACAGCGTCCGCCACCGCGGGTTAAGGGGTCTCGTCTCATGTCCTACTTCACCGACCTGGCCCACCAGTACATAGACGGCGAGTGGAAGCCGGGCAGCGGCTCGTGGGACATCATCGACTTCAACCCGTACACCGGGGAGAAGCTCGCCTCGATCACCATCGCCACCGTCGACGAGGTGGACCGCGCCTACCGCGCCGCCGAGCGCGCCCAGCGTGAGTGGGCCGAGACCAACCCGTACACCCGCCGGCTCGTCTTCGAGCGCGCCCTGCGGATCATCGAGGAGCGCGAGCAGGAGATCGGCGACACGATCGTCGCCGAGCTCGGCGGTACGCGCCTGAAGGCGGCCTTCGAGCTGCACCTCGCCAAGGAGTTCCTGCGCGAGGCGATCCACCTGGCGCTGCGGCCCGAGGGCAGCATCCTGCCCTCGCCGGTCGACGGCAAGGAGAACCGCGTCTACCGCCTCCCGGTCGGTGTCGTCGGCGTCATCTCCCCCTTCAACTTCCCCTTCCTCCTCTCCCTCAAGTCCGTCGCGCCCGCGCTCGCGCTCGGCAACGCGGTCGTGCTCAAGCCGCACCAGAACACGCCGATCTGCGGCGGCACGCTGGTCGCGAAGGTCCTGGAGGACGCCGGTCTGCCGGCCGGTCTGCTGAACGTCGTCGTCACCGACATCGCCGAGATCGGCGACGCGCTGCTGACGCACCCGGTCCCGAAGGTCATCTCCTTCACCGGCTCCGACAAGGTCGGCCGCCACGTCGCCACCGTCTGCGCGCAGAACTTCAAGCACGCCGTCCTCGAACTCGGCGGCAACAGCGCCCTGATCGTCCTCGACGACGCCGACGTGGACTACGCCGTGGACGCGGCCGTCTTCAGCCGCTTCGTGCACCAGGGCCAGGTCTGCATGGCCGCCAACCGGATCCTGGTGGACCGCACGCTGGAGGAGGAGTTCACCGAGAAGTTCGTGGCGAAGGTGAAGACCCTGCGCGTCGGCGACCCGGCCGACCCCGCCACCCACATCGGCCCGCTCATCAACTCCCAGCAGGCGGAGTCGGTCTCGGCCGTCGTCGAGCAGGCGGTCGAGGGCGGCGCGACGGCGCTGCTGCGCGGCTCGGCGGACGGCAACGTCGTCTCCCCGACGGTCCTGAGCGGCCTCGCGGCCGACGCGCCCGTCCTGAGCCAGGAGATATTCGGCCCGGTGGCCCTCCTGATCCCCTTCGACGGCGAGGACGAGGCGGTACGGATCGCCAACGACACGCCGTACGGCCTGAGCGGCGCCGTCCACACCGGTGACACGGAGCGGGGTGTACGGGTCGCGAAGCGCATCCACACCGGCATGATCCACATCAACGACGGCACCGTGCACGACGAGCCGATCGTGCCCTTCGGCGGCGAGAAGCACTCGGGCATCGGCCGGCTGAACGGCGACGCGATGATCGAGGCGTTCACCACCCAGAAGTGGATCTCGATCCAGCACGGCCGCAGCCGCTTCCCGTTCTAGGACCGTAGCTGTCCGCAAGGGTTCGTAGCGTGAGGGGTGTCGGAGGGAAGAGCTCGGAAGAAGAGCCCCCCGGCACCCCTCATCCATTTCGTAGTACGGAAGGCGGACACCATGGTTGCTCTTGTTCCCGCAGAGGCCCACGGCGACGAGCGCGGCGCGTTCCTCAACTTCATCGAGGCCCAGCGGGCCGCGATCCGCCGCGCCGCCCTCGGCCTCACCGAGGAGCAGGCGGCGAGCCGCCCCAGCGCCAGCACGCTCAGCCTCTCCGGTCTGATCAAGCACGTGGCCGAGGTCGAGCTGAACTGGCTGCGCCTCGCCCAGCAGGTGCGGAACGAGAAGGGCCGCACCCAGGAGACCTGGGGCGACGGCTTCCGGCTCGTCGAGGGCGAGACCGTTCCGCAGACGGTGGAGTTCTGGGCGGGCGTGGCGAAGGAGACCGAGGAGTTCGTCCGCTCCGTGCCGAGCCTGGACGACACCTTCCCGCTGCCGCCGGCGCCCTGGTTCCCGAAGGACGGCCAGGTCTCGATCCGCTGGATGCTGCTGCACCTGGTCCAGGAGATCGGGCGGCACGCCGGGCACGCGGACATCATCCGGGAGTCCCTGGACGGCAAGGACTCCTTCACGCTGATCGCGGCGGAAGCGGGCGCGTAGGCAGGTGACGCGTACCCTAGTCAAAATTGACTAGGAGGTGTGAGGGTGTCAGCGATCCGGCTTCTTGTCCTCGGCGCGGTGCGCCAGCACGGGCGGGCCCACGGCTACCAGGTCCGTAACGACCTGGAGTTCTGGGGCGCGCACGAGTGGTCCAACGCCAAGCCCGGCTCGATCTACCACGCGCTGAAGCAGATGGCCAAGCAGGGCCTGCTGCGCGCGTACGAGATCGCGCCGAGCACGGCCGGCGGCCCGCCGCGCACCGAGTACGAGGTGACGGACGAGGGTACGGCGGAGTACTTCGCGCTGCTGCGCGAGGCACTGACCACGTACGACCAGAACATGGACGTCCTGTCCGCCGGGATCGGGTTCATCGTGGACCTCCCGCGGGCTGAGGCGGTGGAGCTGCTGCGGCAGCGGGTGCGGGCGCTCGACGAGTGGCGCGCGGCCGTCACCGAGCACTACACCCCCGAGGGCGGCCCGCAGCAGCTCGGGCACATCGGCGAGATCATGCACCTCTGGGTCCACTCCTCCGACGCCGGCAAGGAGTGGACGCTCGGCCTCATCGAGCGGATCGAGGCGGGCGCGTACACCTTCGCGGGCGAGGGTGAGCCCTTTGTGGGGGTGCTCGCCGAGGGCGAGGAGAACCCGTTCGCGACGGGCGAGCCTGATCCGGGAGACGACATCTAATCAAGTTTGACTAATCGATCGACCGCAGCGTACCTTCCGTCGAGTGGTCAAGTTTGACTACTGGGCTTGGAGGCTGGAATGACTGACGCGATCGTCGTCGAGGGAGTGCGGAAGCGGTACGGGGACAAGCAGGCGCTCGACGGCCTCGACCTGGTCGTGGAGCGCGGCACGGTGCACGGTCTGCTCGGGCCCAACGGTGCGGGCAAGACCACGGTGGTACGGATCCTGGCCACGCTGCTGCGGCACGACGAGGGCCTGGTGCGGGTGGCGGGCTTCGATGTCCGGGCGCAGGCCTCCGAGGTCCGGCGCCGGATGGGGCTGCTCGGGCAGCACGCGGCCGTGGACGAGGAGCTGGGCGGCCGGCAGAACCTGGAGATGTTCGGGCGGCTGTACCACCTGGGGGCGCGGCGGGCGGGCGCGCGGGCCGACGAGCTGCTCGACCGGTTCGGGCTCGCCGACACCGGGCGCAAGCCCGTCAAGCAGTACAGCGGCGGCATGCGGCGCCGCCTGGACCTGGCGGCCTCGCTGATCACCGAGCCGGAGGTGCTCTTCCTGGACGAGCCCACGACCGGGCTCGACCCCCGGGGCCGGGGCGAGGTGTGGGAGTCGGTGCGCTCGCTGGTGGGCGGCGGCACGACCGTCCTGCTCACCACGCAGTACCTGGAGGAGGCCGACCAGCTGGCCGACCGGATCTCGGTCGTGGACCGGGGCCGGGTCGTCGCCGACGGAACGGCCGACGAGCTGAAGACGAAGGTGGGCGGCGACCGCATCGACGTCGTCCTGCGGGACGCGGGCCGGCTCGGCGAGGCGGCGGCGCTGCTGCCCGTCCCCGCCGCGGAGGTCAGCGTCGACGCCGACCGGCGGCGGGTCAGTGCGCCGGTCACGGACCGGATGGCGGCCCTCGCCGAGACCGTACGGGCCCTGGAGGCGGCCGGGATCGAGGCGGAGGACATCGCCCTGCGGCGGCCGACCCTCGACGAGGTCTTCCTGCATCTGACCGATGACGAGCGCGAGGGCGAGCACAAGGAGGTGGCGGCATGAGCGTCGCGTACGTGGTGAGCGACTGCTGGACGATGACCCGGCGCGAACTGGCCCACTGGGCGCGGCAGCCGGTCGTGATGGTCGTCGGCCTGGCCTTCCCGATCATGATGCTGCTGATGTTCGGCTATCTCGTCGGCGGCGGCCGTGGGATCGAGGGCGACTACGTCGACTTCCTCGTGCCCGGCATGCTGACGCTGACGATGGTCTTCGGCCTCGAAGGCACGATGACGGCCGTCACGCAGGACCTGAACAAGGGCGTGATCGACCGGTTCCGCTCGATGCCCATGGTCGACGGGGCGGTCCTGGTGGGGCGTTCGGTCGCCGACATGCTCCAGTCCGCGGCTGGCCTGCTCCTGATGGTCGGCGTCGGGTACGCGATCGGCTGGCGGGCGCACGGCGGCTTCGGGGCCTTCCTGGGCGCCGTGGGACTGCTGCTCCTGCTGCGGTTCGCGATGCTGTGGATCGGGATCCACCTGGCGATGGTCGCGGGCAAGCCGGAACTGGTGATGGCCGTACAGATCCTGGTCTGGCCGATCGGCTTCCTCTCCAACGCCTTCGCCTCGCCCACGACCATGCCGGGCTGGCTCGGCACGGTCGTGGAGTGGAACCCGATGTCGGCGACGGCGACGGCGGTACGGGACCTCTTCGGCAACCCGGGCGGCGAACCGGGCCATGTGCTGGCGGCGGTGATCTGGCCGCTGGTCCTGCTCGCGGTCTTCTTCCCGCTGGCGGTACGGCGGTTCCGGCGGCTGAGCGCGTAAGGCGGCATCCGCTTCTCTGCCGTCCGTTTCTCTGCTGTCCGTTTCTCTGCCGTCCGTTTCTCTGTCGTCCGTTTCTCCGCCGTCGGCCCCGGCGCGCTCAGTGGTGGAAGGAGGTGGCCGCTCCCCGGTCGTGGGTCGACGGGCCGGACTGGGCGCGCAGTTCGGGCAGCAGGCGGCGCAGATCCTCGATGAACAGCCCGGCGAGGTCGGCCGAGAAGCCGTTGCGGCAGACGACACGGAGCACGGACAGGTCCTCCCGGTTGGCCGGGAAGGTGTACGCGGGGACCAGCCAGCCGCGCTCCCGCAGCCGGCGCGAGACGTCGAAGACGTCGAAGCGGGTGGTGTCGGCGGCGGTGGTGAACGCGAAGACCGGCAGCTGGTCGCCGTGGGTGAGGAGGCGGAAGTCGCCCATCGCCTCGATCCGTTCGGCGACCCCCCGGGCGACGTCCCGGGTGGTCTGTTGGACCGTCCGGTAGCCCTCCCGGCCGAGCCGCAGGAACGTGTAGTACTGCGCGACGACCTGCGCGCCCGGCCGGGAGAAGTTGAGGGCGAAGGTGGGCATGTCGCCGCCCAGGTAGTTGACCCGGAAGACGAGTTCCTCGGGGAGTTCGGCGGGCGAGCGCCACAGTGCCCAGCCGACGCCCGGATAGACCAGGCCGTACTTGTGGCCGGAGGTGTTGATCGAGGAGACCCGGGGCAGCCGGAAGTCCCAGACCAGGTCCTCGTCCAGGAAGGGGGCGATCATCGCGCCGGACGCGCCGTCGACGTGTACGGGGATGTCGAGGCCGGTGCGTTCCTGGAGGGCGTCGAGCGCGGCGCAGATGTCGGCGACCGGTTCGTACGAGCCGTCGAAGGTCGAGCCGAGCACGGCGACGACGCCGATGGTGTTCTCGTCGCAGAGCGCGGCGGCCGACTCCGCGTCCATGTGGAAGCGGTCGCCCTCCATGGGCACGAGCCGGGCCTCGACCTCCCAGAAGTTGCAGAACTTCTCCCAGCAGACCTGGACGTTGACGCCCATCACCAGGTTGGGGCGGGCCGACCCCGGATAACGGTCGGCGTTCCGCTGCGCCCAGCGGCGCTTGAGCGCCATGCCGGCGAGCATGCACGCCTCGCTGGAGCCGGTCGTGGAGCAGCCGACGGCGGTGGCGGGGTCCGGCGCGTTCCACAGCTGGGCGAGCATGGCCACACAGCGCCGCTCCAGTTCGGCGGTGCGCGGGTACTCGTCCTTGTCGATCATGTTCTTGTCGCGGCACTCGGCCATCAGCACACCGGCCTGGGGCTCCATCCAGGTGGTGACGAAGGTGGCGAGGTTGAGCCGGGAGTTCCCGTCGAGCATCAGCTCGTCGTGGACGAGCTGATAGGCGCTCATGGGCGGCAGCGGCCCGTCCGGGAGCCGGTGGCGGGGCGGCGCCTCGGTCATGCCGCCGACCGGGTTGGCCAGGCCGTAGAAGGGGTTGAGGGCGAGGTGCCGATCGGGCTCGGTCTCGGTCTCGGTCTCGCCGGGACCCTTGTGCAGCGGCATGGGGGATTCCTTCCGGGGTGTTCAGTGCAGGGAGGCGCCCGACTCGTCGAGTTCGAGCTCGGGGCGGCCGGTGACGACCAGCCAGGCGGGCAGGGAGGCCAGACAGAGCAGGCCGAGCATCGCGGGCGAGGAGGCGAGGACGGCGGCGACGAAGAGGCTCACCCAGCCCTGCCGGGTCGTGGCGAGCAGCACCCCGAGCACGCCGGAGGAGATGGCAACGGCGGGGTGGACCTCGGTGACCAGCGCCTGGACGAACAGGCCGAAGGCGACACCGATGAACACGGCGGGGAAGATCCGGCCACCCACGAACCCGCACGAGGCGGCGATCAGCAGGGCGGCGAGCTTGACCACGGCCATCTTCGCCAGCTCGCCCGACGAGTAGGCGCCGATGTTCTCGCTGAGCACCTTGACCTGTTCCAGGCCCTTGAAGAGCGTCAGCTGCCCGCCGAGTGCGCCCAGCAGGCCGAGGATCAGGCCGCCGGCCGGAATCATCAGCATCGGGTGCCGCAGCCGCTTGAAGGCGCGGTGGACGTACGGGAGGCCGTAGCAGCAGAGCAGGCCGAAGAGGGCGGCCGCGGTGGCGATGATCATCGAGGCGAGCAGATCGCCCCACCCCGGGTCGGTCAGCGGGGGCAGCGACATGTCGAAGGTGGGATGCGCCAGCAGGGTCGTGGTCATCGCCCCGGCCCCGGCGGCGACGAGCGGCGCGAAGATCCGGTCCCACAGGGAGCCCTGTCCGTCCGGCTGCCGGGTGAGGGCCTCGGAGATGACCAGGGCGGCGGCGACCGGGGTGCCGAAGAGGGCGCCGATGGTCGCGGCGGAGGCGAGCGCCACCCACAACGCGCCCGGCACGACCGGCAGGGCCTTGCTGCCGAGCCAGTAGGCGAGTGCGACATTGGCCGCGATGATCGGGTTCTCCGGACCGAGACTGACCCCGCCGGCCAGGGTGAGCGTGGCCGCGATCAGCAGCCCGGGGAGGACCGCCGGGGCCATCGGGCTGCCGCCGAGGCCGGTCGACGAAGGATCGGGGCCCGCGTGCCCCGGCATCTTCCAGACGACGAGGCCCACCGCGATCCCGGTCGCGGTGAGCATCACGATCATCCAGAGGGACGAGAAGCCGCCGATGCCCAGGGCGTCCGGAAGGGTGTGCCACAGGACGTGCTCGAACTCTTCGGAGATCCACTCGATCCCCAGGAACAGCAGACTCGCCAGCACGCCCACCACGAGGGCGGGCAGGACCTGCGGCAGCAGGACACGGGCGGGCGACCTCGGGGCGGGGGGCGGGAGTGCGGACGACGGGGTATCGGTGGCCACCGGCCCACCATAAGTGCACAAATGCCGCACAACACCCTGAGAGTTGGGGGTGTCGCAGCCCGAACCCCAGCCCGAACCCCAGCCCGTGAGCCGCTCGCGCCCAGCCGCTCGGACGCTCAGCCGCCCAGCCGCTCAGCCGCTCAGCCGCCCAGCCGCTCGGACGCTCAGCCGATCGGACGCGATCCCCCGTCAGGCCCGAGGAGCGATCACCGCCGCCGTCCCGTACGCGCAGACCTCCGTCCCCACGTCCGCCGCCTCCGTCACGTCGAAGCGGAACATCAGCACCGCGTTGGCGCCGCGCGCCTTCGCCTGCTCCACCAGCCGGTCCATCGCCTGGTTACGGGTCTCCACCAGGGTCTTCGTCAGACCCTTCAGCTCCCCGCCGATCATCGACTTCAGGCCCGCGCCGATCTGGCTGCCCAGATGTCGCGACCGTACGGTCAGTCCGAAGACCTCGCCGATGACCTGCCGGACCTCGTAGCCGGGAACGTCGTTCGTGGTGACGACCAGCACGTCCGGGTGCGGCCCCTGGCCGCCGCCGTACTCCTCGATGCCCATCCGCATCCACCTCCTGGCCACCAGCCTCGGACCGGCCGCCCGGCACCGCATCCCGGAGGGGCCCGGTGGGGGCCGGATGGAACCCGGGGCGGTAAGAATGCGTTGATACTTTGGGGCAGCCGTCGCCCCGCCCCGGGGCAGCCGTCCCCCGCCCCCACCGACCGCAGGAGCCCGGAACCCCGTGAATACGCTTGCCCTCGGACCGAGCTGGCTGGACCCGGACTATCTGATTCAGACCTGGGGTCTGATCGGTGTCCTCGTCATCGTCTTCGCCGAGTCCGGACTGCTCATCGGGTTCTTCCTGCCCGGCGACTCGCTGCTCTTCACCACCGGCCTGCTGGTCACCACCGGCAAGCTGGATTCGCCGCTCTGGCTCGTCTGCACGCTCGTCGTGGCCGCCGCGATCATCGGCGACCAGGTCGGCTATCTCTTCGGCCGCAAGGTCGGCCCGGCCCTCTTCAAGCGCCCCGACTCCAAGCTCTTCAAGCAGGAGAACGTGGAGAAGGCGCACGAGTTCTTCGAGAAGCACGGCCCCAAGTCGCTGATCCTGGCCCGCTTCGTGCCGATCGTGCGGACGTTCACGCCGATCATCGCCGGTGTCAGCCGGATGAACTACCGCTCGTTCATCACCTTCAACGTCATCGGTGGTGTGCTCTGGGGCGCGGGCGTGACCATCCTCGGGGCCTCGCTCGGCAAGATCGACTTCGTGCACAAGAACATCGAGGCGATCCTCATCCTGATCGTCGCGATCTCCGTGGTCCCGATCGTGATCGAGTACCTCCGGGCCCGCTCCCAGTCCAAGAAGGCCAAGGCCAAGGCCCAGGACGACGAGCACGGCCACGACGGCCCCGGCACCCCGAACCCGGGCGGCCGCGGCCGCCACGCCAAGCGCTGACCCCACCGGCCCGAAGGCCCGGAAGACCCGTCAGAAGCCCCTGGTCCGCTTCGCCGCACGCCGCGCCGCCGCCGCGCGCGGGGCCTGCATGAAGAGGCGGGCCAGTTCGCTTCCCAGGTTCACGCCGATCGCGATCGCCAGGGCCAGGGCCGCCGCCTTCGCCAGGTTGGCGAAACCCTGGTCCAGATTGTTCTGGGCGATGCCAAGCACCCCGAAATACGTCGCGGAACCGGGCAGCAGCGGCCCGATCGCCGCCGTCACGTACGGCAGGGACGAGGTGTGGTTGTAGCGGGCGGCCAGCTGGCCGAACAGACCCACCAGGCCCGCCGCCACCGCCGTCGCCATCACCGCCGAGCCGCCCGCCGTCACCGCGATCGACGCGTAGATCACCCACGCGACCCCGCCGTTCAACGTCGCGAACAGCACCGTCGCCCGCGACTGCTGCAACAGGATGGCGAACGTCGCGCACAGCACCATCGCCGCCAGGATCTGTACCACCGGCCGCTCGACCAGGCCGAGCGCCCCCTCCGGGTTCAGCTGCGCGTCGAACTGCACGGCGATGTACAGCACCGACAGCACGCCCACCACGATCGCCACGAAGAAGTACCCGACCTCCAGGAGCCGGGCCGAGGCCGTGATGTAGAAACCGGTCAGACCGTCCTGCACGGCCGCCACCAGGGCACGCCCCGGGATCAGCGCGAACAGGCCACCCGTGATCACCGCCGACGGCCGCAGATCCGCGTGCAGCAGCGTGAGCAGCACCCCCATCGCGGCCGGCGGCATCGCCGCCACCAGGAACTGGTAGAACTCCGGCAGCCCGCGCCCCGCGCACAGCCACGCCAGCCGGTCACCGAGCACCGCGCCGAGCGCCGCCACGAAGAAGACCGTCAGATCACCGCCGAGCAGCACCGAGGCCGCCCCCGCGAGCACACCCGCCGCCGTCGTCAGCACCCAGCCGGGGTACGGGTGCCGGTTGCGCCGGATCTCCGCGAGCCGCCGGTACGCCTCCTCCGGCGTGACGTCGTGCTCCTCCGCGTTGATGTCGGCGAGCAGCTGATAGACCGCCGCGAGCCGGGTGTAGTCGGTGCCCCGCCGCCGTACCGTACGGTTCGCCGTGATCGGGTCGTCGACCAGCGACGGCTGGTGCGTGATCGCGAGCAGCGTGAACGTGACCGTCGGCTCGCACCGGTCAAGACCGTACGAGCGGCAGATCGCGAACATCGCCGCCTCGACGTCCTCCGCGCCCTCCCCGCCCGCGAGCAGCAGCTCGCCGATACGGAGGGTCAGGTCGAGTACACGGCCCACGGCGGGCCCCGCCTCGTCCTCCTTGCGCGGGATCTCAGGCGTCGGCCGGTCACCCACCGGCAGCCGCAGCATCGTCCGCATCCGGTCCTGCCAGGGCGCGTCCGCCGGCAGCCGCACCAGCGGCATCCCGTGGGCGGGCGTGAAAGCGGGCGGCGCCTGCTTCGCCGAGTAGGTCGACGGCGGCGCGAACGCGGAGCCCTCGGGCTCGGCAGGCGGCTCAGGAGCCAGCCCCTCGGGGACGGCGAACTCGGAGGTCGGATGCTCCTCCTCCGGTACCACCGGCTGCTCCACCCCGGCCGGCGCGACGAAGGCGCTGCGCGCCTCGTCAGACTGCGGCTTCCGGTCCTCCGGGCCGTCCGGCTCCGCCACTGTTTCTCGCCCTCACTCCGCGACGCACACGGTCAAGCCCAGTATGGGTGTGCGACGGGACGAATGTGCGACGGGCGGCGCACCAGCAGGTGCACCGCCCGTCACGGATGAATCGGGGAACCCACTCAGTGGGCGCCGCCCTGCGCCTCAAGGCGCTTGTAGGAGGCCTCGATCTCGGCCTCGGCCTCGGCGCGGCCGACCCAGTCGGCGCCCTCGACAGACTTGCCCGGCTCCAGGTCCTTGTAGACCTCGAAGAAGTGCTGGATCTCCAGGCGGTCGAACTCCGACACGTGGTGGATGTCGCGCAGGTGCTCGACGCGCGGGTCCGAAGCGGGGACGCACAGCAGCTTGTCGTCGCCGCCGGCCTCGTCCGTCATCCGGAACATGCCGATGGCGCGGCACTTGATGAGGCAGCCCGGGAAGGTCGGCTCGTCGAGGATGACGAGCGCGTCCAGCGGGTCGCCGTCCTCGCCGAGGGTGTTCTCGACGAAGCCGTAGTCGGCCGGGTAGCTGGTCGAGGTGAAGAGGCGACGGTCCAGGCGGATGCGACCCGTCTCGTGGTCGACCTCGTACTTGTTCCGCGACCCCTTCGGGATCTCGATGGTGACGTCGAACTCCACGGGTGGCTCCTCCTGAATCAACACATGTGAACGCTTGCGGCGACGCGCAGTGATTAAGTGTCCCTCACGCCTGTGTGTGCTCGCGAAAGGGGCTGGTCAGCGATGCCGGAGCCGAGGACCTGGCAGCTCACGGCGTGCTCCGCCGTACTCGGCCTGGCCCTGGCCGCCGGAGCGGCGACCGCCGCCGGCCCGTGGGACAACGGTCAGCGTACGGCCGAGCGCGCCCGGGCGGCCGCCGCGACCCCCACAGGTGGCGTACATCACGCGCCGCCCGCCGCCCCGCCCCGCCCCGCCCCCGCCCCGACCGCCCCCGGAGTGCTCCGCGCGCTCGGGGCGCGGGGGGCCGCGCAGGGGACCGCCCCCGCGGGCGACTTCGCCGCCGTCCTCGTACCGCTCCTCGCCGACCCCGGCCTCGGACCGCTGCGCACCGCCTCCGTCGTCGACGCCACGACGGGGAAGCAGCTGTACGGGGAGGGCGCCACGACCCCCATGACGCCGGCCTCCACCATCAAGATCGCCACCTCGGTCGCCGTGCTCTCGGCCCTCGGCCCCGACCACCGCATCGCGACGACCGCCGTCGCCTCCCCGGACGGCCGCACGGTGACCCTCGTCGGCGGCGGCGACCCCACGCTCGACCGCGCCCGCCTGGAGGCCCTCGCGACCGGCACCGCCCGCGCCCTGAAGGCCCGGGGCGTCACCGCCGTACGCCTCGCCTACGACACGAGCCTCTACCAGGGCCCCGCCCTCCACCCGATCGGCCCGGACCAGAACATCGCCCCCGTCAGCGCCCTGATGCTCGACGAGGGCCGCCTCGACGGCTCCCACAGCGGCATCGCCCCGCGCGCCTCCGACCCGGCGGGCGACGCAGCCACCGCCTTCGCGGACCTCCTCGCCGAGGCCGGTACGAAGGTCAAGGGCGCCCCGGCCCCGGGCCGCGCGCCCAAGGACCCCAAGGCCGCGGAGGCCGCGCCCCTGGCCCGTACCGAATCCGCCCCGCTCTCCGCCCTCGTCGAGCGGACCCTCACCAACAGCGACAACGACCTCGCCGAGGCCCTCGCCCGGCAGACCGCCCTCGCCCGCCAGCAGCCCGCGAGCTTCGCCGGCGCCGGAAAGGCCGTACGGGACGAACTCGCCGCCCTCGGCCTGCCCACGGCCGGCGCCCGCTTCGCCGACGGCAGTGGCCTCTCCCGCGCAGACCGGCTCTCCGCCGCCCTGCTCACCGGCCTCCTCACCCGAGCGGCCGACCCGGCCCGCCCCGCCCTGCGCCCCGCCCTCACCGGCCTGCCCGTCGGCGGCTTCAGCGGCACCCTCAAGAGCCGCTTCGACACCGGCCCCGCCCTCGGCGGAGCGGGCCTCGTCCGCGCCAAGACCGGCACCCTCAAGGGCGTCAACACGCTCGCCGGAACCGTCGTCACCGCCGACGGCCGGCTCCTCGCCTTCGCCTTCCTCGCCGGCCGCACCGACTCCCCCTACGAGGCCCAACCCGCCCTCGACCGGCTCTCCGCCGCCCTCGCCCCCCAAGGCGGAGCCACACCGAACCTGCCCTGATCCGGCGCGAAGAACGTACGGTTGACGCATGACGAGCATCGGTGGAGCCGAGATGGTCGACTGGAATCTCGCGGTCGCGACCGCGACGCGATTTGTGAAGCCGGGCCCCGAGGTGACCCGCGACGAGGCCCGAGAGGTCGTCGCGGAGCTCCGCAGGCACGCCAAGGCATCCGAGGAACACGTCCGGGCCTTCACCCGGATGATCCCCGAGGGCCACGAACCACGGGACACCCCCGTCCTCGTCGTGGACCGGGCCGGCTGGATCAAGGCCAACGTCGCGGGCTTCCGCGAACTGCTCGCCCCGCTCCTCGACAAGATGCAGGAACGCCGCTCGAACACCCCCGGCGGAACCATGCTCGGCGCCGTCGGCGGCAAGGTCACCGGCGTGGAACTCGGCATGCTCCTGTCGTTCCTCGCCTCCCGGATCCTCGGCCAGTACGAGACCTTCGCCCCCGCCACCCGCGACCTGCCCACCGGCGAGAACGGCGGCGGCCGGCTCCTGCTCGTCGCCCCCAACATCGTCCACGTCGAACGCGAACTCGCCGTCGACCCGCACGACTTCCGGCTCTGGGTCTGCCTCCACGAGGAGACCCACCGCACCCAGTTCACCGCCGTGCCCTGGCTCCGCGACCACCTCCAGGGCGAGATCCAGTCCTTCCTCGGCGCCACCGAGGTCGACCCCTCCACCGTCGTCGAACGGCTCCGCGAAGCCGCCCAGGCCCTCGCCGGCGGCCGCCCCGAGGGCGAGGAGGGCGAACCGGGCCCCTCCCTCGTCGAAATCGTGCAGACCCCCGAGCAGCGCGAGATCCTCGGCCGCCTCACCGCCGTGATGTCCCTCCTCGAAGGCCACGCCGACTACGTCATGGACGGCGTCGGCCCCCAGGTCGTCCCCTCCGTCGCCGAGATCCGCGAGAAGTTCCAGCAGCGCCGGGCCCGCGGCGCCTCCCGCCTCGACCTCGCCCTGCGCAAGCTCCTCGGCCTCGACGCCAAACTGCGCCAGTACCGCGACGGCGAACGCTTCGTCCGGGCCGTCGTCGACGAGGTCGGCATGGACGGCTTCAACCGCGTCTGGACCTCCCCCAACACGCTCCCCACCAAGACGGAGATCGCCGCACCGGCCGACTGGGTCGCGAGGGTGCACCGTAAGGCAGACTCCTGAGACAGGTGCGACGTACGACGGAAGATCACACCACCAATCACCCATCCGAGGGACCGTAGACGGAGGGTGGGGCGTGCAATGCTCGGGTAACGGCCAGGTTCTGTCACCATCGACGCACTCTGAGTGACCGAACCCCCTCTTCCGACCGTTAAGACTCCGACCGAGGCACCCCACTCCTTCACGAAGGGCACCGGACATGGGTCCCCATCCTGCGGTCGCGGCGATACGCCTGGCGGTCCGCCGCGTACTCCACGACGTTCTCACCGAGCACCAGACCGACCCCGACGCGCCACCCGCCGCACCCGACAAGCGCCCCCTCGGCCCCTCCCCGGACCGGCCCGCTCCGCTTGTCCTCGTGGCCTGCTCCGGCGGCGCCGACTCGATGGCGCTCGCCTCCGCGCTCGCCTTCGAGGCCCGCAAGCTCGCCGTCCGCGCCGGCGGCATCACCGTCGACCACGGCCTCCAGGACGGCTCCGGCCAGCGCGCCGCCGAGGTCGCCGGACGCATGACCGCGCTCGGCCTCGACCCCGTCGAAGCCGTCACCGTCACCGTCGGCCGCGAAGGAGGACCCGAGGCCGCCGCCCGCGACGCGCGCTACGCCGCCCTCGACGAGGCCGCCGCGCGCCACGGCGCCGCCGCCGTCCTGCTCGGCCACACCCGCGACGACCAGGCCGAAACCGTCCTGCTCGGCCTCGCCCGCGGCTCCGGCATCCGGTCCCTGTCCGGCATGGCCGCCGTCTCCGGCGCCGCCGGCCGCTACCGCCGCCCCTTCCTGGGGCTCGACCGGCAGACCGTCCGCAAGGGCTGCGTCGCCCAGGAACTCGCCGTCTGGGACGACCCCCACAACGCGGACCCCGCCTACACCCGCTCCCGGCTCCGCCACGAAGGCCTGCCCGCCCTGGAGAAGGCCCTCGGCAAGGGCGTCGTCGAAGCCCTCGCCCGTACGGCCCAGCTCTCCCGCGACGACGCCGACGCCCTCGACTCCTGGGCCGCCGACGCCGAGAACGCCGTGCGGGACGAAGCCGGCCGACTCGAATGCGCCAAACTCTTCGGGCTCCCGCCGGCCGTCCGCCGCCGCATCCTGCGCCGCGCCATGATCGCCGAGGGCGCGCCCGCGGGCTCTCTCTTCGCCCGCCATATCGAGGAGGTCGACCGGCTGATCACCGGCTGGCGCGGACAAGGGACCATCAATCTGCCCGGCCGCGTCGAGGCACGGCGGCAGGGTGGCAGACTGGTCATTCGGCAAGGCTGACTGCACAGTCGCAAGCTGCAACGAAAGTGACCCGGGTGAACGAGAAGGACATGGGCACCGACCTCAAGTCGGTGCTCATCACCAAGGAAGAGATCGACGCGAAGCTGGCCGAGCTGGCCGCGAAGATCGACGCGGAGTACGCGGGCAAGGACCTGCTCATCGTCGGTGTCCTCAAGGGCGCCGTGATGGTGATGGCGGACCTGGCGCGCGCGCTGTCCACCCCCGTCACCATGGACTGGATGGCCGTCTCGTCCTACGGTGCGGGCACCCAGTCCTCCGGTGTCGTCCGCATCCTCAAGGACCTCGACACCGACATCAAGGGCAAGCACGTCCTGATCGTCGAGGACATCATCGACTCCGGTCTGACGCTGTCCTGGCTGCTGTCCAACCTCGGCTCGCGCGAGCCGGCCTCCCTGGAGGTCTGCACGCTGCTCCGCAAGCCGGACGCCGCCAAGGTCGCGATCGACGTGAAGTGGATCGGTTTCGACATCCCCAACGAGTTCGTCGTCGGATACGGCCTCGACTACGCCGAGAAGTACCGCAACCTGCCTTTCGTCGGCACCCTCGCGCCGCACGTGTACGGCGGCTGAGGTACCACACCGGGTAAACGGGAACCCGTACCGCCCTCCCGCCGTTGGAGCAAGGGAAGGCGGTCACGGGTCACCTGGCTGAGGTACCGTCCGAAGAACAGCTTTTTCTCATAGCAGCTCTCACAGCAGCATTTACCTACGGGCAGGAGGGACGGGGCGTTCTCGCAGCGCTCCGTATGGATGGACGTGAAGCGATACTTCCGTGGGCCGGTCATGTGGATCGTGCTGGCCGTCCTCGCCGTGGTCGTGCTGATGCAGGTCGTCGGCTCGTCCGAGGGCTACAAGACGGTGGACACCAGCAGGGTCGTCCAGGCGATCAATGACAAGCAGGCCGACCAGGTCAAGCTGACGACCGGTGACGAGCAGGTCATCAAGGTCGAGCTCAAGAAGGGCGCCGACAAGGACAAGTACGGCGGCAGCACCAAGATCCAGGCCAGCTACATCGGCGACCAGGGCTCGAACCTGACCGACACGCTGCAGGAGCAGGCCGCCTCCGGCGACCTCGACAAGGGCTACACCGTCTCCCCGGAGCGGCAGAGCCCGTTCCTGTCGGTGCTGCTCTCGCTGCTGCCCTTCGTGCTCATCGTGGTCGTCTTCCTCTTCCTGATGAACCAGATGCAGGGCGGCGGCTCGCGCGTCATGCAGTTCGGGAAGTCCAAGGCCAAGCTGATCACCAAGGACACCCCGAAGACGACCTTCGCCGACGTGGCGGGGGCGGACGAGGCCGTCGAGGAACTCCACGAGATCAAGGAGTTCCTCCAGGAGCCGGCCAAGTTCCAGGCCGTCGGCGCCAAGATTCCCAAGGGTGTGCTGCTCTACGGCCCGCCCGGTACGGGCAAGACGCTGCTCGCGCGCGCCGTCGCCGGCGAAGCGGGCGTCCCGTTCTACTCGATCTCGGGCTCCGACTTCGTCGAGATGTTCGTCGGTGTCGGTGCCTCCCGGGTCCGCGACCTCTTCGAGCAGGCCAAGGCGAACGCCCCGGCGATCGTCTTCGTCGACGAGATCGACGCCGTCGGCCGGCACCGCGGTGCGGGCCTCGGCGGTGGCCACGACGAGCGTGAGCAGACCCTCAACCAGCTCCTCGTCGAGATGGACGGCTTCGACGTGAAGGGCGGCGTGATTCTCATCGCCGCCACGAACCGCCCGGACATCCTCGACCCGGCGCTCCTGCGCCCCGGCCGCTTCGACCGCCAGATCGCGGTCGACCGCCCGGACATGCAGGGCCGTCTGGAGATCCTCAAGGTCCACCAGAAGGGCAAGCCGGTGGCCCCGGACGTGGACCTGGGCGCGGTGGCACGCCGCACCCCGGGCTTCACGGGTGCCGATCTCTCCAACGTCCTGAACGAAGCGGCGCTGCTGACCGCCCGTTCGGACAAGAAGCTGGTCGACAACCACTCCCTGGACGAGGCGATCGACCGCGTGGTCGCGGGCCCGCAGAAGCGGACCCGGATCATGTCGGACAAGGAGAAGAAGATCACCGCGTACCACGAGGGCGGTCACGCCCTGGTCGCGGCGGCCTCGCCGAACTCCGACCCGGTCCACAAGATCACGATCCTGTCCCGCGGCCGGGCCCTGGGCTACACGATGGTGCTCCCGGACGAGGACAAGTACTCCACCACCCGCAACGAGATGCTCGACCAGCTGGCGTACATGCTGGGCGGGCGCGCGGCGGAGGAGCTCGTCTTCCACGACCCGACCACGGGCGCGGCGAACGACATCGAGAAGGCCACGGCCACGGCTCGCGCCATGGTCACGCAGTACGGCATGACCGAGCGGCTCGGCGCGATCAAGTTCGGTGGCGACAACACCGAGCCGTTCCTGGGCCGTGAGATGGCGCACCAGCGCGACTACTCGGAAGAGGTCGCCGCGCTGGTCGACGAAGAGGTCAAGAAGCTCATCGAGACGGCGCACAACGAGGCCTGGGAGATCCTGGTCGAGAACCGCGACGTCCTCGACAACCTCGTCGTCGAGCTTCTCGAGAAGGAGACGCTCAACAAGGAGCAGATCGCGGAGATCTTCGCGCCGCTCGTGAAGCGCCCGGCCCGCCCGGCGTGGACCGGCTCCTCGCGTCGCACGCCCTCGACCCGTCCGCCGGTCCTCTCCCCCAGGGAGCTGGCACTGACGAACGGCGCGAACGGCAGCGCACCGGTGGACACCACCAAGGTGATCGAGGTCGCCCCCGAGGAGGCCCCGGAGGCCTGACCTCGGCCCCCCGGAATGGAAGCCGCGCCCCCACAGGTTCTAGCCTGTGGGGGCGCGGCACATTTCGCGCCATGATGTTCGGACGGAACGAGGCACAGATGACCGACCCGGTGACGCTGGACGGCGAGGGCACGATCGGCGACTTCGACGAGAAGCGCGCCGAGAACGCCGTACGAGAACTCCTCATCGCAGTCGGCGAGGACCCGGACCGCGAGGGTCTCAGGGAGACGCCGGCGCGGGTGGCGCGGGCGTACAAGGAGCTGTTCGCCGGTCTGTGGATGAAGCCCGAAGATGTCCTGACGACGACGTTCGACCTGGGCCACGACGAACTCGTGCTCGTGAAGGATATCGAACTGACATCGCAATGTGAGCACCATTTGCTCCCATTTCATGGCGTAGCTCACATTGGCTACATCCCGGCGGAAACGGGCAAAATTACAGGCCTGTCCAAGCTGGCGCGCCTCGTCGATGTCTTCGCTCGCCGTCCGCAGGTGCAGGAGCGCCTGACGACGCAGATCGCCGACTCGCTCATGGAGATCCTTGAGGCCCGTGGCGCGATCGTCGTCATCGAGGCCGAGCACATGTGTATGTCGCTGCGCGGCATCCGTAAGCCGGGTGCGAAGACGACGACCTCGGCAGTACGTGGTCAACTGCGTGACGCCACAACACGAGCCGAGGCCATGTCCCTGATACTGGCGCGTTAGTCGCCCCGTGTGGGTGTTCGGCCCACGGCCGGACGTCGGCGCGCGGTGGTGCGTCGGGCGGCATACGTTGCCGGGGAGACCGTAGGGAATTCCACCCCGATGTGGTCTGGCACATCGGGGGCAGGAACCTGCTGGCCGGTGACTACCAGGGGCGCTCTGCTCCATGTCACGGCGTCCCGTGAGGGCAAGGAACTCGACATGGACCTCGGCCTCGCCTCCCACATGAGGGACAGCAAGATCGCCGAGGGCTGGGTCGTCGCCGCGGACCCGACCGGGTACGACGCGTTCCGGTCGTAGGAACGCGACAGGCGCTAGGCCACGGGGGCCGTGCCCTTGCCGTTCTCCTCGTCCTCCGGGAGCTTGCAGACGCGCTCCAGGAAGAGGGCCGCCGCGATCACGGCGAAGCCCGCCAGGACAGAGAAGCCGGCGTAGATCGCCTGGTCTCGGCGGGACGGGATGTCCAGGGAGCCGAGGAGGAAGACGCCCGTGCCGCCGTACATGCCGGCGACCAGGGCGGCCACCAGCGCGCTCGCCTGGCCGAAGACCACCGCTCGGGCCGCCATCAGCGGCTCGACGCCCTTCGCGCCGGGGCGGCGCTCGCGCTGGGCCTTCAGGCGGGCGCGGATGGAGAGGGCCGTCGCGGTCAGGACGGCCGCGATCGACGCGAGGACGATCGGCGCCGCGAGCGGCACGCTCGGAAGGGTGCCGAACGCGTCCCAGAGGCGCGCCGCGCCCCAGGACAGGATTCCGGCCGCGATGAACAGTCCGGCCAGAACCTTGAGCCGCAGTTGTTTCACCGAGTGTCCTTCGTGTCGTCTCGCGGGCGGTCTTCCACGAGCCTAACGACTACTCGGGCAGCCGGAGTTCCAGGTCGGCGCGCGGCACGATCCCGTCCCGGCCGAGCGCCGAGAGGAGGTCCGCGACCGGGCCGAGGCCGGGCAGCTGGGCGTCGGGGTCGACGTCGTGCCAGGGGGCCAGGACGAAGGCGCGCTCGTGGGCGCGGGGGTGGGGGAGGGTGAGGACGGGGTCGTCGGAGACCACGTCCGCGTACGCCACGATGTCGACGTCGATCGTGCGCGCGCCCCAGCGCTCCTCGCGGACCCGGTGGAAGGCCTCCTCGACGGCGTGCGCCCGCTCCAGGAGGGAGCTGGGCGGCAGCGTCGTCTTCACCAGCGCGACCGCGTTCAGGTACGAGGGCTGGGAGCCGGGCTCGACGCCCCAGGGCTCCGTCTCGTACACCGGGGAGACGGCCTTGACCCGCAGGCCCGGGGTGTCCTCCAGGGCGTCGACGGCGCCCTGGAGCGTCTCCAGCCGGTTGCCCAGGTTCGCGCCGAGCGCGATGACGGCCCACTTGGGGTTCGACAGCGTCACGTCGGCGGCGTCCACCGCCTCGACGACGGAGGCCGGTACGGGCTGCACGGTCGGGTCGCTGTGCGTGGCTTTCATACTCGGCTCCGGGTGATGGTGATGGTCACGTCGTCGAAGGGGACCGTGATCGGCGCGTCCGGCTTGTGGACGACGACCTCGACCTCCTGGACGCCGGCGTGCTTGAGGCACTGCTGGGCGATCCGCTCGGCGAGCGTCTCGATCAGGTCCACCGGCTCGCCCTGGACGACGTCGACGACCTCCTCGGCGACGACGCCGTAGTGCACGGTCTTCGCCAGGTCGTCGTCGGCGGCCGCGGGGCGGGTGTCCAGGCCGAGGACGAGGTCCACGATGAAGGTCTGGCCTTCCTCGCGTTCCTTGGGGAAGACGCCGTGGTGTCCTCGGGCCTTGAGGCCGCGCAGCGCGACACGATCCACGCGAATCACTCCTGCTGTCGTAGTTCTTGTGGCCACGCAGCCGGGTGCGGACGGCCGGGTGTCCAGCATCGAATCTACCTGCGAGCACCGACAGCGCTTGCCCACGGGGGTTCGGGCGACGGTCACAGGGGGCTGGGTGCGGCCCCTACCCAGAGCGCCGGATTCCAATCCCCGGCCTCACCCGTACGGCCCCCGAACACCCCCCGGATCCCGTCAGGCGCCGGGCTCCTCGTCCTCCTCGTCGTCCGATTCGGCGAGGACGGGGGAGCCGTGGTGGGACCAGATCTTCCAGCCGTCGAATGTGCGGCGGAACACATTGGTGGCGACCACCAGCTGGCCGACGAGCGGGCCGAGCTCGGCGCCGTCCTCGGCCGGTCCGCCGCTGAGGATGTTCTCGGTGCAGGTGACGACGGCCACGTCGCCGGCGAGGGAGACCTTCAGGTCGGTCAGGAAGAACTGGATGTACTCCGTGTTCGCCATGATCAGCGCGTACGAGCGGAGGACCTCGCCGCGCCCGGAGAGCACGGGCCAGCCCGGGTGGACGCAGCTGATGGGCGTGGCGCCGTCGTCGAGCCAGAGGTCGGAGACCGTCTCGAAGTCGCCGCGCTCCATCGCCTCGTAGAACGCGGTGTTCGCGGCCTCGACCGCCGCGGTGTCGGTCTGGTGGGTCACCGGGCTCCCTCGACGGCCCTGGCGACCCGTACGGCGTCGGCGGTGGCCCTGACCTCGTGGACGCGGACGGCCCAGGCGCCCTCGTGGGCGGCGAGGGCGGAGACGGCCGCGGTGGCGGCGTCGCGTTCGCGGGCGGGCGGCGGCGCGGCGCCGTCGTGGGCCAGGACGTGGCCGAGGAAGCGCTTGCGCGAGGCGGCCACCAGCAGGGGCCTGCCGAGGGCGCGCAGTTCGGGGAGGTGCGCGACGAGGGCCAGGTCGTGCGGGGCGAGCTTGGCGAAGCCGAGGCCGGGGTCGATGACGATCCGCTCGGGGGCGATGCCGCCCTCGACGACGGCGTCCATGCGGCGGCGCAGTTCGGTGCGGACCTCGGCGACGACGTCGTCGTAGACGGCGAGGCTGTTCATGTCCTGGCTGAAGCCGCGCCAGTGCATGACGACGAAGGGGACCTCGGCGGCGGCGACGGAGGGGACCATCGCGGGGTCGGCGAGGCCGCCGCTGACGTCGTTGACGAGTGCGGCGCCCGCCTCGACGGCGGCGCGGGCGACGGAGGCGCGCATGGTGTCGACGGAGACGGTGACGCCTTCGGAGGCGAGGCCGCGGACGACGGGCACGACGCGGCGCAGTTCCTCGTCCTCGTCGACCCGGCTGGCGCCTGGGCGGGTGGACTCGCCGCCGACGTCGACGAGGTCGGCGCCCTCGGCGACCAGGTCCAGTCCGTGCTTGACGGCGGCCGTGGTGTCGAACCAGCGGCCGCCGTCGGAGAAGGAGTCCGGGGTCACGTTGACGACGCCCATGACCGCGCAGCGGTCCCACTCCGGCAGGCCCAAGGCCGTGCCCCGACCGATCGACGTACTCATATGCCCAGCGTAGGGCCCGGGGCGCCGGTCGGGCCCTGCGGGCCTGTGCCGGGCGGTCTCCGCGGGCCCGGGCCGCTCGGGCGACATGGGCGTCCGGCTCACGCCGCGCGGACCTCGCGGTCGGACTGCGGGGCGACGATGTGCGCGCAGGGCCGGGGCTCGGCGGCGGCCCTGCGGAGGGCGAAGGGGCGGGGCAGTTCGAGGTTCACGAAGCCTTCGGCCTGCATGGCGGCGAAGCCGATACGGGGCAGGTCACGGCTCTTGCGGTAGACGACGAAGCGGGGCTCCCAGCGGGGCTGGAACTTGGCGTTGAACTTGTACAGGGACTCGATCTGGAACCAGCGGGAGAGGAAGACGAGCAGTCCGCGCCAGAGCCGCAGGACCGGTCCCGCGCCGATCTTCTCGCCGCGGGCGAGGGCCGCGCGGAACATGGCGAAGTTGAGGGAGACGTGCTCGATGCCGAGGCGCGGGGACTCCTGGAGGGCGGCGACGATGAGGAGCTCGTTCATGCCGGGGTCGGCGGAGCGGTCGCGGCGCATGAGTTCCAGGGACATGCCGTCGGGGCCCCACGGGACGAAGTGGATGATCGCCTTCAGGTCGCCGTACGGGGAGTCCGTGCCGTCCTCGTCCACCTTGTGCGCGGTCGCTATCACCGCGTCCCCGTCGCCCGCCTCGCCGATCCGGCCCAGGGCCATCGAGAAGCCGCGCTCGGTGTCCGTACCGCGCCAGTCGGCGGCGGCACGGCGGACGCGGGCGAGTTCGCCGTCACTGAGGTCCCGGACGCGCCGCACCTTGGTGGTGTAGCCGTTGCGCTCGATCCGCTTCACCATCTGGCGCACGTTACGCATGGCGCGCCCGGAGAGGGAGAAATCCGCGACGTCCACCACCGCCTCGTCGCCGAGTTCGAGCGCGTCGAGGCCGGTCTCGCGGGTCCAGACCTCGCCGCCGGTCTCGGAGCAGCCCATGACGGCGGGGGTCCAGGAGTGGGCCTTGGCCTCGTCCATGAAGCGTTCGATGGCGCCGGGCCAGGCCTCGACGTCGCCGATGGGGTCGCCGCTGGCGAGCATGACGCCGGAGACGACGCGGTAGCAGACGGCGGCCTTGCCGCTGGGGGAGAAGACGACGCCCTTGTCGCGGCGGAGCGCGAAGTGGCCGAGGGAGTCCCGGCCGCCGTGCTTGGCGAGCAGGGCGCGCAGCCGGACCTCGTCGTCCGCGGTGAGCCGGGCGGCGGGGTGTTCGGGGCGGAAGGCGAGGTAGATGGTGGTGAGCGCGGTGAGCATGCCGAGGGCGCCGAGGGAGTAGCCGACGGTCCAGTCGACGCCGCCGCTGTAGCCGACGGGGCCTTCGAAGCCGAAGAGTCCGTACAGGACGTGTTCGAGGCGGTCGGTGAGGCTGGGGCTGCCGATGACGCGGCGCGGGTGGGCGCTGACGATGAGCAGGCCGAGCAGGATCGATCCGGCGCCCATCAGGATGAAGTTGGCGAGCGCCTTCCAGCGGCTGCGCGGGTCGGGCAGGGCGGCGAACTGGCCCCGGTGCCGTACGAGAAGCGCGAGCAGCGCGAGGGAGAGCAGGACGCCGACGACGGAGTGGCGCCAGACGAACTGGGCGAGGCCGCCCAGCGGCAGCAGGACGACGGCGGCCCGCCAGGCGCGGCGCTTGTGGCGCTTGAGGCCGTGGGCGAGGAGCAGGAGGAGGACGCCGGCGCTGAGGGAGAGGGCCGCGGAGAGCGGTCCGAGCGTGCCGGGGAGGATCTCCGCGAAGTCGTGCACCCGGCTGGTCCTGAAGCGCGGGAAGACGCCCGCGGCGATGTCGATCAGGCCGATGAGCGTGCAGGCCGTTCCGACGAGGGAGGGAACCTTCTCGGGGCGTGGTCCGCGCAGAATCCGGCGCGCCCGATTCGGAACCGATCCTGATTTGTCCCCATCTACCGTGACAGACATCGCTTCCCGTGCTTCCCGTGGCTCCGCGAAAGATTCGAATCCGGCGGCCGCGCGGTGGTCAGGGGCGGGGCCGGTCCGGAGGTTTTGCGCCTTCTAGGACGGCTTCGCGGGGGAGCGGGTTCATTCACACCCACAGGAAATTCTCAGGAAGAGGGCTCGGGCGTCTCATGGGTCTCACCAGCAACAAGGTTCTGGCGCTGGCCGTCGTGCTGGCGGTGGTGCTGTTCGCGGCCACGGTCTGGCTGTGGCCGCGCCTCGCCCGGGGGGGCGTACGGGCCGTCCTCGGCCGGATCGGGCTGTTGCTCGCCACCCAGCTCGCGCTGTTCGCCTCGGTCGGCCTGGCGGCGAACAACTCCTTCCTCTTCTACGGTTCCTGGGCCGACCTCTTCGGCCAGGAGCAGGACATGGGGGTCGTCGTCGACCACTCGGCCGGCTCCAAGGACCTGAAGGTCGTCGGCAAGCAGGCGCTGGACGTGCCCGGCGGCTCCAAGCCCTCGGTCGGCGGGCAGATACAGAAGGTCGTGGTCGCGGGCGAGAAGTCGGGCATCACCTCGCCGGCGTACGTGTACCTGCCGCCGGAGTACTTCCAGAAGGGGTACGAGAAGAGCACGTTCCCGGCCTCGGTGGTCCTGACGGGCTACCCGGGCACGGCGGAGAACCTGCTGAAGGGGCTGAAGTACCCGAAGACCGCCTTCCTCCAGGCCAAGGAGAAGAAGATGCGGCCGATGATCCTGGTGATGCTGCGGCCGACGGTGGCGCCGCCGCGGGACACCGAGTGCGTGAACATCCCGGGCGGGCCGCAGACCGAGACCTTCTTCGCGGAGGACCTGCCGAAGGCCGTCTCGGAGACGTACCGGGTGGGGACGAAGGCGCGGAACTGGGGGTTCATGGGGAACTCTACGGGCGGCTACTGCGCGCTGAAGATCGCGCTGCACCACCCGGACAGGTTCTCGGCGGGCGCGGGCTTCTCGGCGTACTACAAGGCGGCCGAGGACGTGACGACGGGCGACCTCTTCCACGGTGACGACAAGGCGCGCAAGCGGGCCGACCTGCTGTGGAGCCTGGACCGCAGGCCGCCGGCCGCGACGTCCTTCCTGGTGACGACGTCGAAGCAGGGCGAGTCGAACCGGACCGGGACCTTCAGCTTCATCAAGAAGGTGAAGTCCCCGGCGAAGGTCTCCTCGATCGTGCTCGACAGCGGCGGCCACAACTTCAACACCTGGAACCGGGAGATCCCGCCGGGCCTGGTGTGGATGAGCGGGCGGCTCAGCGCGAGCTGAGTGTCTTACGGGGTCCGGTGGACGCGGTGTCTTCGGCGGCGGGGTCCTCATCGGCGGGGTCCTCATCGGCGGGGGCCGGGGAGGCGGCGCGGAGGGCGCGGTGCACGGCGGCCGGGGTGAGGACGCCCGCGTACCGGCCGCCCTCGGCCGGGTCGGTGACGGGCAGCCAGCCGGTGTCGTGCTGCAGGAGCGCGGCCAGCGCCTCCCGTAGGGAGGCGCCGAGCGGGACCGGCTCGGGGGCCGGGCGGGTGCGGCCGGGCTCGTCCGCCGAGACCCAGCCCTCGACGCGGCCGTCGGCGTCGAGGACGACGGACCAGGAGACGTCGGGGGAGTTGGGGGAGTTGGGGGCGTCGGGGGAGCCGGGTGCGGTGCCGCCGGGGCGGACGACCGGGACCTCCTCCAGGGCGGCGGAGTCCACGGCGGTGACCGAGAGCCGCTTGAGGCCGCGGTCCGCGCCGACGAAGTCGGCGACGTACGGGGTGGCGGGGGCGCCGAGGACCCGGGCCGGGGTGTCGAACTGCTCGATCGTGCCCTGGCCGTAGACGGCGATCCGGTCGCCGAGGCGGACGGCCTCCTCCAGATCGTGGGTGACCAGCAGGACGGTCTTGCGGACCTGCGACTGCAGGCGCAGGAACTCGTTCTGGAGGTGCTCGCGGACCACCGGGTCGACGGCGCCGAAGGGCTCGTCCATCAGGAGCACGGGCGGGTCGGCGGCGAGCGCGCGGGCCACGCCGACGCGCTGGCGCTGGCCGCCGGAGAGCTGCTCGGGGTACCGGTTGCCGTACGTCTTCGGGTCGAGGCCGACCAGGTCGAGGAGTTCGGCGGCGCGGGCCCTGGCGCGGGCGCGCGGGGCGCCGAGGAGGTGCGGGACGGTCGCGGTGTTGTCGAGGACCGTGCGGTGCGGGAAGAGGCCGACCTGCTGGATGACGTATCCGATGCGGCGGCGCAGCTGGACGGGGTCGATCGCGGATATGTCCTCGCCGGCGAGGAGGATGCGGCCCCCGGTCGGCTCGATGAGCCGGTTCACCATCTTCATCGTGGTGGTCTTGCCGCAGCCGGACGGGCCGACGAGCGTCACCAGTTCACCCTCGGCGACCTCGAAGGAGAGGTCGTCGACGGCGGTCGTGCCGTCCGCGTACCGCTTGGTCACATGCTCGAACCGGATCATGTTCCCCATTCTGACCCCTGTCGGACGGACGTGCGTGAAGGGCGTGTTGCCGCGATGTGGCGGTCCTCGGCGATTGTCGGTGCCGGGGGATAGGGTCGGTCAGACATATGTTCGGCAATGCTGGTGACCGGGGGGAGGGTACATGAGCGCGGCGAATTGTCTGGTGACGAACGACTGGATCTGTGGGGAGTATCTGCGCACGCGCAGTCAGGAGTTGACCGACGCCCTGCTCCAGCACGTGGGCATCACGGCCGTGTCCGTGCTCGTCGGCATCGCCGTCGCCTTTCCGCTGGCGCTGCTCGTGCGGGCCCGGCCGCGGTTCGCCGGGCCGGTGCTCGGTCTGACGACGTTGCTGTACACGATTCCGTCGCTGGCGATGTTCTCGCTGCTGCTGCCGTTCTTCGGGCTGTCCGCCGCGCTGGTGGTGACGGGCCTCGTGCTGTACTCGCTGACGATTCTCGTACGGAACATGGTGGCGGGCCTGGACGCGGTGCCGGCCGAGGCGCGGGAGGCCGCGCGCGGCATGGGGTACGGGTCGGGGCGGCTGCTGTGGGAGGTCGAGTTGCCGCTCGCGCTGCCCGCGTTGATGGCCGGCATACGTATGGCGACGGTCTCCACGATCGCGCTGACGACGGTCGGCTCGATCGTCGGACGGGGCGGCCTCGGCAACCTCATCGAGGACGCGCTGCCGACGTTCTTCAAGGCGCAGGTGCTCGCGGCCTCGGTGCTGTGCGTCCTGCTCGCGGTGGTCGCGGACCTGCTGCTGCTCGGTGTGCAGCGGCTGCTGACCCCGTGGACCCGAATACGCACGGCGCCGGGGGGCGAGTGAGCGGTGGGGATCGTGGCGGACGCCTGGAGCTGGCTGACCACCGGCGCCAACTGGGCGGGCGACGGCGGGGTGTGGCACCGCCTCGGTGAGCACGTGTACGTCAGCGGGGTCTCGCTGCTGCTCGCCTGCGCGATCGCCCTCCCGGTGGGACTGTGGCTCGGACACCTCGGCAAGGGTGGCGCCCTCGCGGTCAACATCTCCAACGTCGGACGGGCGATCCCCGTCTTCGCGGTCCTGGCCCTCTTCATGGTCTCGCCGCTGCGCAACGCGGGGTACGTGCCCACGGTGATCGCGCTGGTGCTCTTCGCGGTGCCGCCGCTGCTCACCAACGCGTACGTGGGGATGCGCGAGGTGGACCGGGCGGTGGTGGAGGCCGCGCGCGGGATGGGCATGTCGGGCGGACAGGTCTTCCGGAAGGTCGAACTCCCCCTCGCCCGGCCGCTGGTCATGACCGGTCTGCGGTCGGCCGCCGTGCAGGTCGTCGCCACGGCCACGATCGCGGCGATGGTCGGCCAGGGGGGCCTCGGCCGGATCATCACCGCCGGATTCAACACGTACGACACCCCGCAGGTGGTCGCGGGCGCCCTGCTCGTGGCCCTGCTCGCCCTCCTGGTGGAGGTCCTGCTGGTGGGCGCGGACCGGCTGCTCGGCCGACGCGCCTGAGAACCGCTTGTAACGAACGAACGCTTGTGACACACGAACGCCGGCGGGCACGAATGCTTGTGACGCACGAATGCTTGTGACGACGTAACACGTACTTCGACGACTGGGAGTGATCTCGTGAGCAGGACCTGGCGTATCGCGGGTGCGGTACTGAGTACGGCGGCGCTGACCGTCTCGCTCGCCGCGTGCGGCGGCGACAGCCTGGAGCAGGGCAAGGCGGGCGGCAGCGGCGGCGCGTCCGGCGCGAAGAAGGGCTCCCTCGTCGTGGGCGCCGCGGCGTTCACCGAGTCCAAGGTGCTCGCGGAGCTCTACGCGCAGGTGCTGACCGACGCCGGATACTCCGCGACCATCACCACGGTGAAGAACCGCGAGCTGTACGAACCCTCCCTGGAGAAGGGCGAGATCGACGTCGTACCGGAATACGCGGCGACGATCGCGGAATTCCTCAATGCGAAGGTGAACGGCCCGAAGGCGACCGAGGAGAAGCCGGTCGCCTCCGGAGACGCCGCCGCCACGGTGGAGGCGCTGAAGAAGCTCGCCGAGCCGCGCGGTCTGAAGGTCCTCGCGGTCGGCGAGGCCGTCGACCAGAACGCCTTCGCGGTCTCCAAGGAATTCGCCGAGAAGAACAAGCTGAAGACGCTTTCCGACCTCGGCGCCGCCAAGCTGAAGGTGAAGATCGCGGCCGGCGACGAATGCGAGATACGGCCGTTCTGCGCGCCCGGTCTGAAGAAGACCTACGGCATCGACGTGACCGGGATCGACCCCAAGGGCGTCGGCACCCCGCAGTCCAAGCAGGCGGTCAAGGACGGCGTGGACCAGCTGGTGCTGACCACCACGACGGACGCCACGGTCGAGAGCTTCGGCCTGGTCTTCCTCGACGACGACAAGAAGCTCCAGAACGCCGACAATGTGCTGCCGGTGGTCAATGCCAAGGACGCCGGATCGCCCGAGATCGCAGCCGCTCTCGACAAGATCACAAAGGTGCTCACCACGGCCGATCTCGCCGAACTGAACCGCAAGGTCGACGCCGAGCGCGCGAAGCCCGCGGACGTGGCGAAGGCCTATCTGGAGTCGAAGGGGCTGGTCACGAAGTAAGGCCCGGTCAAGGGGGATCGGCCCGGCCCTTACCGGGGCTCCGCCGCGACGGCGAGAAGTGGCCAAGAGATTGCCGGGCCGACACCCCATACAGCGCCTACGCACGGTAAATTTCAGGCCATGCCACGTGGACGCCACCGCCATTCACCTCCCCTCCACAAGCTTCTGCCGCCCTCCGCGGTCGCCGGAGCGTCGGTCGTCTGTGCCGCGGGCGCCTGGCTGCTCGCCGATCCCGTGGTGCTGCGGCTGCTCGTGGCCGCCGCGGCGGCCGCCGCGGTCACCGGTGGCGTCATCATGCGCAGTTGGGACCGGAGCGCCGGCCGCAAGGTCGCCGAGCTGACCCGGGCGCGTTCGGCGGACCTGTGGAAGACCGAGGAGCGGATAGCGGAACTCGAGTCCGACCTCGAGGAGTCGCGCGAGCTGCGGGCCAAGCTGGACGCCAAGCTGCGCGCCAAGCGGGTCGAACTCGCCGGACTGCGCGGCGAGCACGCGGCGCTGCTGCGCCGGTACGCCAACGCCGAGACGGAGCGGGCCAGCGCGCTCGAAGGCCGCAGGCAGCTCGCCCTGGAGGCGACCGTCCCAGCCAAGGAGCTGCCGGCCGCCGGATCCACGCCGACGCCGGCCGCGTACCGCCAGGCCGCCGAGGCCCTGCGCGACCTCGCGCGCAACGCCGCCGCCCAGGAGGCCCGCCGCACGGCCGAGGCCGCCCGCAACCGGGATCTCGCCGAGCGCGCCCGGGAGACGGAGGAGCCGCAGGGGAAGCACGCGGCGGCCGCCGGGAGCGAGCAGCACGCTCGACCGTCGACCGCCGTCGTACCCGCCATGCCGGCTGCCGCCGTTCCCGCGGTACGGGCCGTGCCGGCCGCCTCCGCGATCGTCCCCTACGCCGGCCGACGCGCCACGCGCCCCGAGGGAGGCTTCGACTTCTTCGGTACGCAGAAGGAGGCGGCGGCCGCCATCGAGGCCGTGGCCGTGGAGGACGCCGATCTGGCCGACGTGGTGGGCGAGGAGGTCCTCGCGACCGTCGCGCGCCGCGCCCCCGAACAGCGGGCGATCGGCAACGTCATCGACCTGACCGCGCACGACGAGACCGAGCAGCTCGACGTGGCCGAACTGCGCGGAGCCGTCGGCTCTTGACGATCCGGGCGCTCACCGCCGAGGACATGGCCGCCCGCCGGGACGAGTGGATCGCCCTGTGCGCGCAGGCGTTCTGCGGCCCGCCCTGGCGCGAACCCCCGCGCGAGGCGCTGCGGACGGTGGAGCGGCTGTTCGGCATGGCGGCCGCCGGACAACCGGGCTTCCGTTGCGTCGCGTCGTTCGGCGCGGACGGTGAGCTGACCGGCTTCGCCGCCGGCTGGCTCGACACCATGCTGTCGGGCGCGGAGCAGGCGTTCGAACTCGCCGAACTCGTCGTCGCCCCCGCCCACCAGGGCCACGGCCTGGGCCGCGCCCTCCACGACGAACTCCTCGCCCAGGCCCCCACCCCGCGCCTCCTGATGACGCTCGACGTACCGGAGCTGCGGGAGCGTTACGAGCGGTGGGGCTGGCAGGTGGTGGAGCACAGAAGCCCGGAGAAGGACGGCAGGGAGTTCGTGGTCATGCGCGGAAAGCCCTGACCGAGGGATTCACCCGTCGGCCTACGGGCTACTTGTCGATGTCGCCGACGACGAAGAACAACGAACCCAGGATCGCGACCATGTCGGCGACGAGCGTGCCCGGCAGCAACTCGGTCAGCGCCTGGATGTTGTTGAAGGACGCCGAGCGCAGCTTGAGCCGGTACGGCGTCTTCTCGCCCTTGGAGACCAGGTAGTAGCCGTTGATGCCGAGCGGGTTCTCGGTCCAGGCGTACGTGTGGCCCTCCGGGGCCTTGAGCACCTTCGGCAGCCGCTGGTTGATCGGCCCCTGCGGGAGGTCCGCGATCCGGTCGAGGCAGGCGTCCGCGAGGTCCAGGGAGTTGTGGGTCTGCTCCAGCAGGCACTCGAAGCGGGCGAGGCAGTCGCCCTCCTGGCGGGTGACCACCTGGAGCGTGTCCTGAAGCTCCCCGTAGGCCAGGTACGGCTCGTCGCGGCGCAGGTCGAAGTCGACACCGGAGGCGCGGGCGATGGGCCCGGAGACGCCGTACGCGTGCACGGCGGTCGGGGTCAGGACGCCGACGCCCCTGGTACGGCCCCGGAAAATCTCGTTGCCGAGGACGAGCTTGTCGTACACGTCCATCCGCGACCGTACGTCGGCGACGGCCGCGCGCGCCCGGTCCAGCCACCCGGCGGGCAGGTCCTCCTTGAGCCCGCCGACCCGGTTGAACATGTAGTGCATCCGGCCGCCGGAGACCTCCTCCATCACGGCCTGGAGCTCCTCGCGCTCCCGGAACGCGTAGAAGACCGGGGTGATGCCGCCCAGTTCGAGGGGGTACGAGCCGAGGAACATCAGGTGGTTGAGCACCCGGTTCAGCTCGGCGAGCAGCGTCCGCGTCCAGACGGCCCGCTCGGGGACCTCCATGCCGAGCATGCGCTCGACGGCCATGACGACACCGAGCTCGTTGGAGAAGGCGGAGAGCCAGTCGTGGCGGTTGGCGAGCATGACGATCTGCCGGTAGTCGCGCGCCTCGAAGAGCTTCTCGGCGCCCCGGTGCATGTAGCCGATGACCGGCTCGACCCGCTGGATCACCTCACCGTCGAGAACCAGCCGCAGCCGGAGCACGCCGTGGGTCGAGGGATGCTGCGGCCCGATGTTCAGCACCATGTCGGTGCTCTCCGCCGCCCCGCCGATTCCGACCGTCGTCTCCGTCATGGGGACAGTATCTCCCGCGCCGGATCCGTTGTGGGCAGCCGTCCCGCCCCCGTTGTGGGCAATCGTTCCGCAGGGCGGAACGGGTGGGCACAACCCACGGGGGGGCCTTGTCATGCCCCTCGCCCAGGGCGGTGCCTTGTCATGCCCCTCGCCCAGGGCGGTGCCCTGTCATGCCCCTCGCCCAGGGCGGTGCCTTGTCATGCCCCTCGCCCAGGGCGGTGCCCTGTCGTGCCTCCCGCCCGGGGGCGGTGCCCCGTCAGCTCCCCCCGGGCGCGGCGCCCCGTCAGCCCGGGACCCGTCGCGTCAGCCACAGAAAGTCGCCCAGGCCCCCGCGCGCGGTCAGCTCGGCCGCCTCCCCGGCCGCGCCGAGAGCCCGCACGTACGCGGCCGGATCACTCGTCGCGAGGGACAACGACGGCCGCTCCCCCCGCACGCCCAAGCGACGCAGCGCCTCCCGTTGCGTCACCACCTCCCCGCCGGCCAAGGCGACCGCGTCCATCGCCACATGCGCCGTGACGTCGCACGACCCGTCCGGCACCGCCGCGACCTCCCGCCCGCCCCGGAACCCCGTCAGCGTCCCGAAGGGCGGCCTGGACTCCCGTAGGTGCCCGTAGTCCACCGCCACCGCCCGCCCCGCCGCCACGCGGCCGACCGCCGCCTCCCACGCCTCGTCCCGGGGCCGCCCGATCTCCGCCCTCCCCCAGACTCCGTCCGGGGGGACCGCCATCTCGCTTCGCTCGCCGGGCTCCGTCAGCGGCCACCACCGCGCCAGCCACTCCGCGTCCGCCCCCTCGACGGCCCGGCCGAGCCGCTCCGCCCCGTCTGCCGCCCGCACCTCGACGTACCGCACGACCCCCGACTCGTCAACGCACGCCACGTCCACCGGCACGTTGTCGAGCCACTCGTTCGCGAAGAGCAGCCCGCGCACGCCCTCCGGCACCCGGTCCGTCCACTGCACCCGGGGGTCGAGCCCGGCCGGCCGGGCCGCGCGCTCGACGCCGTACGCCCGTACCGGAAGCCCCAGCGCGGAGGCGGCCGACAGCACCCCCGTCACCAGCTCGCCCCGCCCCGCCCCCACGTCCACGAAGGAGACCGGATCCGAGCCGAGCTCCGCCCCCAGCTCCTCCGCCACCTCCGCCAGCAGCCGCGCGACCGCCCCCGCGAAGAGCGGACCCGCGTGCACCGAGGTACGGAAGTGACCGGCCGGGCCCTCGGGGCGCAGAAAGAACCCCCCTGGGCCGTACAACGCCTGCTCCGTGGCCTCGCGCCACCCCTGCCACTGACACGTCTCATCCGTCACGAGCCCAGTCTCCACCTTGGGGAGTACGGGCCTCGCGTCAAGGATCGACCCCACGGTTGACCCCTGCACCTATCCGCTTTCCCTACGCTGGGTTACGTGCAGCGCCTCTACGACTTCATCCGCAGACACCCGACGGGCGTCGACAGCTTCTGGGCCGTCGTCCTCTTCGGGCTCTCCCTGCTGTGGGTGGGCTCGTCCTACCCGGCGGTCGACAACGCCGCCGCGTACGGCGTCCTCGGCGCGCTGTTCAGCCTGGTCGTCGCCCTGCGCAGACGCGCGCCCGAGAAGATGCTCGTGCTGACGGTCGTCCTGGGCGTCGCCCAGCTCGCCTTCGGGCTGCTGCCGTTCTTCGCCGACTTCGCGATGCTGGTGATCATCTACACGGTCGCCGCGCACGACGGCCCCCGCTGGGCCTCCCGCCTCGCCCTGGCCGGCGGCCTCAGCGCGGCGACGCTCGCCCAGCTGCGCTGGCCGGAGCAGGAGGAGATCAACTCCACGATCGCCCGCGTCTTCTTCACGATCATCATGACCGTGCCGTTCGCCCTCGCCTGGGTGCTCGGCGACTCCCTGCGCACCCGCCGGGCCTACTTCGCGCAGCTGGAGGAGCGGGCCTCGCGCCTGGAGCAGGAGCGCGAGGCGCAGGCCAAGGTCGCGGTCGCCGCCGAGCGCGCCCGGATCGCCCGCGAGCTGCACGACGTCGTCGCGCACAACGTGTCGGTGATGGTCGTCCAGGCCGACGGCGCCGCCTACGTCCTGGACGCCTCGCCCGACCAGGCCAAGCAGGCCCTGGAGACCATCTCCTCGACGGGCCGGCAGGCGCTCGCCGAGATGCGCCGGCTGCTCGGCATCCTGCGCACCGGCGAGCACAAGGAGGTGGGGGAGTACGTTCCGCAGCCGGACGTCGAGCAGATCGAGGACCTGGTCGAGCAGGTCAGGAGCGCCGGTCTGACCGTGGACTTCCGGATCGAAGGCACCCCGCGTCCGCTGCCGAGCGGCGTCGAGCTCACCGCGTACCGGATCGTGCAGGAAGCCCTCACCAACACCCGTAAGCACGGCGGTCCGGACGTCGGCGCCAGCGTCCGTCTGGTCTACTTCGACGACGGTCTCGGGCTGCTCGTCGAGGACGACGGTCGCGGTGCGACCCACGAGATGTACGAGGACGGGGGCGCCGACGGCCGGGGCCACGGCCTGATCGGCATGCGGGAGCGGGTCGGCATGGTCGGCGGCACCCTGGACGCGGGCCCGCGCCCCGGGGGCGGCTTCCGGATCAGCGCCCTGCTCCCCCTCAAGCCCGCCCACTGACGACCCCTAAGGATCTTCATGTCCATCCGCGTGATGCTCGTCGACGACCAGGTGCTGCTGCGCACCGGCTTCCGCATGGTGCTCGCCGCCCAGCCGGACATGGAGGTCGTGGCGGAGGCGGGCGACGGCGTGGAGGCGCTGGAGGTGCTGCGGTCGACGGCCGTGGACGTGGTGCTGATGGACGTCCGGATGCCCAAGCTGGACGGGGTCGAGACGACCCGGCGGATCTGCTCGGAGCCCGACGCGCCCCGCGTCCTGATCCTGACCACCTTCGACCTGGACGAGTACGCCTTCTCCGGGCTCAAGGCGGGCGCGAGCGGCTTCATGCTGAAGGACGTGCCGCCGGCCGAGCTGCTCGCGGCGATCCGTTCGGTGCACAGCGGGGACGCGGTGGTCGCCCCGTCGACGACCCGCCGCCTCCTGGACCGGTTCTCGCCGATGCTGCCGTCGTCGGGGAAGGAGCCGCAGCACAAGGAGGTGGAGCGGCTCACCGACCGGGAGCGCGAGGTGATGCTCCTGGTCGCCCAGGGCCTGTCGAACGGCGAGATCGCCGCCCGGCTCGTGCTGTCGGAGGCCACGGTGAAGACCCACGTCGGCCGCATCCTGACCAAGCTGGAGCTGCGCGACCGCGTGCAGGTGGTCGTGCTCGCGTACGAGACGGGCCTGGTCCGGGCGGGCGGCGGGGCGGGCTGATCCCGGCCGTGCTGCTGTGGATCAACGGCCCGTTCGGGGGCGGGAAGACACAGACGGCGTACGAGATCCGGCGGCGGCTGCCGGGCAGCGTCGTCTGCGACCCGGAGCACATCGGCTTCGGTCTGCACCGCACGCTGCCGCCCTCCCTGAGGGGCGACTTCCAGGACCTGGGGGCCTGGCGGCAGGGCGTGTACGAAGTGCTGGACCTGGCACTGAGGCGGTACGAGGACGGTCCGGTCGTCGTCCCGATGACGCTCGTGGAACCGGCGTACTTCGAGGAGACCGTCGGCCGGCTGCGCGAGGCGCATGGCGCTGACCGGGTGCACCACGTCGCGCTGCTCGCGGAGCGGGAGACGGTCCTGAAGCGGCTGACCGAGCGGGGGCTCGGGCGCGGTCTGAAGCGGGAGAGCTTCGCGGTGGAGAAGTTGGACCTGTGCCTGGAGCGCTTGGAGGGGCCGGAGTTCGCGCACCACCTCCGTACGGACCGGCTGACGGTCCCGCAGGTCGCGGACGAGGTGGCGCGGACGGCGGGGCTGCGGCTCGCACCGAACTCGGACGGTCCGCTGCGGCATCGGCTGCGCCGGGCCCGGGTGGGTCTCTCCCACCTCAGGTTCGACTGAGCCGCTCGGCACGGTTCGGCCGCGCTAGCGCAGGACCGCCTCCAGGAAGTCGCTGCCCAGGCGGGCGACGACGGTCACGTCCAGCTGGTGCATGACGTACCGGCCGCGGCGCTGGGTGGTGAGCAGCCCGGCCTTCCTCAGGACGGCGAGGTGCCGGGAGACCTCCGGCGCGGTGATGCCGTACGCGTCGGCCAGTTCGCTCGTCGTGTACGAGGCGCGGGCGAGGTTACGACACATCCGCAACCGCATCGGGTGCGCGACGGCCTCCAGACGGAGCTTGACCGTCTCCACGGGCGCGGTGCCGGCGAGTTCGCCGGTGGAGACGGGGTACTGCACCACCGGCCGCCAGCCCGGCGCGTGCAGGGCGAAGAGGTGCGGCCGGCCGAAGGCGGTCGGCAGGAACGTGACCCCCGAGCCCTGGGCGGTCGTACGGCCGTGGACCAGCTTGTCGACGACGAGCCGGGTGCCGTGGGCGTCCTCCTCCACGCTCATGGCGGGGGAGACGGCCGTGACGGCCTCGGCGAGGCCCTTGTGGCGCAGCAGCTCGGTCTTGTGCCGGGCGTCGGCCGCGAGCTGCACGCGGACCCGGCCCCAGGTGTCGGCGAAGAACGCGTCGTCGCAGTCCTCCATGAGGCGGCGGATCCACGCGCGCGTGCCGGGCGGATCGGCCAGCATCCGCTCCACGAACGCCGCCTGTCGCGGACCGCGCGCGGCGGCCAGGTCGAGGATGCGGCGGCGGGCCGCCGGGTCGACGAGCGGGGACGGCAGGCCTTCGCCGTACTGGCTGTTGCACGAGATTTCCAGCGCCGCGCCGACGAACTTCTCGTCGTCCATCCGGTCGAGGTCGTCGAGCTCCTCGGCGAGCGTCCCGCGCGGCTCGGCGGGCAGCAGGAAGTCGGACCGGGTGGAGCGCCACATGAAGTCGGCCTCGTGCAGCCGGTCGGCCAGCTCGGGCTTGAGACCGGCGGCGGTGGTCGTGGCCCAGGCGTGCAGGCCGGAGTGGTGCGCGGGCTCGGCGAGCGCGTGCAGCGCGGCGCCGAGCTCGGCCAGCGGGGAGGGGCCGAAGACGATCCGCTCGTGCGGCAGCCCGGTGATGTCGATGGTCACGCTCACGCCCCTATGGTGCGGGACGCCGGGCGGGTGCTGTCGCGCCGTTTGACGCGGCCCGTCAATCGGCGCGACCGCGGCCTCCGGGCGGAGCCAGGGTGAGGGCATGAACGCGATGCACCAGTACCTCTTCGACACCTACCGCGCCGCGCAGCACGGCGAGCGGATGCCGCCGCTGCCCGGCACCCACGACGTCGCGACCGTCCGTGCCCTCCGCGACCGCCGCCGCTTCCGCGCGGTCCTCGCCGGCCGGCCGGCCCGGGGCCGGCTGCGGACGGCTCTGAGCCGCTGGGCCCGCCCGAAGGCCTGCTAGGCCTGCTGGGCCTGGGGCAGCAGCGCCAGGAAGTTCCGTACCGCCTCCCGTACGTCCGACTCCGTCCACGCGAGCCCCGGCTCGCCCACCGTCACCTCGGTCATCGCGAGCCCCGGCGGACCGGCCGCGCCCGCGCCGCGCCAGCGGCGGAAGAGGACCGTGTCCGTCGACCCCGTGAGCGCCAGGGAGGCCTTCGTCAGGGCGTCGGGGGCGTACGGGAGCCAGACCTGGAACTGGTGGGTGTGCGGCGGCTCCGGGTGGACGCGGAACCACGGCACACCCGCCTCCTCGAAGGCGGCCCGCAGCCATCCGGCCACCACGCGCGCGTGCGCCACGTACGAGGGCAGGCGCGGCAGCTCCCGCTCCAGACCGCGCAGGGCGGAGACGGCCGCCGGGTACTGCTGGAAGACCTGGCCCCCGTACCTGTGCCGCCAGACCCTGGCCTCCTCCATCACGTCCTCCGGGCCGGCCAGCGCCGCGCCCGAGAGGCCGCCCAGGGACTTGTAGAAGGACACGTACACGCTGTCCGCGAGCCCCGCGATCTCCCGCAGCCCGCGACCGAAGTGCGGGGCGCACTCCCACAGCCGCGCGCCGTCGAGGTGCACCACCGCATCCCGTTCCCGCGCCGCCGCCACGACCTTCACCAGCTCGTCCCAGGTCGGCAGCACGTAACCGGCGTCCCGGAGCGGCAGCTCCAGCATCAGCGTCCCGAACGGCTCCGTGTGGCCCCGTACCTCCTCCGCCGTCGGCAGCCTGGGCTCGTCCGTCGGATGGACGGTCCGCAGCCCGCTCACCGACCCCAGCGCGCCGCCCTCGTGGACCTCGGGGTGCGAGAGCGGGTGGAGGGCGACGACCGGGCTCCCGGTCCGCCCGGCCCAGCAGCGCAGCGCCACCTGCTGGGCCATCGTCCCGGTGGGGAAGAACACCGCCGAGGGCAGCCCGAGTTCCTCGGCGACCCGCCGCTCCAGCTCTTCGACGAGTCCGTCGCCGTACGCGTCGAGGGGGCCGCCGTCGTCCTCCGCGTCCGTCGCCCAGGCGGCCAGCTCCCGCAGGCGGCTCCCGACCGTGCCCTCGACCGGCGAATGCGCCAGCGTGCGCCCCGCACCGCCCCACACCGTCGCCTGGTGGCGCCGCGCTTCGGCCGTGTCCATGTCGCCGTCCATGTCCCCGTCCATCGGCTCGTCCGACCGGCCGCTCATGCCTTCGTCCACGTCTTCGTCCATGGGCCGATCATCACACCGCCGCCCACACCCTGTGGACAGTCACGGAGGAGGACGAAACGCTGGCGTAGCATGACCAGAAATCGTCCGGTACCCCCCGCGGACTGGAACGGAAGGCCGTTGCCGCGTGAACCATCCAGCTGACTCCCGAGCAGAACCCCGAGCGGAGGACCGACCCGCGCGACTCACCGTCGGAGTCGTCGGAGCGGGCCGGGTGGGCCCCGCCCTCGCCGCCGCGCTCCAGCTCGCGGGACACCGCCCCGTCGCCGTCTCCGCGGTCTCCGACGCGTCCGTCCGGCGCGCCGCCGACCTGCTCCCCGACGTGCCGGTCGTGCCGCCCGCCGAGGTGCTCGCCCGGGCCGAGCTGGTCCTGCTGACCGTTCCCGACGACGCCCTGCCGGGCCTGGTCGAGGGGCTCGCCGAGACCGGTGCCGTACGGCCGGGACAGCTGCTCGTGCACACCTCCGGGCGGTACGGAGTGCGGGTCCTGGACCCCGCGCGCCGGGCCGGCGCCCTGCCGCTCGCCCTGCACCCCGCCATGACGTTCACCGGCACGTCGGTCGACGTGCAGCGGCTCGCCGGCTGCTCCTTCGGGGTGACCGCGCCCGTGGAGCTGCGGCTGGCCGCCGAGGCCCTGGTCATCGAGATGGGCGGCGAGCCCGAGTGGATCGCCGAGGAGTCCCGCCCGCTCTACCACGCGGCCCTCGCCCTCGGCGCGAACCACCTGGTCACGCTGGTCGCCCAGGCCATGGACCTGCTCCGGGCGGCCGGGGTCGCCGCCCCCGACCGGATGCTCGGCCCGCTCCTGGGCGCCGCCCTGGACAACGCCCTGCGGTCCGGCGACGGGGCGCTCACCGGCCCGGTCGCGCGCGGGGACGCCGGTACGGTCGCCGCTCATGTCGCGGAGCTGCGCAAGCACGCGCCCGGCACCGTCGCCGGGTATCTGGCGATGGCCCGCGCGACCGCCGACCGGGCGCTCGCGCACGGCCTGCTCAAGCCCGAGCTCGCCGAGGACCTGCTGGGTGTGCTCGCCGACGGGGAGACCGCCCGATGACATCGACGACCTTCGCCCTGGTCCGTACGGCGGACGAACTCCACGCACTCCGCCGTACGGTGACGGACACCCCTGAGGTGGCCGGAAAGCGCCGCACCGCCGTTGTCATGACCATGGGCGCCCTGCACGAGGGCCACGCCACCCTCGTCCGTACGGCCCGTGAATACGTCGGACCCGACGGGTTCGTCGTCGTCACCGTCTTCGTCAACCCGCTGCAGTTCGGCGCGGGTGAGGACCTCGACCGCTATCCCCGGACCCTCGACGCCGACCTCAGGACGGCCGAGGACGCCGGCGCGGACGCCGTCTTCGCGCCCTCCGTCGACGAGGTGTACCCCGGCGGGGAGCCACAGGTCCGGATCAGCGCGGGCCCCATGGGCGAGCGCCTCGAAGGCGCCTCCCGGCCCGGCCACTTCGACGGGATGCTCACCGTCGTCGCGAAGCTGCTCCACCTCACCGCCCCCGACCTGGCCTTCTTCGGCCAGAAGGACGCCCAGCAGCTGGCCCTGATCCGCCGGATGGTCCGCGACCTGAACTTCCCGGCGGAGATCGTCGGCGTGCCGACCGTCCGCGAGGCCGACGGCCTGGCCCTGTCCAGCCGTAACCGCTTCCTCTCCGACGGCGAGCGCCGCACAGCCCTCGCCCTCTCCCGCGCCCTGTTCGCCGCGAGCGACCGGCTCTCGGCCCAGCACGCGCTACGCGCGCGTGCCGCCTCCCTGCCCGGCGCCCAGAACCGGGCCGAGAACCGCGCGGAGGCGCTCTCCCGGCTCGGCGAGGCCCGGGCCGCGGCAGACGCCCACGCGGTCGCCCAGGCCTCCGAGGGCGGCGGCGCCGGAGCCGTACGGGCCGCGGCCCGCGCCGTCCTCGACGAGGCGGCGAAGGCCGAGCCCCCGCTCACCCTCGACTACGTCGCCCTGGTCGACCCCGCCGACTTCACCGAGGTCGCCGACGGCCACGACGGCGAGGCGCTCCTCGCCGTCGCCGCGCGCGTGGGCAGCACGCGGCTGATCGACAACGTCCCGTTGATGTTCGGATCCACCATCGGAGCCACCAAGTGACCGGAATACGGCTGCACGCGCCCGAGCCGGGCTGGTCCATCGACGCCGACGTCGTCGTGGTCGGCTCCGGAGTCGCCGGGCTGACCGCGGCCCTGCGCTGCACCGCCGCCGGGCTGCGTACGGTCGTCGTCACCAAGGCCCGCCTGGACGCCGGCTCCACCCGCTGGGCGCAGGGCGGCATCGCCGCCGCGCTCGGCGAGGGCGACACCCCCGAGCAGCACCTGGACGACACCCTCGTCGCGGGCGCCGGGCTCTGCGACGCCGAGGCCGTCCGGCTGCTCGTCACCGAGGGCCCCGACGCCGTCCGGCGGCTGATCGCCACCGGCGCCGACTTCGACAAGACCGCCGACGGCGAGATCGCCCTGACCCGCGAGGGCGGCCACCACCGCCGCCGGATCGCCCACGCCGGCGGCGACGCGACCGGCGCCGAGATTTCCCGCGCCCTGGTCGAGGCGATACGGGACCGGGGCGTGCGCACCATCGAGCACGCGCTCGTCCTGGACCTCCTGAAGGACGCGGAGGGCCGCACCGCGGGTGTCACCCTGCACGTCATGGGCGAGGGCGAGGAGGACGGCGTGGGAGCCGTCCACGCCCCCGCCGTGGTCCTCGCCACTGGCGGCATGGGCCAGGTCTTCTCGGCCACCACGAACCCGGCGGTCTCCACCGGCGATGGCGTCGCGCTCGCCCTGCGCGCCGGAGCCGAGGTCTCCGACCTGGAATTCGTCCAGTTCCACCCGACGGTGCTCTTCCTCGGCGCCGGGTCCGAGGGCCAGCAGCCGCTGGTCTCCGAGGCGGTACGGGGCGAGGGCGCCCACCTCGTCGACGCCGACGGGGTCCGGTTCATGCTCGGGCAGCACGAGCTGGCCGAGCTCGCCCCCCGCGACATCGTCGCCAAGGCGATCACGAGCCGGATGCAGGAGCAGGACGCCCTGCACATGTACCTGGACGCGCGGCACTTCGGCGCCCAGATGTGGGCCACGCGCTTCCCCACGATCCTGGCCGCCTGCCGCGCCCACGGCATCGACCCGGTCACCGAGCCCATCCCGGTCGCCCCAGCGGCCCACTACGCCTCCGGCGGAGTGCGCACGGACCTGACCGGCCGGACGACCGTCGCGGGCCTCTACGCGTGCGGTGAGGTGGCCTGTACGGGGGTCCACGGAGCCAACCGGCTCGCGTCGAACTCACTCCTGGAGGGCCTGGTCTTCGCCGAGCGGATCACCGACCGGATCGTCGCCGACCTCACCGGGGACGGGAACCGCGAGGCGCGGCCGCCGGTCACGTCGCCCCACGCGCGCGTGATGCCGGTGCTCGCGCCCAAGGTGCGCGCCGACATCCAGCGGACCATGAGCGCGGACGCGGGCGTACTGCGCTCCGAGGAGAGCCTCCAGCGGGCGTCCGGATCCCTGCGTGCTCTCGCCCTGGACGCCGTCATGAACCACCTCGCCGACTCCGTCGAGCCCTGCACCGAGGCCTGGGAGACGGCCAACCTCCTGGAGGTCTCCGAGGCCCTGGTGACGGCCGCCCTCGCCCGCGAGGAGACCCGGGGCTGCCACTGGCGCGAGGACCGGCCCGACCGGGACGACGACCGGTGGCGCCGCCATCTGATCGTGAGCCGCGCCCCCGACGGCGAACTGGCGGTCCGTCCCACCGCCACCGCAGACTTTCCGCCCGTAACCGTCGATGTCGCCGACGCATCCAAGGAGCCGCAGCCGTGAGCACGCCCGAAGAAGCACGTCCGCAGCCCGTGGACGTCCCCCTCATCCAGATCAGCGCCCCTTCCGAGGACACCGGCGGCTGCGGTGACGGCTGCGGCTGCGCCGACGAGGTCTACGAGAGCGGCCTCGACCCGGCGCTCGCGCAGCTGCTCGCCGACGCCGGCCTCGACCCGGTCCAGGTCGAGGACATCGCCCACCTGGCCATCGAGGAGGACCTCGACGGCGGCGTGGACGTGACGACCGTCGCGACCGTCCCCGAGGACGCGATCGCCACCGCCGACTTCACCGCCCGCGAGGCGGGCGTGGTCTCCGGCCTGCGGATCGCCGAGGCCGTGCTGTCCATCGTCTGCACCGACACCTTCGAGGTCGAGCGGCACGTCGAGGACGGCGACCGGGTCGAGGCCGGCCAGAAGCTCCTGAGCGTCACCACCCGCACCCGCGACCTGCTCACCGGCGAGCGCAGCGCGCTGAACATCATGTGCCGCCTCTCCGGTATCGCCACCGCCACGCGCGCGTGGGCGGACGTCCTGGAGGGCACCGGGGCCAAGGTGCGCGACACCCGCAAGACCACGCCGGGGCTGCGCGCCCTGGAGAAGTACGCGGTGCGCTGCGGCGGCGGCGTCAACCACCGCATGTCGCTCTCGGACGCGGCGCTGGTCAAGGACAACCACGTGGTGGCCGCCGGTGGCGTCGCGCAGGCCTTCAAGGCCGTACGGGAGCAGTTCCCGGACGTGCCGATCGAGGTCGAGGTCGACACGCTGCACCAGGTCCGCGAGGTCCTGGACGCGGGCGCGGATCTGATCCTGCTCGACAACTTCACCCCGCTGGAGACCGAGGAGGCCGTCGCCCTGGTCGCCGGCAGCGCGATCCTGGAGTCCTCCGGCCGCCTCACCCTGGAGAACGCGGCGGCGTACGCGGCGACGGGCGTGGACTACCTCGCGGTGGGCGGGCTCACGCACTCCTCCCCGATCCTCGACATCGGCCTCGACCTGCGCGACGCCTCCGAGGCGGCGGTCTGATGCTGCTCACCATCGACGTCGGCAACACGCAGACCGTCCTCGGCCTCTTCGACGGCGAGGAGATCGTCGAGCACTGGCGCATCTCCACGGACCCGCGCCGCACCGCCGACGAGCTGGCGGTCCTGCTCCAGGGCCTGATGGGCATGCACCCGCTGCTGGGGGTGGAGCTCGGTGACGGCATCGGCGGCATCGCGATCTGCTCGACCGTCCCGTCGGTGCTGCACGAGCTGCGCGAGGTGACGCGGCGGTACTACGGCGACGTCCCGGCGGTCCTGGTGGAGCCCGGCATCAAGACGGGCGTCCCCGTCCTGACGGACAACCCCAAGGAGGTCGGCGCGGACCGCATCGTCAACTCGGCGGCGGCGGTCGAGCTCTACGGGGGCCCGGCGATCGTGGTCGACTTCGGCACGGCTACGACGTACGACGCGGTCACGGCGCGCGGCGAGTACGCGGGCGGGGCGATCGCGCCGGGCATCGAGATCTCGGTGGACGCGCTGGGCGTCAAGGGTGCGATGCTCCGCAAGATCGAGCTGGCCCGTCCGCGCAGCGTGATCGGCAAGAACACGGTGGAGGCGATGCAGTCGGGCATCGTCTACGGGTACGCGGGCCAGGTCGACGGCGTGGTGTCCCGGATGAAGCGCGAACTCGTCGGCCCGGACGGCGACCCGTCCGATGTCACGGTCATCGCGACAGGCGGCCTGGCCCCGATGGTCCTCGCCGACTCCACGGAGATCGACGAGCACGAGCCCTGGCTGACGCTGATCGGCCTGCGCCTGGTGTACGAACGCAACGTCGCGCGCATGTAGGGCGGGGGCGGCGCCCGTGCGGGAGACAGAGCGCCGCCACACCGAGCTGATCGGTAAACGAAATTTGTCCGATTAGCACGTATCGTCACCCCATGCCCACGCCATACGGATCCCGGGGCGGCATGGCGTTCAGCGCGGACGAGCTGCGTGTGCTCCGACGCGCCCTTGCCACCGCCCTCAACCCCGCCCCCCTTCAGGACGAGGACGTCCAGGACTGTCTGCGCCTCGCCGAATCCGTGGACGACACCGTCCGCGAGGCCGGTCGGCTCCGTGCGTTCCTCCTCGCCGACCTGGCCCTGTACCGCGAGGCCCTGCCCGGCTCGCTCACCGGCTATCTGGAGCTCCTCCAGGACGCCCTCGGCGCGGGTTACGACCCAGGGGTCGACGACCTCGCCGCCCTGCGCGCCCTCCGGGCCAACCCCCGGGCCGCCGGCCTCCTGGCACGCTGCCAGGTCCTCGCCGAACGCTCCGTGCGCGCCCGCCTCGCCCGCGTCTCCCAGGCGGCGGCGCCCACGCCCGTACCGCCCGTTCCGGCGCCGGCCTTCCCCGCGCCGGCCTCCCCCGTCTCCGCCTTCCCCGCGCCGGCCTCCCCCGTCTCCGCCTTCCCCGCGCCGGCCTTCCGTGCACCCCCGGCACCCCGCGCCCGGCTGCTGCTCGCCCTCCCCGGCGGCCGCGCCGCCGACGAGCCCAAGCCGTCCACCCCGAAGCCGCCCGCCCCCACCAAGCGCCCGGCGCCCAAGCCCTCCGAGGTGTTCCCGCCGCGCCGACGCCCCGTACCCCCGCCCCCGCCCGAGGAGCGCGCCGCCGGATAGCTACTCTGGACGCCATGGACTACGTATCCGCTCTCCTGCCCCCCGTCGTGATGGCCGTGTTCTTCAGCATGCTCGTCGTCACGATCGTGAAGAGTCAGGGCGGCCCCAACAAGGCCAAGGAGGACGCGGCCGTGGACGCCGCCCTCGCCCGCGCCGAGGCCACCCGCCAGGCGGACGGCGCGGCTTCCTAGTCCGCCCGGCCCCACCCGCGTCGAAGGACGTACGACCGCTTTCAGGTCGTACGTCCTTTTTGTTGCGTTTCCTCCGTCAATAGTCTGCCATTCCCGCTTCGCGGACTATGGTGGCGGTGTGCCCCGCCAATTGGGAGAGCTCGAAGACGCCGTCATGACACGCGTCTGGCAATGGAACCGGCCGGTGACCGTCCGGGAAGTCCTGGAGGATCTCCAGCAGGAACGGTCCATCGCCTACACCACCGTCATGACGGTAATGGACAATCTCCACCAGAAGGGCTGGGTGCGCAGGGAAGTCGACGGGCGCGCCTATCGATATACCGCGGTCTCCACGCGCGCCGCCTACTCGGCCGCACTCATGAACGAAGCCTGGGCCCAGAGCGACAACCCCGCGGCCGCCCTCGTCGCGTTCTTCGGCATGATGTCGAGCGAGCAGCGCGACGCCCTCAACGACGCGATCCGCGTCGTCGGCTACAACGCGCCGGAACCCCCCGCCCCACCTGCGGCGGAAGCCGGCGGAAGCACGTCTCCAGCGGCCACCGGGGGCACCGACGGGCCCGCCGGAGAGGGTGCCGGAGCCCCCGGCGACACCGGGCGATAACGTCCCCCCATGCCGTCGTCCTCCACCGCTTCAAAAGCCGTCACCGTTCGTCGCGCCCGCACCGGTGATGTCGCCGCCGTGCGCCGCCTTGTCGACCCGTACGTCCGCCGGGGGATCCTGCTCGACAAAGCGCCCGTGACGCTTTACGAGGACATCCAGGAGTTCTGGGTCGCCGAACGCGACGAGGACGCCGTCGTGGTCGGCTGCGGCGCACTCCATGTGATGTGGGAAGACCTCGCCGAAGTGCGTACTCTCGCCGTCGATCCCGAGTTCAAGGGCGCGGGTGTCGGACATCACGTGCTCGACAAGTTGCTGCACACCGCCCGTTGGCTCGGGGTGCGCCGGGTATTCTGCCTGACCTTCGAAGTCGACTTCTTCGCGAAGCGCGGCTTCGTGGAGATCGGTGAGACTCCGGTCGACGGAGATGTGTACAGCGAGCTCCTGCGTTCCTATGACGAGGGTGTCGCCGAGTTCCTCGGTCTCGAACGAGTGAAGCCGAACACCTTGGGCAACAGCCGGATGCTTCTGCACCTGTGATCGTAACGATCGCTCTGATACCCACACCGGAACCCACTCGGAACCTCTATGTCCGAATCGCGCACGTTTCCCGCACCGGCGGGCTTCTGAACCTCTCCCAGGGGTTTGTGTTTTTCCGGGAAAAGCGGTTTCCTTTCCGCGTAACTGCATTTTCGATGAAAGGAAATCCGGTGGCACAGAAGGTTCAGGTCCTTCTTGTCGACGACCTCGACGGCGTCGAGGCGGACGAGACCGTGACGTTCGCGCTGGACGGCAAGACCTACGAGATCGACCTCACCACCGCCAACGCGGAGAAGCTCCGTGGTCTGCTCGAGCCGTACACCAAGAGTGGTCGGCGCACCGGTGGCCGCACCGCCGGTACGCGGGGCAAGGGCCGGGTCGCCCCCGGTGCCGGCCCGGACACCGCGAAGATCCGCGCGTGGGCCAAGGAGAACGGCTACAACGTGAACGACCGGGGCCGCGTCCCGGCGGAGATCAAGTCGGCCTACGAGGACGCGAACCGCTGACGAGTCGGCTGCTGAGCAGTCAGCAGCCGGGCCCGATGGCACTCCGCCGCGGCGGTGGCCACGAGCCGTACGAGACAGGGGGCGGCCTCTTCGGCCCGCGCCGCGGCCCGCAGGGCCGGCAGCGAGGACTCCACCTCGCGGCCCGGCTCGGGGGCACGCAGCCACACCGCGGCGCCCGGCCCGCCGGAACCGCTCCATCCTGGGGGAACGGGAGCGGTCATCCGGCCGCCGGCGCCCCGCGCGGTGAGGTCGAGGGCGATACCGCCCCATTCCAGCCAATCCAGCAGTCCCGGCAGCTCCTCCGCGCTTCCCGCGGCCACCAGGAGCAGCATCCGCCGCCCCGCCAGGGCCACCGGCCCGGTGGCGCCCGCGCCCGTCCTGCGCAGCACCGCGCGACCGGCCGCGGCGGGCAGCTCCAGGACGTCGAACCGGAGCCCCGTCACCAGGCCCACCGGCGGGCCGGCCACGGTCGCCCAGCCGAGCCCCTCCTCGTACCACCGCGCCGTACCGCCGTCGAGCGGCGAGCGGGGCGGCGGCACGCGCCGCGCGGTGGAGGACATGTCCGGCGAACGCCCCCGAGGGCCCCTTGGTTACGCCGTCGCTGACCCTCCGTGCTTGATCCACTGCGCACCGTGTCCGTGATGGGGGCGTACGGGTGCATTCGGCAGCGCAAGGATGTTCGCCCGTAGCGGAGGGAACCGGGGTGTGCCGCATGGAGTGTCAGTGCCGGCGGGTAAGACATTCCTAGTGAGGAGGGACGACTCGCCGGGTTTTGCGTCTCACGTTCGCCATCGGCGTACTGGCAGCGCGGGTAACTGCTTGGCCTGCGGGAACATCGTCTCGCACCATCGAGTTGGAGCATTTGTCGGCTGTTCGGCAGCAGGTCTCCCCACGGACAAGGGGGTGATCCGGACGGATGTCGGCAGTTGGAATGAGCGGTCCCCGCTTGCGGGACTAAGCTGCGGAAGGACAGGGAGGGGATCGACCCCTAACTGACTGACCGCTCTGAGGAGCGATTAACGATGTTCGAGAGGTTCACCGACCGCGCGCGGCGGGTTGTCGTCCTGGCTCAGGAAGAAGCCCGGATGCTCAACCACAACTACATCGGCACCGAGCACATCCTCCTGGGCCTTATCCACGAGGGTGAGGGTGTCGCCGCTAAGGCCCTGGAGAGCCTCGGGATTTCGCTCGAGGCGGTCCGCCAGCAGGTTGAGGAGATCATCGGGCAGGGGCAGCAGGCCCCGTCCGGCCACATCCCCTTCACCCCGCGTGCCAAGAAGGTCCTGGAGCTGTCGCTCCGCGAGGCCCTCCAGCTCGGCCACAACTACATCGGCACGGAGCACATCCTGCTCGGCCTGATCCGCGAGGGCGAGGGCGTCGCCGCCCAGGTCCTCGTGAAGCTGGGCGCCGATCTCAACCGGGTGCGGCAGCAGGTCATCCAGCTGCTCTCCGGCTACCAGGGCAAGGAAGCCGCCACGGCCGGCGGTCCTGCCGAGGGCACCCCCTCGACGTCCCTGGTCCTCGACCAGTTCGGCCGCAACCTCACCCAGGCGGCCCGCGAATCCAAGCTCGACCCGGTCATCGGGCGCGAGAAGGAGATCGAGCGGGTCATGCAGGTGCTGTCCCGCCGTACGAAGAACAACCCGGTTCTCATCGGCGAGCCCGGCGTCGGCAAGACCGCCGTCGTCGAGGGCCTGGCGCAGGCCATCGTCAAGGGCGAGGTGCCCGAGACCCTCAAGGACAAGCACCTCTACACCCTGGACCTCGGCGCGCTGGTCGCCGGCTCCCGCTACCGCGGTGACTTCGAGGAGCGCCTGAAGAAGGTCCTCAAGGAGATCCGTACCCGCGGCGACATCATCCTGTTCATCGACGAGCTCCACACCCTGGTGGGTGCGGGTGCCGCCGAGGGCGCGATCGACGCCGCCAGCATCCTCAAGCCGATGCTGGCCCGCGGTGAGCTCCAGACCATCGGTGCGACCACGCTGGACGAGTACCGGAAGTACCTGGAGAAGGACGCGGCCCTCGAGCGCCGCTTCCAGCCCATCCAGGTCGCCGAGCCGTCGCTGCCGCACACGATCGAGATCCTCAAGGGTCTGCGCGACCGCTACGAGGCCCACCACCGGGTCTCCATCACGGACGAGGCCCTCGTCCAGGCCGCGACCCTGGCCGACCGGTACATCTCGGACCGCTTCCTGCCGGACAAGGCGATCGACCTGATCGACGAGGCCGGCTCCCGGATGCGCATCCGCCGGATGACCGCGCCGCCGGACCTCCGCGAGTTCGACGAGAAGATCGCCGGCGTCCGCCGGGACAAGGAGTCCGCGATCGACTCCCAGGACTTCGAGAAGGCGGCGTCTCTCCGCGACAAGGAGAAGCAGCTGCTGGCGGCGAAGGCCAAGCGGGAGAAGGAGTGGAAGGCCGGCGACATGGACGTCGTCGCCGAGGTCGACGGCGAGCTGATCGCCGAGGTCCTCGCGACCGCCACCGGCATCCCGGTCTTCAAGCTGACCGAGGAGGAGTCCTCCCGCCTGCTCCGCATGGAGGACGAGCTCCACAAGCGCGTCATCGGCCAGAAGGACGCCGTCATCGGCCTCTCGCGGGCGATCCGTCGTACGCGAGCCGGTCTGAAGGACCCGAAGCGTCCCGGTGGCTCGTTCATCTTCGCCGGCCCGTCCGGTGTCGGTAAGACCGAGCTGTCCAAGGCGCTCGCCGAATTCCTCTTCGGCGACGAGGACGCGATGATCTCCCTCGACATGTCGGAGTTCAGCGAGAAGCACACGGTTTCCCGGCTCTTTGGTTCCCCGCCCGGATACGTGGGCTACGAAGAGGGCGGCCAGCTCACCGAGAAGGTGCGCCGCAAGCCGTTCTCCGTCGTCCTCTTCGACGAGGTCGAGAAGGCCCACCCCGATATCTTCAATTCCCTTCTCCAGATCCTGGAGGACGGTCGCCTGACCGACTCCCAGGGCCGGGTCGTGGACTTCAAGAACACGGTCATCATCATGACGACCAACCTCGGGACCCGGGACATCTCGAAGGGCTTCAACCTGGGCTTTGCCGCCCAGGGCGACACGAAGTCCAACTACGAGCGGATGAAGGCGAAGGTCAGCGACGAGCTGAAGCAGCACTTCCGCCCGGAGTTCCTGAACCGTGTGGACGACGTCATCGTCTTCCCGCAGCTCACCGAGTCCGACATCCTCAAGATCGTCGACCTGATGATCGGCCGGGTGGACGAGCGCCTCAAGGACCGGGACATGGGCATCGAGCTCTCCCAGGCCGCGAAGGAGCTGCTCGCCAAGAAGGGTTACGACCCCGTCATGGGCGCCCGGCCGCTGCGCCGGACGATCCAGCGCGAGGTCGAGGACTCGCTCTCCGAGAAGATCCTCTTCGGCGAGCTGCGCCCCGGTCACATCGTGGTCGTGGACGTCGAGGGCGAGGGTGAGGAGAAGAAGTTCACCTTCCGCGGCGAGGAGAAGTCGGCCCTGCCGGACGTCCCGCCGATCGAGCAGGCCACGGGCGGAGCGGGCCCGAACCTCTCGAAGGACGCGTAAGCGTTCAGGATCGCGTGACAGGGGCGGCCCCGGACTCGGAAGAGTCCGGGGCCGCCCCTTTTTCATGTGCGGAGTTCGACGGTGGGGGAGAGGTGCTCGGTGCCGGTGAATCGGGCGCCGCCGGCGTACACGTAGTTGAGCCGCTGCAGCGAGGCCAGCGGCGAGAGGTCGTGGGCCTGAGGGTCGGGGAAGCCCCAGAGGAGCAGATGTTCCAGCTCGGGGAAGGCCCGGCCGATCACTGCGAGGGGCGCGGAGGCGCGTTGGCAGTCCACGTGCAGCGTCTTCACCGGCAGCCGCACTGAGCGCGGCATGTCCCACATCGCCACGTCGGACATGGAAAGCACCGTGAGCATGCCGAGACTCGTCAGCACCCGCCAGTCCTCCGGGGTCAACGCGGGGACACTGCCGAGGGTGAGCTCCCTGAGGCCGGTCAGGTGGCGGAGAACCCCGAAGCCTCCTTCGGGGTAGTCGACCAGGGTGAGCAACTCCAGCTCGTTGTCGACGGGGAGCGACTCCAGGACCCGGACGAGGGACCCCCGCGTCTGCAGGCTCTTGGCGCTGCCGATTGTTTCGCTCAGCACCCAGCGGTCCACCAGGGCCTTCGCCGCCAGGTAGTCCTGGAAGGTGCGGTGCACGAAGTCGACCGTCTCCTCGGTCGGTTCGCGCAGGAGACCGCTGCGGTGGAGAAGGTGCGTGAAGACCGCTCCCGGGTCGTATCCGGCCGCCTCGGTGATGGCCGGCACCGCCTCCCGTACGACCGACTCCGCGTGTGAACGGTCCATCGTCGTGCGGCCGTTGAGGGTCAGCCAGTACGCGATCCGCTGGATCAGCTGGATCTGCGGGGCCTCGCCCAGCTCGATCCCGTACGGCGTGGCCATGTCCCGCTCGCGGTCCCGGCGGGTGAGGAGCATCGAAAGGGCCGCGTCGTACAGCGCCTTCCTACCGCGCGGCAGAAAACCCCGGCGGTTGCGGTGCAGGGCGCAGATCAGTCCGCACATCAGCGGGTTGGTGGCGAGCTGGGCGACCTCGGAGGTGGTGCGCAGGGCGTCCAGGAGGGGCTGCTCGTACGGTGCTGCCTCCGGCCCCGCCGCCCGGTGCCAGCGGCGGACGAAGGTGGCTACCTCGGCGGTGGACATCGGGGCGAGGGTGAGCTCGGTGAAGCCGTCGGAGGCCAGCCAGTCGTCGCGTACGGCGGTGGGGCGGGAGGTCACGAGCCAGCGGTTGCCGCCGTAGGAGTCGAGGAGGTCGCGCAGCCAGCGGCGGGCGCGCTCCCGCTCGGCCTCGGGGATCTCGTCGATGCCGTCGATCAGGACCAGGCCGCGCCCGGCGGCGAGGACCCGGTCGGCCCAGCCCTCGGGCGGGGAGAGCGGGCAGCCGACGGCGGCGAGGAAACGGTCGGGGGCGGGCAGCCGCTCGCCGTGCCGGGTGAGGGTGCGGAGGGGCAGGACGAACGGGATCCGGTTACGGAGGTACGCCATGTCGTCGGCCAGGTCCGCGCGCGTGGCGGAGACGGCCAGCCACTGGACGAGCGTCGTCTTCCCGGAGCCGGCGAGCCCGCGCAGCAGCACTTTGTCCTCCTGGGCGAGGGCTTGGTCGGCGCGGCCGCCCGCGTAGGTGAGGGCGTGGTGCGCCTCGTTCCTTTGACGCAGGAGTGCGCCTTCTTCCGGGGAGCCCGGGTCCATCAGCACGCACGCGTTCTCGATCTCGGCCAGCAGCGCCCAGCCCTTCGCCGCCATCAGGTCGGAGAACGTCCCCGTCGCCTCCAGCGACAGGTAGGCCACGTCCAGCGGCCACTTCTCCGGCGAGTCCCGCAGGTCCACCCCGTAGATCGTCAGGCTGCCGTGCTTCTTCGCCACGTACGCGAGGTAGCGCCGCTCGAACGCCGCGTCCCGCGCGTCCAGCCGGGGCGTACGGCGGATGACCTCGTCCACCTTGGCCGTCAGCTCCGCCTGGCCCCGGGTCTGCTCCACCAGCGACCGGGCCACGAACGTCGACCGCTGGGTGAAGAACTCCAGGATCTGTACGCAGGCCCACTCCGTGAGCGAGTCGAGGAAGAGGACGGAGTCCGTCGACAGGCCGTCCGGGGCCGGGGCCGCCGTGCGCAGGGCGCGGGCCAGGGACGGGGCGCCGAGGCTGACCGCCTGGACGTCGTCCATGTCGAGGTCGCCGAGGGCGAGCAGGGTCGTGGCCAGCGCATCCGTCAGCGCCTCGGTCTCGTCGGCGGGGAACGGGGGCTCGCCCGGGCCCGCCACCGAGCGCTCGACCAGCGTCGCGGCGAGCCTGCGGACGTCCTTCGCCGTGAGCGTGCGCTTCTCGCCGCGGAAGGAGACGAGCCCCGAGAGCCGGACGGGCTTGCGCGCACCGGTCAGGCCGGCCCCCGGAGCGCCTCTGACCAGGAGTTTTCGTACCAGTGGGCCCATCGCCGTCGAAGCGAGTCGCAGGCCGATGAGTGCTGGATCCACGTGCGTCCCCCGAAGCAGCCGTGCTCGCTGACCAATCGTCGTCAGCGTAGTCGTGGACGGCGTTCGACAGGCCTTGGTTGCGTGACCCAGGTCCCATTGCCGCACCGCCCGCCGTGACAAGGCGCACAGGCGTTTCGAGGGGTACTAACCGGAATAGTGCTGCCGTTTGGTGTTCTTTCGGGACGTTCAGGGCGCTCGCGCCGGGACTTTGGCCCCGAAGGGACCCGAACCGTGCCGGAAGTGGCCTGTAGGTCCGTTTCGGGCGGCTCCACGTGCGGATAAACCGCTTCTCTTGGGTCGGTTTGTCCGATTTCGTGGATGGGGGTCCGGGGTCGTCAAGAGTTGAACACCCCTGCCCACCACTACGACGCAATGTCGTAGATGGGGGGTTTTACGCCGGATGGGGGTCCGGGTTACCAAGGATGAGCAACAGCCCGCCCGGCGCACCGCTCGCGTCGGGTCCCGTTCTGTCCGGAGGTTTTCCCCCGTATGTCGAAGCGCGTTATGAACCCCGCCGCCCGAGTCGCCGCCGTCGCTCTCGCCACCGCGGGTCTGGGAGTGTCGCTGGTGGCCGGAGCAGGGTCCGCCTTCGCCGCCGAGGGCAAGGCCACCATCGCGACTGCCGCGACCGGTGCGTCCGCTGCCGTCGCCGCGCAGGCCGATGCCCAGGCCCACGCCGCCACTGCGAAGCTCGCGGCCGCCCAGAAGGCCGCCGCCGCGAAGAAGGCGGCCGCCGCGAAGAAGGCGGCCGTCGCCAAGACCGTCAAGGTCAAGGCCGCTGCGGTCGCCGCCAAGAAGGCCCCCTCCTGGGTCAAGCCGGTCGGTGGCTACACCCTGACCGCCAGCTACAACCAGGGCGGCGCCATGTGGGCCAACAAGCACTCCGGCCAGGACTTCGCCGTCCCGCAGGGCACTCCGGTCAAGGCCGTAGGCGCCGGCACCGTCGTGAAGGCCGGGACGAACGTCGACGGCGCGGCTTACGGAGTCGCCGTCGTCGTCAAGCACGCCAACGGCAAGTACTCGCAGTACGCGCACCTGTCGAAGGCGCAGGTCACCGTCGGCCAGAAGATCGCGGCCGGCCAGAGGATCGCCCTGTCCGGCAACACCGGCAACTCCTCCGGCCCGCACCTGCACCTGGAGATCCGTAAGACTCCGAACTACGGGTCCTCGCTCAACCCGGCCGCGTTCCTGCGCTCCGTCGGCGTCAGCATCTGACCGTAGACGCGTAAAAAAAGCCTACGGCGCGTGATGCGCCTGGCTCAGCAGATCGAGGGCGACCTCGAGGACGGCTTCGTGCTTCTCCTCGGTGTCGCCCTCGACGTTCTGCATGAAGAACGTGCCCGCGTGCAGCGTGAAGATCGCGCTGACGCACCGCACCCGGTCGGCCATCGCGAAGTCCTGCTCCTGCACCAGGCCCGTCAGCTCGATCATGCGCTCCTTGAACGTGAGCCCGATGCTCAGCTCACGCACCGTGGCCTGGTTCTCCTGCATGAAGCGGAAGAGCGGGGCCGCGTCGAGCAGCGCCCGCTGGTAACGGCGCAGGACCTCCCGGCGGGTCTCCAGCGTGCGCGGCTGTGTCCGCGCCCACTCGATCAGCTCGTCCATGGGGCGGGTGAGGTCCTGGAAGAGCCCGATGAGGATGTCTTCCTTGGTCTTGAAGTGGTAGTACAGCGCGGCCTTCGTGACGTCGAGCCGCTCGGCGATCTCACGCAGTGAGGTCTTCTCGTACCCCTGCTCGGCGAAGAGTTCGAGAGCCACGTCCTGGATGCGCTGGCGGGTGTTGCCTCTGGCCATGGTCTGCTCGCTCCCACACACTCTTACTTACTTGACGCCCGGCTAGTTACACGTCTACCTTCCCAGTGTAGTAACTAGCCGGTCGGCAAGTAAGCACCCAGGCGGGTGCCGGGAGCAGGGGACATGACGACGACACCCGAACCGAAGACGGCCGAGGGGGCGGAGCAGCAGCCGCGCAGCGTCCGCGTCGTCCTCCTCGCCCTGATGATCGCGATGCTGCTCGCGATGCTCGACAACATGATCATCGGCACCGCGATGCCGACCATCGTCGGCGAGCTCGGCGGCCTGGCGCACCTCTCCTGGGTGGTCACGGCCTACACCCTCGCCACCGCCGCCTCCACCCCGATCTGGGGCAAGCTCGGCGACATGTTCGGCCGCAAGGGCGTCTTCCTCACCTCGATCGTGATCTTCCTGATCGGTTCGGTGCTCAGCGGCATGGCCCAGGACATGGGCCAGCTCATCGGCTTCCGCGCCGTCCAGGGCCTGGGCGCCGGCGGTCTGATGGTCGGCGTCATGGCGATCATCGGCGACCTGATACCGCCCCGTGAGCGCGGCAAGTACCAGGGCATGATGGCCGGCGTGATGGCCCTCGCCATGATCGGCGGACCGCTGGTCGGCGGCACCATCACCGACCACTGGGGCTGGCGCTGGTCGTTCTACATCAACGTGCCGCTCGGCATCGTCGCCCTCGCGATGGTCTCCGCCGTGCTCCACCTGCCGAAGAAGGAGCGCGACCGCTCCACCCGGATCGACTTCCTCGGCGCCGGGCTGCTGACCGTCGGCATCACCGCGATCGTCCTGGTCACCACCTGGGGCGGTACGGAGTACGCCTGGGGCTCCGCGACCATCGTCGGCCTCTCGGTCACCGGTGTCCTCGCACTCGCCGCCTTCCTCTGGGCCGAGACCCGCGCCGCCGACCCGGTCGTCCCGCTGCACATCTTCCGCAGCCGCAACTTCACCCTCATGTCGGTGATCGGCTTCCTCACCGGCTTCGTGATGTTCGGCGCCGTGCTCTTCCTGCCGCTCTTCCAGCAGTCCGTGCAGGGCGCCTCGGCCACCAACTCCGGTCTGCTGCTCCTGCCGATGCTGCTCGCGATGATGGTCGTCTCGCTGGTCTCCGGCCGGATCACCACCAACAGCGGCAAGTACAAGATTTTCCCGATCATCGGTACGGCGCTGATGGTGGTCGGTCTGTTCCTGCTCGCGCAGATGGACACCGGCACCTCCCGCCTCACCTCCGGGATCTACATGGCGGTGCTCGGCGCCGGCATGGGCTTCCTGATGCAGATCACGATGCTCGTCGCGCAGAACAGCGTCGAGATGAAGGACATGGGCGTCGCCTCCTCCTCGACCACCCTCTTCCGTACGCTCGGCTCCTCCTTCGGCGTCGCGATCATGGGCGCGCTCTTCACCAGCCGCGTCCAGGACGAGATGGCGGCGAGCGGCGGCTCCGCGCTGACCCAGCAGTCCGCCCAGCTCGACGCGGCCTCCCTGGCGAAGCTGCCGGAGGAGCTGCGTGAGGCGTACCAGCACGCGGTGGCCGCCGGCACGCACTCCGCCTTCCTGGTGGGCGCGGCGATCGCGGTCGTCGGCTTCGTCCTCGCCTTCCTGGTCAAGGAGGTCGCCCTGCGCGGCGCCGGACCGGAGAAGAAGCCGGAGGCGGACGGCGCGGAGGCGAAGGTCGCCGAGGCGGTCTGACTCCGACCTGCCTGTACGCGAGAGGGCCCCGGCGCACGCACTGTGCCGGGGCCCTCGCGTATGTACGTACGTAGGTCAGTCCACGTACGTAGGTCAGTCCGCGAACTTGATCATCGGGAAGCTGCCCGTGTTCGTCGGCGCGTGGTCCGGCAGCCAGAGCACCGCGATCGCGCCGCCCGCCCCCTCCGGAGTGCCCTCGGGAGCGGCGTTACGGAACGTGAGCCGCGCCCCGAGAACCCGGGCCTGCCCCGCCGCGATCGTCAGGCCGAGCCCGTGCCCCTGCCCCGCGCGGTCGCTCGCGCCGGTACGGAACCGGCTCGGGCCCTCGCGGAGCAGCGCCTCGGGGAAGCCGGGGCCGTGGTCCCTGACCCGTACCACCCGGCCCTCGACCGTGACCTCGACCGGCGGCTTGCCGTGCTTGGCCGCGTTCGCGAGCAGGTTGCCGAGGATCCGCTCCAGGCGCCGCGGGTCGGTGCTCACCCAGGACTCATGCACCACGTGCAGGATCACGTCCGGGTCGAGCGCCCGCACCCGCCGCTCCACGAACTCCCCGAGCGCGATCTCCTGCAGCTCGGCCCGCTCGGAGGCGCTGTCGAGCCGGGCGACCTCCAGAACGTCCTCGACCAGCGTCCGCATGGCCTGCGCCCGGTCCCGTACGAGTTCGGTGGGGCGCCCCGGCGGCAGCAGCTCGGCCGCCGTGAGCAGCCCGGTCACCGGGGTGCGCAGCTCGTGCGCGATGTCGGCGGTGACCCGGCGCTCGGCCTCGATCCGCTCCTGCAGGGCATCGGTCAGCGCGTCCACCGCGCGGGCCAGCTCGTCGGTCTCGTCGCGGACGACTCCGCCGATCGCGTCCCGTACCCGTACCTCCGTGTTGCCCTGCGCGACCCGGCCGGCCGCCGCCGCGGCCTTGCGCAGCCTGCGCGAGAGCTGGCCGCCGATGAGCACACCGAGCGCGCAGCCGCCGAAGACGACGGAGACGGACCCGATGATCAGGGCCCGGTCCAGGTCCTTCATGATCGTCGCGCTGCGGTCGGCGAACGGTATGTGCAGGGACAGCACGTCGCCGTTGGCCAGCGGCACGGCCGCCCAGACGTCGGGCGGGCCGCCGTGGCTGTGCTCCTGGACGTACGTGCCGCGCCGCTTGTCGCGCATCAGCTGGTCGAGCTGGGGCGGCAGCATCGGGTCGTTGATCTTGGTGCCGAAGCGGGGCTCCTTCGGCTTGGAGCTCTCGTACATCCGCTGCGCGAAGAGGAGCCGCTCCATCTGCACCTCGCGCGCGTTGTCGAGCATCGAGACCCGGGCGGAGTTGTGCACGACAAGGCTCAGCGTGACCGCGATCAGGGCGCCCACGGCCGCGATGGCGACGGCGATCTTCCAGCGGACGCCGGTACGGAGGGTGGGCGGCTTCACCTACGGACCTGCTTCTCGGGCTTCTCGGGCTTGTCAGGCATCGGGATCAAGGGTGCTCATCCCTTGAGCTTGTAGCCGAAGCCGCGGACGGTCTCGATCCGGTCCTGGCCGATCTTGGTACGCAGCCGCTGCACGTGGACGTCCACCACCCGGGTGTCGCCGCCCCAGCCGTAGTCCCAGACCCGCTCCAGGAGCTTGTCCCGGGACAGGACCGTGCCCGGCGCGGACGAGAACTCCAGCAGCAGCCGCATCTCGGTCGGGGTCAGCCCCACCGGCTCGCCGCCCCTGCGGACCTCCATGCCCTCGGTGTCGACCTCCAGGTCCCCGAAGACGAGCAGTGGGCCCTGGAGCGACTCGCCCTGCCCCTGCTCGCCGGCCGCCGGACCGCCGGCGTGGCCGAAGCGGCGAAGGACGGCCCGGATCCGGGCCACCAGCACGGACCCGTCGAAGGGCTTGGTCACGTAGTCGTCGGCGCCGGCCTCCAGACCGAGGACGACGTCGATGGAGTCGGCGCGCGCGGACAGCATGATCACGGGCACGGTCGACTCGTCACGGATACGGCGGCACAGACTCACGCCGTCCATCCCCGGCAGCATCACGTCGAGCAGCGCGATGTCCGGCCGGTCCGCCCGGAACGCCTCAAGGCCCGACAGACCGTCGGGCATGGCGGTCACCACGAAACCGTCCCGCTCCAGCGCGAGCTGGGTGGCCTCGCGGATGACGTCGTCGTCCTCGACGAACAGCACATGGGTCTCGGCCATGACGCGCCCTCTCACTTCACCGTTCCTGTTCAGCTGCCGCTCGGTTCGGCCGTCGCGGGGCCGTCGACGCCACCGTCGCCGACCGCGCGGCTGTAGTCGTTGCGCACCCAGTCGTGCTGGGAGAACTTGTTCCCCGCCCAGCGGTACGTGATCACGTCCTCGCCCGACGGGTAGGCCACCGGGTCGCCCTTCGCGTAGACCTGCTTCGTCACGACCAGGTCGCCCCGGTCGATCGTGGCGTACACGGCCGCGTCCTCGGCCATGAAGACGTTCTTGTACCCGTCGCCGTCCTCGCGGTACACGTATGTGCCGATACCGACGGCGTCACCGCAGGTCATCACGTTGACGACGACATCGGGCGAGGGCCCGCCGGTCAGGTTCCCGTACGAGGTGTCCACCGGGTACGCGTCCGCGACGCAGGGCTTCAGATCCGCCTTCAGCCGCTCCCCGATCTTCGGGTCGGCCTTGATCAGCGCGATCGGGTCGACCCGCTTCGCGGGCGGCCGGCTCGCGTAGGCGGAGCCGGAGGCCTTCGGGGAGGCCGGGGCGGTCGAGGCCACCCCGTCGGCGCGGGCCGCACCCTCGTCGCGGGAGCCCGTACCGCCGGTGGAGCAGGCGGACAGGAACAGCCCGATGGCGGCGAGCACGGCCACCGCCGTGATGCTCGCCGCCTGGAGGGTCCGGGGGGTCCGGCGGCGCGGGCCGCCGGACCCGTGGCCGCCGTCGTGGACCTTGTCGTTCTGGACGTTGTCGTCGTGGACGTCGTGTCTGGCGCCTAGGCCGCGCACCGGTCCTGCCCCCGTTCGTCACGTCGTACGGTCGAGCGCTCCAGAGCACGGGCGTCCTCGACGCCACGGCTCTCCAGTTCCTGCCGCAGTCGGGCCAGGGCGCGGTGGAGCGTGGACTTCACCGTACCCGTCGACATGCCGAGCGCGGCCGCCGTCTCCTCCGTACTCATCTGTTCCCAGTGGCGCAGGACGACGACACTGCGCTGCTTCGGGGCGAGCACCTTGAGGATGTCCATGAGCAGCGCGCGGTCGGCGTGCTGCTCGGTGGCGTCGTCGACGGACGCGTCGGGCAGCTGCTCGGTGGGGACCTCGTCGAGCTTGCGGGCGCGCCACCACTCGGTGCGGGTGTTGATCATCACCCGGCGGAGGTAGGCGTCGGCGAGCGACTTGTCGGCGATGCCGTCCCAGCGGCCGTACGTGCGGACGAGGGCGGTCTGGAGAAGGTCCTGTGCGTCGACGGGGTCGGGCACGAGACGGCGGGCACTGCGCAGCAGCGCGTCCTGCCGAGTCCGTACGTACTCCTCGAAGTCGAGCACCTCGCCGTGCGACATACCGACCGCCTCCATCCCCGTGACCAGCTCGTTTGCTTGACGTCGATGACGCTACGGAGCTGTTGTCACGAGGCTGTCCGCCCCAGCCCTCGACGGACGCACGGCTGCCCATCGGTTGTGTAACAGGGGGGAGAAGTGGGTAAGGGGAGGGGTCTGTTCTGGGGCAACGGCCGCCCCGCTAGAGCGGGGCAACGGCCCCGCTAGAGCGCTACCCACCCACCCCGGCCCACTCCCCGTGTGGGCGGTGGTCCCGCCTCCCCACCCCCCCGTGTGGGCAATCGTCCCGCTGGGGCGATGGGGGTCCCCCCTGCTCGAGCGAAGCCGAGAGCTTGGGGGAGGGTGGGCACACGGGGACGGCGCCCATGCGGGCGCGCTCCGCTCATGGGCCCGACCCGCACCCCGAGGCCGTCGCGCCGGACAGGGCCGCCGTCCAGGCCCCGTACCCGGAACCGCGTCAGGCCTGCGGCAAGCGGTACTGGCCGTCGTCCAGGGGCTCGACGAGCCCGTCCGCGACCAACCCGTCCAGCGCGCGCGCCCGCTGAACCGGCTCCTCCCACACCGCATCCAAGGCCGCCTGCGACACCGCCCCCACCGACTCCCGCAGAACGGCCAGCAGCCGCCCCCGCACCTGCCGGTCCGTGCCCGCGTACGTCTGCCCGCGCCGGGCCGGCCCGTCGTGGGCCGGCTTACCGGCCAGCCGCCACACGCACCGGTCGGCGATCGGGCACCGCCCGCAGTCCTCGTTCTTCGCCGTGCACACCAGCGCGCCCAGCTCCATCGAGGCCGCGGCCCAGCGCGCCGCCGTTCCTTCCTCCTGCGGCAGGAGCTCCCGCGCGAGCCTGCGCTCGGCGGCGGTCGTGGCGTTCGGCGGGTACTGCACGCCCGTCGCCGCCCGGGCGAACACCCGGCGCACGTTCGTGTCCAGGACCGGATGCCGCTGCCCGTACGCGAACGAGGCGACCGCCGCCGCCGTGTACTCCCCGATCCCGGGCAGCGCGAGCAGCGCCGCGTGCTCGCTCGGCACATCGCCGCCGTGCCGCTCCGTTATGGCCACCGCGGCCGCGTGCAGCCGCAGGGCGCGCCGCGGATAGCCGAGCCGGCCCCAGGCGCGGACGGCCTCGCCGGGCGCGTCGGCGGCCAGGTCGGCCGGGCGTGGCCAGCGCGCCAGCCACTGCTCGTACACCGGCAGGACCCGTACGACCGGGGTCTGCTGGAGCATGAACTCGCTGACCATCACGCCCCACGCCCCCGCCTCGGGGCGCCGCCAGGGCAGGTCGCGGGCGTGCCGGTCGAACCAGGCGAGGACGGGCCCGTGCAGCTCGGCGGGGGCTGCCGCGGCGGCCGGGGCTTCGCACGCGAAGGACCCGGCGGAGGGAACGGCGGGGGAAACGGAGGAAGAGGCATCGGTGGAAGTCATCGCACCCCCGATCCTGGCACGTCCGACCCACGTTCAGTACGCGCCGTCGCGCACGCCCCCGGGGCGCGTGGAGGCGTGCGGGCGCGGCCCGCGCCCCGCGCACCACACCACCGCGCCGTTCCCGCTCGACCGCGCCGTCTCCACCAGCGCCCGGACGGGCCGGTCCGCGCCCTTGACGACCAGGAGAGCGACCACCCCGCCGAGCAGCAGGCCGACGACCACGTCGTGCGGGTAGTGGACGCCGACGAAGACCCGCGAGAACGCCATGAGCAGCGCCATCGGCACGGTCAGCCAGCCGATCCCGCGCCAGGACAGCACGAGCGCGACCGCCGCCGCACCGGCGATGGCGGCGTGGTTGCTGGGGAGGGACCAGTCGCCGGTCGGCGGGCACGGTAGGAGCGAGGCCGGCGCCCCCGCGACCGCCCGGCACGGACGCTCCTCGTCCACCACCGACTTGAGCACCTCGCTCACCACGTACCCGAAGGCGGTCGCGAGCGGGGCGAGCAGCGCGAGCGCCATCGCGCCGTTCGTGCCCGACCTCGCCCGCCACCAGCCGGCCACGAACAGCACGCCGAAGAGCAGCAGTCCGGCCTCCGTCCACACCTCGGCGAGCAGTTGGATCCAACGTGGGGTGGCGTGGGCGAAGTCCGCGACGTCGAGATAGAGATCGTCGGAGAGGCCGGAGAGGCCGGAGAGGCCGGAGAGGCTGGAGTGGTCAGGAAGGTTGTCCATGGTCGGCGACGCTAGGCGCCGACCGGCGACCGGCACCCGAGCCGAAGGACCACATCCACCCCCTACGAAAGTGGTGTGGATGTGATCATCGGCAAAACTTGATGCCTGGGGCGGCGGGTGGGGCGGGAGTTGGCGCCGATCTCTCGTAAGGTTCGTGGCGTGGGATCACTGCGCAATCCGGTCGGGCCGCTTCCCTCCTCCATCTACTGGCGACGGAGGGCGGTCGCGCTGTGCCTGATCGCCCTCATGGCGCTGGTCGGCGTCTGGTTCGTCACCACCGGTGGCGGGGGCGGGAAGAAGACCAACGACGCCGCCAACGGCTCTTCTCCCGCGCCCTCGATCACCCCCGGGCCCTCGGGTTCCGGTCCCGCGATCGGTGAACAGCCGGGCGGACGCGACGAGTCGGGCGACTCCGGTGAGAACTCCGGTGGCGACGGCGGCGGCAGCGGCGGCAGCGGTACGGACGCGGGCACCGGCTCGGGCACGGGTGCCGACTCCGGTGCCGAGGGCGGCGGCAAGAACGGCGACACGGACGGCGGGGGCGGCGACGGCGGCGCGGGGACGAGCGCGGGACAGCAGGTTCCGGCCAATTCTCCGCTGCCGAACTGTGCGCCCGGAGCACTGCAGTTGACGCTGCGCAGCGCCAAGGTCTCGTACGCGCCGGGTGAGAAGCCGCGGTTCCAGCTGGTCGCCAAGAACACCTCGGCCGCCGAGTGCAAGGCCGATTTCGGCCCCAGGAACGCGGTCCTGACGATCAGTGACGCCCAGGACGACGAGGTCTGGTCCTCGAAGGACTGCCCGCGCCCGGCCGACGCCGTCCACCTCCGGATCCCGTCGGGCTCGACGATCACGCACACCGTGGAGTGGGACCGCGCCCGGAGCGCCCCGGAGTGCGCCACCGCCCCGGCGGGCCCGGTCGGTCCGGGAACGTACCTGGTGGAGGCCGCGGTACCGGGCGCGAAGGTGCTCCCGGCCTCGTTCACGCTGGCCAAGGACTGACGGTACGGACGGACGGTACGGACGGACGGTACGGACTGACGTTACGGACGGACGGTGCGAGAAGGGGCGGTACGGAAACCCGTACCGCCCCTTCTCGTCAAAACGGTCCGCCCCTAGACGTACCGCTCCAGGATCGAGGACTCCGCGAGCCGCGACAGGCCCTCGCGGACGCTGCGCGCCCGGGCCTCGCCGACGCCGTCGACGGTCTGGAGGTCGTCGACGCTGGCCGCGAGCAGCTTCTGCAGGCCGCCGAAGTGCTCCACCAGCCGCTCGATGATCGCGCCGGGCAGCCGCGGGACCTTGGCGAGCAGCCGGTAGCCGCGCGGGGAGACGGCGGAGTCGAGGGTCTCGGGGGAGCCGCTGTAGCCCAGGGCCCGCGCCACGATGGGCAGTTCGAGGAGCTCGGCGTGGGTGAGCGCGTCGAGCTCGGTGAGCGCCTCCGTGACCGTGCGCGAGCGCTTGGCCGTGGGCTCGGGCACGTAGTCCCGTACGACGAGCTCCCGCTCGGGCTCCACGCCCGCGATCAACTCGTCGAGCTGGAGCGAGAGAAGCCGGCCGTCGGTGCCGAGCTCGACGACGTACTCGGCGATCTCGGTGGCGATCCGGCGGACCATCTCCAGCCGCTGGGCGACGGCCGTGACGTCCCGGACGGTCACCAGGTCCTCGATCTCCAGCGCGGAGAGCGTGCCGGCGACCTCGTCGAGACGGAGCTTGTACCGCTCCAGGGTCGCGAGCGCCTGGTTGGCACGGGAGAGGATCGCGGCGGACTCCTCCAGGACGCGGCGCTCGCCGTTCACGTAGATCGCGATGAGCCGCATCGACTGGGAGACGGAGACGACCGGGAAGTTGCACTGCTTGGAGACCCGGTCGGCGGTGCGGTGCCGGGTGCCGGTCTCCTCGGTGTGGATGGAGGCGTCCGGGACGAGCTGGACACCGGCCCGGTGGATCTTGGAGATGTCCTTGTCGAGGACGAGTCCGCCGTCGAGCTTGCACAGCTCACGCAGTCGGGTCGCGGTGAACTCCACGTCCAGCACGAAGCCGCCGGTGCACATCGAGTCGACCGTTTTGTCCAGGCCCAGCACGATCAGACCGCCGGTGTTTCCCCGCAGAACGCGCTCGAGGCCGTCACGCAGAGCGGTGCCGGGAGCGACCGCGCTGAGGGCCGCGCGCATCAGCGCTTCGTTCCCGTCCTTGGCTGCCACTGCTCTCCTCCGGCTCGTACGGATGGGCGAGACCAGGGCAAAGTCTAGCGACCCCGGTTGTGGGCAATCGTTCCGCAGGGCTGGGGGTCCCCCCGGACGGAGTCCGGGGGGAGGGTGGGCCCAACGCCACGCGGCGCCCTTTCAGCCCCCCACACCGAGCCCCGGAGGCTCTCAGCCCCCCTCGGAAGGCCGCCTCCCCCGAGGCAGTACCCGAAGCGCGTCCCCCATATCCGCCACCTCGGTCACCTTCATGCCCGCAGGGACCTTGCCCGGATCCACCGGCACCAACGCGTGCGTGAACCCAAGCCGATGCGCCTCCGCCAACCGCCTCTGCACCCCCGTAACCCGCCGGACCTCCCCCGCCAACCCCACCTCACCGATCGCCACCAGGTTCTTCGGCAGCGGCGTGTCGCTCGCCGCCGAGGCGAGCGCGAGGGCGATCGCCAGGTCGGCGGCCGGCTCGGAGAGCTTCACGCCGCCCACCGTCGCCGAGTAGATGTCCCGCTTCCCGAGCGCGCTGATCCGGCCGCGCTGCTCAAGGACGGCCAGCATCATCGAGACCCGGGAGGTCTCCAGACCCGAGGTGGTCCGCCGGGGCGACGGGATCTGGGAGTCGACGGTGAGCGCCTGCACCTCGGCCACCAGCGGCCGGCGGCCCTCCAGGGTCACGGTCAGACAGGTGCCGGGCACGGCCACGTCGCGGCGGGTCAGGAAGAGGCCGGACGGGTCGGTCAGGCCCGTGATCCCCTCGTCGTGCAGCTCGAAGCAGCCGACCTCGTCCGTCGCCCCGTACCGGTTCTTCACGCCGCGGACGAGCCGCAGGCGCGCGTGCCGGTCGCCCTCGAAGCTCAGCACGACGTCGACCAGGTGCTCCAGGAGGCGGGGACCGGCGATGGCGCCGTCCTTGGTGACGTGGCCGACGAGGAGCGTGGACATGCCCCGCTCCTTGGAGGCCCGGATGAGCGCTCCGGCGACCTCGCGCACCTGGGCCATGCCGCCCGGCGCCCCGTCGATCTCCGGAGAGGCGACGGTCTGCACCGAGTCCATGACCAGCAGGGACGGCTTGACGGCGTCGAGGTGCCCCAGGACGGCGGACAGGTCGGTCTCGGCGGCCAGGTAGAGATGGTCGTTCAGCGCGTTGATCCGGTCGGCCCGCAGCCGGACCTGGCTCGCGGACTCCTCACCGGTCACGTACAGCGTGCGGTGCTCGTCGCTCGCCGCCTTCGCGGCGACGTCGAGGAGCAGCGTGGACTTCCCGACGCCGGGCTCGCCCGCGAGCAGGACGACCGCGCCGGGCACGAGCCCGCCGCCGAGGACCCGGTCCAGCTCGTCCACGCCCGTCGAACGCGCGGTGGCCTGGCGGACGTCGACCTGACCGATCGGGAGCGCGGCGGTGGAGACCCGGCCGGCGGCGGTGGTGCGGACTGCGGGCGCGCCGTACTCCTCGACCGTCCCCCAGGCCTGGCACTCGGGGCAACGGCCGAGCCATTTGGCGGTCGTCCAGCCGCATTCGGTGCAGCGGTAGGACGGCCTGTCCTTGGCGGATTTCGTACGGGCAGCCATGCGCCACACCGTAGCCGTCCCCACTGACAACGGACGCGGAGCCGGGAGCCGACCGGCCCGCCCACGGCTCCCACGGCAGCGGAATGCCTGGTTCCTGTCCCCTTTTGAGGGATACCTTCACCCGTAAGGATTAAAAGTGTTCAAGCGGTACGAAGAGTCCGCCCCGTCCTGCCTACGGTCGCCCAGTGACGAGCAGCAGGCTGGAATCCCCCACCCACACCACCGGCGCACACCGGGCGCACCGGCGGGCGGCCGAAAGTCCCCGCACCCTCGGTCAGCACCCGCCCGCCCGCTACGAGGCGTATCTGGACGGCCTGTTCACCTACTGCCTCTCCGTGCTCTGCGACCACGACGCCGCGACCGCCGTCCTCGGCGACGTCCTCGCCGTCGCCGAGCGCCACCGCGGCCGGTGCCCGTCCGACGAGGACGGGCGCAAGGCCTGGCTCTACGCGCTCGCCCGCTGGGCCTGCCTGCGCAGCCTCGGCGAACAGCGCCGCAAGCGGCAGGGCGCGCACACCGGCCGGCCGGTCGTCGCCGCGCCCGAGCAGCCCCGGGTCTCCGAGGAGCTGGCCGAGCGGCGCCGCGCCGAACTGGCCCTGCTCGCCTGGCCCGAGGCCGCCGGCACCACCCCCGAGCAGCGCGAGGCGCTCGAACTCGCCGTCCGGCACGGCCTCGGCCACCGCGAGGTCGCCGCCGTCCTCTCCCTCGACCCGCTCGCCGCCCGGGAACTGCTCTCCTCGGCCGCCTGCGAGGTCGAGCGCACCCGCGCCGCGCTCGCCGTCGTCGAAACCGGCAACTGCCCCACCGTCGCCCGGCTCACCGGTGACCACCAGGTGCTGCTCTCCGCCGCCCTGCGCGCCGAACTCGTCCGTCACGTCGACGACTGTCCGCGCTGCCGCCGCGCCGCCGAACGGGCGGGCGCGAGTGGCCCGTGGCCCGGCGCGACGAGCCCCACCCCGGCCCGGCTCCCGCTGGTCGAGGCGCCCAGAGCGGCCGCGTACATGGCGATGCTGCACGTCCCACGCGCGCGTGCGGGGGCGCCGCGCTTCGGACCGGCCGGCTTCCCCCTCGACCCCAAGGACCACGCGGCCCGCCGCGACCGGATGCGGGCCCGCGCGGTGACGACCACCGTCGTGGCGGCCGTGGTCGCGGCCCCGGTGCTCGCCCTCTGGGCCTCGTACCGCGGCGGCCCCGTCACGGGCGAGGCCCGCGCCGGCGCCCCGGTCACCGCGCGCGAGGCGGACGACCCGGCGGGCCTCGACGGCTCCCCGTACGACCACTACGAGAACACCGGCAACGCCCGTACCACCCCCGACCCGCGCTTCACCCAGGGCAGCCGCTCCCCGGACGTGTCGGTCGAGGTGATCAGCCCGGGCGGGCCGGTCGGGCCGACCGTGCCCGGGCAGGCCGGCCCCGGCCGGATCACTGTCGCGGCGCACGGCGACGGCAACACGACACTGCTCACCCTCACCGCCTCGGGCGGCTCGCCGGTCGCCTGGTCGCTCTGGTCGGACGCGCCCTGGCTGTACGTGAGCCAGGCCTCGGGCACCCTGCGTCCGGGCGAGTCGGTGACGGTACGGATCTCCGTGGACCACTCCCGCGAACCGGCCGGCGCCTGGTCCGCCCGGGTCGGCGTGAACCCCTCGGGCGCCGTCGTCCGTATCGACGGCCGCGGGGCCACCACCCCGGTACCCCCGACGACGGACCCCCCGCCGAGCACCGAGGAGCCGACCACCCCGCCGCCGACGACGGAAGAACCGACGACACCCCCGCCGACCACGGAGGAGCCGACGACACCCCCGCCGACGGAAGAGCCGACGACCGAGCCGCCGACGACGGAGCCGACCCCGACGACCGAGCCCACCCAGTCCACGGACCCGGCAACCCCGACCGGCTCGGACTCCCCACCGCCGTCATAGAAACGGGCCCCGGATATTGGATCCAACACACTGGATCCAATATCCGGGGCCCGCTGTCCATCGCCCGACTCCCGGACGGATATCGGATCCAACATCCTGGATCCGATGTTCTGGATCCAATGTCTCGGATCCGATATCCAATATCCGCCGGCTAGCGCGCGACCGGATCCGCCGGGTGCGGAGCCACCAGCGGCAGCTGGGCGGCCAGCCGCGCCTCGCACAGCTCCACCAGTACGTCGTACGCCGCCTTGCCCATCAGCTCGGTCAGCTCCGGCCGGTACGTCACGTACACCGGATCCCCGGCGCCGTGCGCGGAGGTCGCCGACGTGCACCACCAGTGCAGGTCGTGACCGCCGGGACCCCAGCCCCGCCGGTCGTACTCGCCGATCGACACCTGCAGGATCCGGGTGTCGTCGGGCCGCTCGATCCAGTCGTACGTCCGGCGCACCGGCAGCTGCCAGCAGACGTCCGGCTTGGTCTCCAGCGGCTCCTTGCCCTCCTTCAGGGCCAGGATGTGCAGTGAGCACCCGGCGCCGCCGGCGAAGCCGGGGCGGTTCTGGAAGATGCAGGACCCCTTCCAGCGGCGGGTCTGCCGGTCGCCGTCGTCGTCGAGCTGGACCCAGCCCGTCTCCGTGCCGACGTCGTGGAACTGCCACAGATCGGGCGTGAGCCGGTCCACGTACGAGGCGACCCGCTTCTCGTCGTCCTCGTCGGAGAAGTGCGCGCCGAGCGTGCAGCAGCCGTCGTCGGCGCGGCCCGCCTGGATGCCCTGGCAGCCGCTGCCGAAGATGCAGCTCCAGCGCGAGGTGAGCCAGGTCAGGTCGCAGCGGAAGACCTGCTCGTCGTCCGCCGGGTCCGGGAACTCGACCCAGGCACGCGCGAAGTCGAGCCCCTTCTCGTCCGGCCCGACGCCCTTCGCGGAGGCCTTGCCCTGCTTCTTGGAGCTCGGAGAGGTCGTCGAGGAGGTCTGATGGTCCTTGGGGGGCTTGGGAGCCTTCGTGGCGCTGTCGCGGCCGCTGTCTTTGTCCGGCTTCGCCTTTTTCGTCTTTGGCACACGACAAGCGTATGCGTGCGGGCGCAGTAGCGTTCCGTCCATGAGACTCGGAGTCCTCGACGTCGGTTCGAACACAGTGCACCTGCTGGTGGTGGACGCCCACCCCGGCGCCCGTCCGCTGCCCGCCCACTCCCACAAGGCGGAGCTGCGGCTGGCGGAGCTCCTCGACGACGGCGGTGCCATCGCCCCCGGCGGGGTGGAGCGGCTCATCGCGACCGTCCGGGGCGCCCTGTACGCCGCCGAGGACAAGGGCTGCGAGGAGGTGCTGCCGTTCGCGACGTCGGCGGTGCGCGAGGCGACGAACGCGGACGCCGTCCTGGCCCGGGTCAGGGACGAGACGGGCGTCGACCTCCAGGTCCTCACCGGCGAGGAGGAGGCGCGGCTCACCTTCCTGGCCGCCCGCCGCTGGTTCGGCTGGTCGGCGGGCAAGCTGTTCCTCCTCGACATCGGCGGCGGTTCGCTGGAGATCGCGTACGGCATCGACGAGGAGCCGGACGCGGCGGTCTCGCTGCCGCTCGGCGCGGGCCGGCTGACCTCCGGCTGGCTGCCCGGCGACCCGGCCGAGGTGGCGGACGTGCGGGCGCTGCGTCGTCATGTACGCGCCCAGATCGCCCGTACGGTGGGCGAGTTCAGCCGCTTCGGGAAGCCCGACCATGTCGTGGCCACGTCCAAGACCTTCAAGCAGCTGGCCCGGATCGCGGGCGCCCCCGGCTCCGGGGAGGGCCTCTACGCCGAGCGCCTGCTGACCCGCAGGTCCCTGGAGGAGTGGGTCCCCAAGCTCACCGTCATGACCTCCGAACAGCGCGCGGACCTGCCGGGCGTCTCCGAGGGCCGCGCCCCCCAGTTGCTCGCGGGCGCGCTGGTGGCCGAGGCCGCGATGGACCTCTTCGGCGTCGACGAACTGGAAATCTGCCCCTGGGCGCTCCGCGAGGGCGTGATCCTGCGCCGCCTGGACCACCTCCCGGAGGAGTAACCATCGCCAGACCACCACGCGCGCGTGCAGCGCCCGCCCGCCCGCCACGCGCGCGTGAGGCCCCCGCACCGCCACGCGCGCGTGCTGGTGACGAGGCCCCGGGCAGGCCCCGGGCAGCCCCCGGCAGCCCCCGGGCACCCTCCCGGGGCAGCCCGAAGCGACCCGCCCACGCCCCCGCCGCCCCGCCCACGCCCCCCGCCGCCCCCGCCCACGCCCCCACCGTGACCGGAACCACCTCCCCGGTCACCGCCCCGCCCCGTACCCTGTCCTTCGTGGCAGAACCAGTCGTGCGCATCCCGGATGCGAAGGTCGCGCTGTCGACGGCCTCGGTCTATCCGGAGTCGACGGCGACGGCCTTCGAGATCGCCGCGCGCCTCGGCTACGACGGCGTAGAGATCATGGTGTGGACCGATCCGGTCAGTCAGGACATCGAGGCCCTGCGCCGGCTCTCGGACTACCACCAGGTCCCCATCCTCGCCGTCCACGCGCCCTGCCTGCTGATCACCCAGCGCGTCTGGTCCACCGATCCCTGGACCAAGCTCCAGCGCGCCCAGGCGGCCGCCGAGAAGCTCGGCGCGTCCACCGTCGTCGTCCACCCACCGTTCCGCTGGCAGCGCCAGTACGCCCGTGACTTCGTCACCGGGATCTGGCGGATGGCCGACGAGACGGACGTACGGTTCGCCGTCGAGAACATGTACCCCTGGCGGTACAAGGACCGCGAGATGCTCGCGTACGCCCCCGAGTGGGACGTCACCAAGGACGACTACCGCCACTTCACGGTCGACCTCTCGCACACCGCCACCGCCCGCACGGACGCCCTCGCCATGATCGACCGCATGGGCGACCGCCTCGGCCACGTCCACCTCGCCGACGGCAAGGGCTCGGCCAAGGACGAGCACCTCGTGCCCGGCCGCGGCAACCAGCCCTGCGCGGAGCTCCTGGAGCGCCTCGCGCTCACCGGCTTCGACGGCCACGTCGTCATCGAGGTCAACACCCGGCGCGCCATGTCGGCGGCCGAACGCGAGGCCGACCTCGCCGAGGCCCTCGCCTTCACCCGCCTCCACCTGGCCTCCGCCGCCAGGCCCTCCAGGCCCGGCAACCCCTCCAGGCCCTCCGGAGTGCGCCGCCCATGACCGGGCCGTCGCCCGAGGCCCCGCGCCGCCGCGGCCGCCCCTCCCGTACGGAGGAGGAGAGCGGACCCGGAGCCCGCGAGCGCATCCTGGAGGCCGCCCGCGCGCAGTTCGCCGAGCGCGGCTACGACAAGACCTCCGTGCGCGGCATCGCCAAGGCGGCGGGGGTGGACCCGGCGCTCGTGCACCACTACTTCGGTACGAAGGACGAGGTCTTCGCCGCCGCGATCGAGGTCTCCTTCGAGCCGGCCCTCGTCCTTCCCGCGATCCTCGGCGGTCCCCGCGACGAGATCGGCGAGCGGCTCGCCCGCTACTTCATCGGCGTCTGGGAGAACCCGGTCAGCCGCGCCCCGCTCCTCGCGATCGTCCGCTCCGCGCTGACCCACGAGGCGGCGGCGAAGGTGCTGCGCGGCTTCGTCCTGCGGCGGCTCCTGGAGCGGATCGCCGCCGACCTCGACGTACCGAACCCGAAGTTCCGTGCCGAGCTCGCCGCCTCCCACATGATCGGGATCGCGATCCTGCGGTACGTCATCCAGGTCGAGCCGATGGCCTCAGCCGACCCGGAGGAGATCGTGGCCCACGTCGCCCCGACGCTCCAGCGCTACCTCACGGATTCGGCCCCCAAGTCCTGACGCCCGAAGGCTGAACACCGCGTCCGACATGCGGACAGACCGTCCACGTCTTGGGCGGTCGGCGTACGCTCGACAGCAAGCACACCCATCCCTGAGCATCCCTAGACCATCACTGAGGAGCGAGCGACGATGCCCGAGCTGAGGTCCCGCACAGTCACCCACGGCCGCAACATGGCGGGCGCACGCGCCCTTATGCGCGCCTCCGGTGTACCCGGCGCGGACATCGGCCGGAAGCCGATCATCGCCGTCGCCAACTCCTTCACCGAGTTCGTCCCCGGCCACACCCACCTCCAGCCGGTCGGCCGGATCGTCTCCGAGGCCATCACGGCGGCGGGCGCCATCCCGCGCGAGTTCAACACGATCGCGGTCGACGACGGCATCGCGATGGGCCACGGCGGCATGCTGTACTCCCTCCCCTCCCGCGACCTGATCGCGGACAGCGTGGAGTACATGGTCGAGGCGCACTGCGCCGACGCCCTGATCTGCATCTCCAACTGCGACAAGATCACCCCCGGCATGCTGAACGCGGCCCTGCGCCTCAACATCCCGACGGTCTTCGTCTCCGGCGGCCCGATGGAGTCCGGCAAGGCCACGCTGGTCGACGGCACGGTCCGTACGCTCGACCTGGTCGACGCGATCTCCGACGCCGTCAACGACAAGATTTCGGACGAGGACATCCTCCGTATCGAGGAGAACGCCTGCCCGACCTGCGGGTCCTGTTCCGGCATGTTCACCGCCAACTCGATGAACTGCCTGACCGAGGCCATCGGCCTCTCCCTCCCCGGCAACGGCTCGGTCCTCGCCACCCACACCGCCCGCAGGGCGCTGTACGAGAACGCGGCCCGCACGGTCGTCGACATCACCCGTCGCTACTACGACGAGGACGACGACTCGGTCCTGCCGCGCTCGATCGCGACCCGCGCGGCCTTCGAGAACGCCATGGCCCTGGACATCGCCATGGGCGGCTCGACCAACACGATCCTGCACCTGCTGGCCGCCGCCCAGGAGGCCGAACTGGACTACGGCCTGTCCGACATGGACGCGATCTCGCGCCGCGTGCCGTGCCTGGCCAAGGTCGCGCCGAACGTGGCGCCCGGCGGCACGTACTACATGGAGGACATCCACCGCGCCGGCGGCATCCCGGCCATCCTCGGCGAGCTGTACCGCGCCGGGCTCCTCAACGAGGACGTCCACACCGTCCACTCCCGCTCCATCAAGGAGTGGCTGGAGACCTGGGACGTCCGCGGCGGCTCCCCCTCCGAGGAGGCCGTCGAGCTGTGGCACGCGGCCCCCGGCTGCGTCCGCTCGGCGACCGCCTTCTCGCAGTCCGAGCGCTGGGACACCCTGGACACGGACGCGGCCGGCGGCTGCATCCGCGACGCGGCCCACGCGTACTCGAAGGACGGCGGACTCGCGGTCCTGCGCGGCAACCTGGCCGTCGACGGCTGTGTCGTGAAGACGGCCGGCGTGGACGAGTCGATCTGGACCTTCGAGGGCCCGGCCGTCGTCTGCGAGTCGCAGGACGAGGCCGTCGAGAAGATCCTGAACAAGCAGGTCAAGGACGGCGACGTGGTCGTCATCCGCTACGAGGGCCCGCGCGGCGGCCCGGGCATGCAGGAGATGCTCTACCCGACGTCCTTCCTCAAGGGCCGGGGCCTGGGCAAGACCTGCGCGCTGGTGACGGACGGCCGCTTCTCGGGCGGTACGTCGGGTCTGTCGATCGGCCACGCCTCGCCGGAGGCGGCGTCGGGCGGCACGATCGCGCTGGTCGAGGACGGTGACCGGATCCGTATCGACATCCCGGGCCGGGCGATCGAGCTGCTGGTCGACGACGCGACGCTGGCGGCCCGCCGCGAGGCGCTGGGCGGGGTCTACGCCCCGAAGAACCGCGAGCGCAAGGTCTCGGCGGCGCTGCGGGCGTACGCGGCGATGGCGACGAGCGCGGACAAGGGCGCGGTCCGGGACGTCTCGAAGCTCGGCTGACGCCGGGACGCCGTAGAAGAGAAGAAGCGCGGGGAGCGGTCGAAGGACCCACTCCCCGCGCTTCCCCTTTTGGTGAGGTCGTGACCGGTCGTCACCACCCCGCCGGATCCCGCCCGTCCACCGCGAACACGGACCCGTCGGGCGCCGTCCCGAACACCGTGTCCCCGGCGACGACCGGCGCGGGCACCGTCGTCGCGTACTCGAGCCGCCCGTCCCGCAGCCGCGGTCCGGTCTGCCCGAGCAGCGCCCCGCGCTCGGTGTCGACGGCGAGCAGGCGCCCGTCGGCCACCGAGAAGTACAGCCGCCCACCGGGCCCGAGGACGGGCGCGGAAACGTTCCCCGCCGCCGTCTCCAACTCCCAGAGCACCCGCCCGGCGGGCGCGGCGGCGGTGTCGAGGGCGGTGAGCCGGCCGGCGGAGTCGAGGAGGTGGACGGTGTCGCCGAGAACCGCGATCCGCGGGTCGTCCAGCGGGTACGGCAGGGCGATACGGCGTACGGAACCGTCGGCGGGGTCGTAGCGGACGACGGCGTCGGTCTGGCTGTCGGCGTTCGACGAGCGCAGGAGCACCACGCCGTTCGCGCCCGCGCCCACCGGTACGAGATCGCCCGCGAGCCGCTGCCGCCGGACGATCTCGCCGGTCTCGGGCCGCAGGGCCGCGAGCGTGGTGCGGGAGGCGCCGCCGGTGGTCTCGAAGACGGGCACGAGCCCCGAAGCCTCGTCGTACGGCCCGAAGCGGGGCGCGGTGAAGCCGGGCAGGGGATGCCGCCAGCGCTGCTTGCCCGTGGCGCCGTCGACCCCTCGGACCGCCGACGTGGAGGTCGGGTAGAGCAGGGTGTCCCCGGCCGGGTTGGCGCCTTCCTGGCGTGCGGCGGTGCCGGTGTCCCAGACCGGAGCGCCCCGGTCCGCGCCGAACGCCCGCAGGGTCCCGTCGTCCGCGACGGCGCCGACGAGCCCGCCGAAGGCCACGGGCGCCGAGACCCGCGCGCCGTCCGCTCCGGGCCGCGACCAGAGCACGCGACCGCTCGCGGGGTCGAGCCGGGCGAGTGCGACGCCGGGTGCGGAGCAGTAGAGGGCGTCGGCCGCGGAGACGCAGGCGGGGGTGCCGCTCTCGCCCAGTACGGTCTCCCAGCCCTCGAAGGCCGCCGCCGCCCCACCGGCGGGGTGCGACCGGGGTCCGGTGGCGTCGCCGGCATCCGTACGCAGGGCCACGAACGCCCCGCCGGCGGCGAGGACGGCGAGCACGGCGACGGCCACGACCGACGGCCGGAGCCGACGCCGCCCACGCGCGCGTGGCACCGGTGCCCGTACGGGGGTGTCGGCATCCCACGCCGCCGAAGCCGCAGCAGCAGCGGGAGACGCACCGGGGAGCGCACCGGGGAGCGGGCCGGGCAGCGTGGGCGGCCGCCGCTGGGCGGGTATGAACGCCGCCGCCTCGTACGAAGGAGGCTGCAGCGCCGACATGATCTCGTCCGGAGTCGGGCGCTCCGCCGCCTCCTTGGCCAGACAGCGCGCGACGAGCGGAGCCAGAGCGTCCGGAAGCCCCGTCAGATCCGGTTCGTCGTGGACGACCTGGTACGCGACGATGTACGGGCTGTCCGAGTCGAACGGCCCGTGCCCCGTGGCCGCGTGCACCAGCACGGAGCCGAGCGCGAACACGTCCGCCGCCGGGCCGACCTCGCGGGGCCGCTGGAACTGCTCGGGCGCCATGAACGGCGGCGAGCCGATCAGCTTCCCCGTCTCCGTGCGCAGATCGCTGTCGACCGGCCGGGAGATGCCGAAGTCGATGACCTTCGGCCCGGTGTCGGTCAGCAGGACGTTGCTCGGCTTGAGGTCGCGGTGGACGACACCGGCCCGGTGGATGTCGCGGAGCGCCTCGGCGAGCCCGGCCGTCAGCCGGCGCAGCTCGGCGGGGGAGAGCGGCCCGTTCCGCTTCACCTGGTCGGCGAGGGTGGGGCCGGGCACGTAGAGGGTGGCCATCCAGGGGCGTACGGCGTCGGGGTCGGCGTCCACGACGGGTGCGGTGAAGGCCCCGCTCACCCGGCGCGCGGCGGCCACCTCCTGGCGGAAACGCGCCCTGAACTCCGGGTCCTCCGCGTACTGTCCGTGCACCACCTTGACCGCGAGCCGCAGCCCGGAGGCAGAGGTGGCCAGGTGCACCACGCCCATGCCGCCCGAGCCGAGGTTGGCCTGGAGCCGGTAGTCGCCCGCGTACTCGGGCTCTTCCGCTTCCCGGTCGGCACCAGGCCTGCGCAACGGCGGCATCGCCCACCCCCGTGTGGTTCCGCGTCGATTTCGCGCGCGTGCGCGACGCACGGAGCCTAGTCGATGGCACCCGTGATGTCGGTGGGGCTTGCTAGCCTGCGCGTCGCGGAGAGTGAATTACAGCGGAGCGCTTTTGCGCCAACGGGGGAGAACGCCATGGGAACGGACAAGACGATGGAGAACACGACCGACACGGCGACCGGGGCAGCGGGCCTGGACGGAGTCTCCACGATGAGCGTGGTGCGCTATCCGGTCGCGCCCGGCTACCGCGTGAACGTGCGCTCGGGCCCGGGCACCCAGTACCGCATCGTGCGGACGCTGGCCCAGGACGTCCGGGTGCCGATCTACTGCCAGACGACGGGCGAGTGGGTCTCCGGCCCGTACGGCACGACGAACATCTGGGACAACATCGCGGCCGGCGAGTTCATCTCCGACGCGTACGTGAAGACAGGCAGCGACGGCCTCGTCGCCAAGCGCTGCGGCTGACGCCCTCCCGTCGCCTGCCGTCCCCGGACCCGGGGATACGGGGATAATCGACCTCGTGAGCGACGAAGACCAGACCGCCAAGCCCAGCAACAGCACGGTCGGCGCGCCCGCCGGTCCGCAGCCCGAGGAGATCCGTTTCTTCGGGACGACATGGGTGGAGCACGACGGGCAGTACGGGCTGCGCCGCGCCGGCCTCGCCCTCGGGGCGCTCGTCGCCGCCGCGGCGGGCTGCTTCGTGCTGCGCTTCGCCTACCAGGGGCTTGAGATCGCCGAGGTCGGCGGCTTCGTGAACCTGCTCGTGGTGCTGATGTTCGGGATCTGCGGCGCCATCGCCTTCCGTAAGACCTGGGAGGGCTTCGTCCGCCGCCCCGCCGACCCGGCCCGCGAGGACTCGCTGCGCAGCCTCAAGATGATCGGCTTCATCGGCTCCCTCCTCGCCTACTTCTTCCGCTGCCTCGTCGAGGCGCCGGGCGAGAAGCTCCGCCGCACCGAGTACGAGACGGCACGCGCCCAGTACGAGAAGCGCCGAGGTACCCGCACGGGCAACCCGGCCGCCCGCAAAAAGCCCAAGCGCAAGTAGCCCCCCAGCCCATAACCCACCCCCAACCAAGAGAGCCCCGACCGGCACCAGCCGGCCGGGGCTCGATGCTTGACGCCCCCGACACCCCCGGAGCATTATTCAACGCATGATGAATTACTCGGATGGAGGCACCGCCGAAGCGATCGTCGCGCACGGCCTCACCGTCGTACGAGGCGACCGCACCGTCCTGCGCGGGCTCGACTTCGCCGTCCCCGCAGGCCGGATCACCGGCCTCCTCGGCCCCTCGGGCTGCGGCAAATCCACCCTGATGCGCGCCGTCGTCGGCACCCAGGCGAACGTCACCGGAACCCTCGAAGTCCTCGGCCGCCCGGCCGGCGACGCCGCCCTGCGCTCCCGCATCGGCTACGTCACCCAGGCGCCGTCCATCTACGACGACCTCACCGTCCGCCAGAACCTCGACTACTTCGCCGCCGTCCTCCTCCCCGGCCGCGCCCACCGAGACGAGCGCCACGCCGCCGTCGCCCGCGCCATCGACGACGTCGACCTCGCCTCGCACGCCGACGCCCTGGCCAGCCGGCTCTCCGGTCGCCAGCGCAGCCGCGTCTCCCTCGCCGTCGCCCTCCTCGGCACCCCGGAGGTTCTCGTCCTCGACGAACCCACCGTCGGCCTCGACCCCGTCCTCCGCCGCGACCTGTGGAACCTCTTCCACCGCATCGCCGACGAGCGCGGCGCCGCGATCCTCGTCTCCTCCCACGTCATGGACGAGGCCGAACGCTGTCACCGCCTCCTCCTCATGCGCGACGGCGAGATCCTCGCCGAAGACACCCCCGAGGCCCTGCGCCGCCGCAACGACACCGCCACCGTCGAAGGGGCCTTCCTCCACCTCGTCGACGCCGCCAACGCCCGCGAAGCCGTACGCCTCCAGGAGTCCCACCCATGAGCAGTGCCCGCACCCTCGCCACCGCCGCGCGCGTCCTGCGGCAGCTGCGTCACGACCCGCGCTCGATCGCGCTGATGATCCTCGTGCCGTGCCTGATGCTCTTCCTGCTCCGGTACGTCTTCGACGGGAACCCGCGCACCTTCGACAACATCGGCGCCTCGCTGCTCGGCATCTTCCCGCTGATCACGATGTTCCTCGTGACCTCGATCGCCACCCTGCGCGAACGCACCTCCGGCACCCTGGAACGTCTGCTCGCCATGCCCCTGGGCAAGGGCGACCTCATCGCCGGCTACGCCCTCGCCTTCGGGCTGCTCGCCATCGTCCAGTCGGTCCTCGCCACCGGCCTCGCCGTCGGCCTCCTCGGACTCGAAGTCGTCGGCTCGCCCTGGCTCCTCCTCCTCGTCGCGCTGCTCGACGCCCTGCTCGGCACCGCCCTCGGCCTCTTCGTCTCGGCCTTCGCCGCCTCCGAGTTCCAGGCCGTCCAGTTCATGCCGGCCGTGATCTTCCCCCAGCTGCTGCTCTGCGGCCTGTTCATCGCCCGCGACCAGATGCAGCCCGTCCTCGAAGGCATCTCCAACGTGCTGCCCATGTCGTACGCCGTCGACGGCATGAACCAGGTCGTCCGCAACCCCGACATCACCGGCGACTTCATCCGCGACGCCCTCGTCGTCGCCGGCTGCGCCCTGCTCGTCCTCGCCCTCGGCGCGGCCACCCTCCGCCGCCGCACCGCCTGACGCCCTCGCCGGGGCATACGGGTCCGAGCGGCGTACCGCCCCTCGGACGCCCGGGCCGCACACCCCCGCACGGTGCGAGGATGGCCCCACGTATTCCTTCCGGCGAGGTGAACAGAGCCATGACCCAGACCGTCGCAGTCCTCGGCACCGGCAAGATCGGTGAAGCGCTCCTCAGCGGCATGATCCGGGCCGGCTGGCGCCCCGCCAATCTCCTGGTCACCACCCGCCGCACCGAGCGCGCCGAAGAGCTGCACGCCCGCTACGGCGTCGAGCCCGTCAGCAACGCCGAGGCCGCCAAGCGCGCCGACACCCTCATCCTCGCCGTGAAGCCCCAGGACATGGGCCGTCTCCTCGACGAACTCGCCCCGCACGTCACCGCCGACCGCCTGGTCATCAGCGCCGCGGCCGGCATCCCCACCTCGTTCATCGAGGAACGACTCACCACCGGCACCCCCGTCGTCCGCGTCATGCCCAACACCCCCGTCCTGGTGGACGAGGGCATGTCGGTCATCTCGGCCGGCAGCCACGCCACCCCCGACCACCTCGTCCACACCGAGGAGATCTTCGGCGGCGTCGGCAAGACGCTCCGCGTCCCCGAGTCACAGCAGGACGCCGCCACCGCCCTCTCGGGCTCCGGCCCGGCGTACTTCTACTTCCTCGTCGAGGCCATGACCGACGCCGGCATCCTCCTCGGCCTGCCCCGCGCCCAGGCCCACGACCTGATCGTCCAGGCCGCCATCGGCGCCGCCGTGATGCTCCGCGACAGCGGTGAGCACCCCGTCAAGCTCCGCGAGGCCGTCACCTCCCCGGCCGGCACCACCATCAGCGCCATCCGCGAACTGGAGAACCACGGCGTACGGGCCGCCCTGATCGCCGCCCTCGAAGCCGCCCGCGACCGCAGCCGCGAACTCGCCAGCGGCAACGGCTGACGCACCGGGCCCGTGTGGCGAGGACCCGCACCTCGCCACACGGCCATCCGGTCACCCGGCAGGCAGCAACCCGATCGCCCGATAGGCCCGGTCCACCAGCGGCCGCGCCATCCCCCGGGCCCGCTCGGCCCCGTCCCGCAGCACCTGATCCACATACCCCGGATCGGCCGCCAGCTCCGCGTGCCGCTCCCGCACCGGCCGCAGCAGCGCAACCAAGGCGTCCGCGGTGTCCCTCTTCAAGGCCCCGTACGACTGATACGCACCCGCCAAGTCCTCCGGACTCCCACCGGTCGCGGCCGCGAGCAGATTCAGCAGGTTCGCGACCCCGGGCCGACCCTCCCGGTCGTACGCCACATCCGTCCCGCTGTCGGTCACCGCACGCATGACCTTCCGCCGGACGGTGTCCTCGTCGTCCAGCAGATAGACGATCCCGGCCGCGTTCTCGTGGGACTTCCCCATCTTCGACAGCGGATCCTGCAGATCCATGACCCGAGCCGCCACCTCGGGATGCGTCGCCTTCGGCACGGTGAACACCTGCCCGCACCGCTGGTTGAACCGCACCGCCAGATCCCGGGTCAGCTCCACGTGCTGCGTCTGGTCCTCACCGACCGGCACCTCATCGGTCCCGTAGGCCAGGATGTCCGCCGCCATCAGCACCGGATACGTCAGCAGAGACAGCCGCACCCCTTCCCCAGCGGCCAGCGCCCGAGCGCCCTTCTCCTTGTACTGGATCATCCGCCGCAGCTCGCCGTCCGTGGCCGTGCACTCCAGCAGATACGAGAGCCGCGCGTGCTCGTCCACATGGCTCTGGACGAAGAGGGTGCACAGCTTCGGATCCAGCCCGGCCGCCAGCAGCAGCGTGGCCGCCTGCCGGCTCAGCCGCCGCACCCGCGCGGGATCGTGCTCCACGGTCAGCGCGTGCAGATCCACGACGCTGAACAGCGAGTCCGACCGGTGCTGGTCCACCTCGACCCACCGCCGCACGGCCCCGAGGTAGTTGCCCAGGGTCAGATGGCCGGTCGGCTTGACCCCGCTGAAGATCCGCTTCATCGCGTACGTTTCGCCCTCTCCTATGTGCGCCGACCCGTCGGCCGCACTCCCGGAGGGGATACGCGAACGGCCGCCGAGTCGGCGGCCGCTGAGTGCATGCGTCAGTCCGGGCCGCCGGTCAGGCGGCCCACCACTGGGTGGTGTGCGCATGCGTGGTCATACGGAGAGGCTACGCCCGAGGACCGGGGTTGACACGGGATTACCCGATCCGTAGTGTTCTCCGAGTTGTCCGACGTGAGCACCGACTCCGGTCGGCCCCGGACAGCCATTCCGCAAGATCCTCAGAAGCTGACGGCGCTTCATCGCGCCGTCGTGCTTTCCGTGCGTTTTTGCGAAATGAGGAATCCGCGTTCGAAGGTTTGAGCGCGAGCCGCCCGATTAGCGTCGGGGGCAGGGAATCCGCTAAAGTCTCACTCGTCGGAACGGCCCAACAGCCGCGAAGACAGCCCACTCTGACTGGGAATCAGGCCCGAAAGGATCTGATAGAGTCGGAAACGCAGGAAGGCCGAAACGGGAAACCGAAGAGGCCGGAAAGCACCGAGGAAATCGGATCGAAAAGGTCTGATAGAGTCGGAAACGCAAGACCGAAGGGAAAAGCCCGGAGGAAAGCCCGAGAGGGTGAGTACAAAGGAAGCGTCCGTTCCTTGAGAACTCAACAGCGTGCCAAAAATCAACGCCAGATTAGTTGATACCCCGTCCATCTT